>LIQL01000230.1 GCA_001418405.1 Streptomyces diastatochromogenes | reverse complement strand
ACTCTATCAGATCCTTTCGGCTCTGATTTTCGCCGGTGCGATCCGGCCTTTCGGCTTTCTCGCGGTTCCAACCTTACCAGATCCGTTTCCGTCTCTGGCCCTCTGCTGGAGCGGGGTTCGGCCGATTCGCTTTCGCTTCTCGACCCTTCCGACTTTATCAGATCCTTTTTCGTGTCCGGCCTGCTCCTCGATGAGGCGCAACCGTCTCGAATTCGGCTCCGAATTCTTGTCGGAATGATTTGCCTTTCGGCGTGTCCACTACTTTAGCGGATTCCCTCAGTGACTCATAATCGAGTCCCGGTCTGAATTTCGGCATGCCGAAATCGTTCCCGGTGACGGGCCGTTCAGTAGTGGTGTGCCGCTGAAGCGGCGGGATTGGCTGCCGCGGGACCTGTGGGCTCCGGGGCAACTCGAGGAATCTACACGATCCCAGGGGTGCGACGCGACTCGGGGTCCGTTCGCCGTCGTCGGAGCCCGTCCGGACCGCCGGGACGCCGGAGCGCAGCGAGCACTGGTGCCCCTTCGTATCCGTCTCTCCCCTGCTCTGCGCACAGTTCGGCCGCAGGTCGGGGCGGCTGCTGGGGGCATGCCGTCGTCGGGAAGGGGAGAGAGACGGCGCAGGCAGATGCCACCCGGGCAAGTTGGTCGTCGGGAGGCAGGGCAGACGCCGAAGGGCGTCGCGGGCGCCGTCTCAGTGTCGAGACGGCGCCCGCGACGCCCATGGGTCACGTCATATGCGCGGAGAGCGCCTTTGATCAGGACTGCTTAGCGGCCTTTTCCAGGATCACCACACACTCCACGTGGTGGGTCATCGGGAACAGGTCGAAGGCTCGCATGCGGCGGGGGGCGTAGCCGACCTGGTGGAAGTAGGCCAGGTCGCGGGCGAGGGCGGCCGGGTCGCAGGCGACGTAGGCGATGCGGCGGGGGGTGAGGGAGGCGAGGTGGTGGACGGTGGCCTTGCCGGCGCCGGCGCGGGGCGGGTCGAGGACGACGAGGTCGACGTCGGTGATGCCGGTGCGGGGCAGGATCTGCTCGACCTTGCCCTGTTCGATGCGGACCCGGTCGAGGTCGGCGAGGTTGTGCTGGGCGTCCTCGACGGCGCGCTTGCTGGATTCGATGCCGAGGACCGCGCCCTTGTCGCCGACGCGTTCGGCGAGGGCGCCGGCGAAGAGGCCGACACCGCAGTAGAGGTCGAGGGCCATGTCGCCCTTCTTGGGCATCAGACCCTGCATGACGGCCTCGACGAGGAGGTCGGCGGCCTTCGGGTGGACCTGCCAGAAGCCGCCGTTGCCGACCCGCCAGGTGCGGCCGGCGGCGCGTTCGCGGACGAAGGGGCGGCCGTGCACGCGGTGGACGCCGCCGTCCTTCTCGCCGACGCGGAGGACGGAGACCGGCTTGTCGAGTTCGACGAGGGGGAGGCGGCCGCCGGGGCTCGGGGTGAGGATCACCTGACGGTCGTGGGAGCCGGTGGCGGCGATCGCCTCGACGGTGGCGATCTGCGGCCAGGTGCGCTTCTCGATGCCGAGTTCGGAGACGCCCGGGGCGGCGATCATGCAGTGGGTGACCGGTTCGACGTCGTGCGAGCGGTGCTTGCGCAGGCCCGGGCGACCTTCGGCGTCCACGGCGTACTGGACGCGGGTGCGCCAGGCCGGGACCTCGCCCTTGGCGACCTTGTCGCCGGGGGCCGGTTCGACGGTGCCGTCCCAACCGGCCCGCTCGGGGGTGAGGTCGGCGAGGCGGGCCAGTTGCTCGCTGATGACCGCGGCCTTGAGGCGGCGCTGGGCGCCGGGCGCGGCGTGCTGCCAGTCGCAGCCGCCGCAGCGGCCGGGGCCGGCGAACGGGCAGGGGGCCTCGACGCGGTCCTTGGAGGGGCTGAGGATCTCGACGGCGTCGGCGCGCAGGAAGCGGGCGCCCTCCTCGCCGTCGGTGACGCGCACGCGCACCTGCTCGCCGGGCAGCGCGTGCCGGACGAAGAGGACCTGGCCGGCGTCGGTGCGGGCGATGCAGTGGCCGCCGTGCGCGACCGGGCCGATCTCGACCTCGTACTCCTCGCCGACCAGCGACTTCCTGGATTCCGGCGGCGTGTCCGGCTGCATGGCGAGGAGCTCCTGGGGAGAGGTGGGTGGAAACCGTGACGGCCGGCCTCCGGGTGGAGGCCAGCCGTCCATTCTACGGGGTGCGGTGCCGTGCGACGGCCGCCACGATCACTTCTTGGTGGCCGCGGATTCCTTCTTGGGTGCGGAGACCGGGCCGCGCCGGACCGAGCCGGGGGCGTTCCATTCGGCGCGCTTGCGGGCGCGCTTCTTGGCGGCCTCGGAGGAGTCCAGCTGCCAGGGGACGGAGGTGACCATGACCCCGGGGGTGAAGAGGAGGCGTCCCTTGAGGCGCAGTGCGGACTGGTTGTGGAGCAGGTGCTCGTACCAGTGGCCGACGACGTACTCGGGGATGTAGACGGAGACGGCGTCGCGGGGGCTCTCCCGGCGCAGCGACTTGACGTAGTCGATGATCGGCCGGGTGATCTCGCGGTAGGGGGAGGCGAGGACCTTCAGCGGGACCTCGATGCCGCGGCGCTCCCACTCGGCGCGCAGGGCCCGGGTGTCGGCCTGGTCGACGTCGACGCTGACGGCTTCGAGGGTGCCCGAGCGCATCAGCTTGGCGTAGTTCAGGGCCCGCAGGGTGGGCTTGTGGAGCTTGGAGACCAGGACGATGGCGTGGACGCGGGAGGGGCGGACCACGTCGTCGTCGGGGGTGTCCGGGGCGGCGATCTCGTCGGCGACCCGGTCGTAGTGGCGGCGGATCGCGGTCATCGTCACGAAGAAGATGACCATGCCGAGGAGGGCGACCCAGGCGCCGTGGGTGAACTTCGTCAGGAGGACGACGACGAGGACCAGGCCGGTGAAGAAGGCGCCGAAGGCGTTGATGGCGCGGGAGCGCTGCATCTTGCGGCGCTTGGCGGGGTCCTTCTCGCTGACCAGGTGGCGGTTCCAGTGCCGGACCATGCCGATCTGGCTGAGTGTGAAGGAGACGAAGACGCCGACGATGTAGAGCTGGATCAGGCGGGTGGAGTCCGCGCCGTAGAGGTAGACGAGGACGGTGGCCGCGCCGGCCAGCAGAACGATGCCGTTGGAGAAGGCCAGGCGGTCGCCGCGGGTGTGCAGCTGGCGCGGGAGGTAGCGGTCCTGGGCGAGGATCGAGCCGAGCAGCGGGAAGCCGTTGTAGGCGGTGTTGGCGGCGAGGAACAGGACCAGCGCGGTGGCCGCTGCCAGGACGACGAAGAGGAAGCTGCCCTTGCCGAAGACGGCCTCGGCGACCTGCGAGATGACCGGGTTCTGGGTGTAGCCGGAGCCCAGCGGCTTGCCGTTGTTCAACAGGTCGGTGGCCGGGTTCTCCGCCATCCGCACGTGGGTGGTCATGGCCAGCGCGATGATGCCGCAGAACATGGTGACGGCCAGCCCGCCCATGAGGGCGAGGGTGGTCGCGGCGTTCTTCGACTTCGGCTTGCGGAAGGCGGGCACGCCGTTGGAGATCGCCTCGACGCCGGTGAGCGCGGCGCAGCCGGAGGAGAAGGCGCGCAGCAGCAGGAAGATCAGGGCGAAGCCGGCGAGGCCGCCCTGCTCGGCGTGGATGGTGTAGCCGGCGGTCGGGGCCTTCATGGTGTCGCCGAGGAGCAGTCCGCGGATCGCGCCCCAGAAGATCATGATGAAGACGCCGGCCACGAAGACGTACGTGGGGATCGCGAAGAGCTTGCCGGACTCCTTGACGCCGCGCAGGTTCATCAGCGTCAGCAGCACGATGATGGCGATGGCGCAGAACGTCTTGTGCTCGACGACGAAGGGGACGGCGGAGCCGAGGTTCTCCACGCCGGAGGAGATGGAGACCGCGACGGTCAGGACGTAGTCGACCAGCAGGGCGCTGGCGACGGTCAGGCCCGCCTTGGGCCCGAGGTTGGTGGTGGCGACCTCGTAGTCACCACCGCCGCTCGGGTAGGCGTGCACGTTCTGCCGGTACGACGCGACGACGGTGAACATCAGCACCACGACCGCGACCGCGATCCACGGGCTGAAGTTGTACGCGGAGACCCCTGCCACGGACAGGACCAGCAGCACCTCGCCGGGCGCGTAGGCCACGGAGGAGAGCGGGTCGGAGGCGAAGACGGGGAGTGCGATGCGCTTGGGGAGAAGGGTCTCCCCGAGCCTGTCGCTGCGCAGTGCGCGCCCGATCAAGATCCGTTTGGGCACGTCGGTCAGTTTGGACACCAGAGGATGCTAAGCCTTCGTCAAGGTCCCCGCCCACCCGCCACCCGGACGGGTGCGAGCGCGCGAATGCGCCACCATGCACATAGCGACCCGACTACGCATCCACTACGCGGGACCTTTACAGCATCTGCACGATAAGCGCACGGCGGCACCGTCGATGCAGGGAACTCCACGGGCCCGCACGTCGTGGTCGATGTCACGACGCCCGGGCGTGTCGTGGGAGCACGGCAGCGCGCGGCGTGCGCCGCCCTGTGCGTCGCGGGCGCGCCGGCTCACTCCCCGTGCGCTGCCGGGCGCGGTCGACGGGAGAGCAGTTCGCCGAGTCCCTCCCGGGTCACCGCCAGCAGCACCACGTCCTGCGGGCGCAGGACGTGGTCGTCCAGTACGTCGGCGAGCTGCGCCGGCGCGGGGTCCTCGTCCGGCTGCGGCGCGCCCGTCGCGGGGTCGGCGGGTTCGTCGGGCGCGGAGTTGTCCACGGCGAGCACCCGCAGCCGGCCCGGACGGAGCACCTCGCCGACCTTCCGTCCCTCCAGGGCGGCGTGGCCGCGCACCTCCACCCGGGCCACCAGCAGCACCCGCCGCTCCACCGGGATCGCTCCGAGGATCTCGCGGCCCATCATCGCCCCGGCGAAGGCCGGCGCGGCCAGGAACGACACGCTGCGGCTTCGGGTCCGCGCGGCCGGGTGCGCCGCGCGCAGCGTCCGGTAGACGGCGGTGGCGAACCCGTCGTCGAAGAGCCGCAGCGTCACCCGCAGGCGGGGGTTGACCGACCGGGCGTAGAGCGCCGCCTCCAGGTTGGTGGTGTCCTCGCTCGTCAGCGCCAGCAGGGTGCGGGCCCGGTCGGCCAGCGCGGCCTCCAGCACCCCCTCCTGCGTCACGTCGCCGACGACCGTCGGCACCCGCAGCCGGCGCGCCAGCGCGACCCCGCGCGCCTCCGGATCGGCCTCGATGCACACCACCGGGATGCGCATCTCGTGCAGCCGCGCCAGCACCCGCGTCCCGATCTTGCCCAGGCCCAGCAGCACCACGTGCCCGGACAGCCCGCGCGGCGGACGTCGCAGCGCCGACGCGCTCCGGAACGTGCCCAGCCCCTCGAACGCCGCCGCCACCAGCACCGGCAGCAACAACAGCCCCACCAAGCCGGACAGCAACTGGAGCACCTTGCGCGCCAACGGGTCGTTGAGTGCCGGTTCGTTGATCGCGAACAGGTCCAGCAGCGTGAGGTACGCCGCGTGCAACGGCGGCTCCCGGGTGATCAGGGACTCGGCGACGGCCAGCGCCAGCACCGCCCCGACGAAACCGGCCAGCGACCAGCGCAGCCGCCGGGAGAAGAGGGAGGCCAGCGGCGCGCCCCGGCCGCGCAGCCGGCGCGGTCGCACCGTCCGCCCTGTATAGGCGACGGTCTCCAGCACGACCCGGCCGCAGCCGGTGGACTCCGCGGCGGTGACGTCGTCCGGCAGGAGCACCGGCCCGTCGTCGCCCGGCTCCCCGACGGCGCCTGCGGGCGGCTCGCCGGCTGGCCCGGCGGGCGCGTCCCCGGGTGACGGCGACAGCAGCGCCAGCGTGCACAGCCGCCGCGCCCCGGCCGGACCCGACTGCCCCGGCGCGCGTTCCACGGCCCGCAGCATCAGCCCGTCCGCCTCGATGACCTTGCTGGTGCCGGCGACCGCCGTGGCCACCAACGCCGGGGCGACGGTGTCGGCGTCGGAGAGCACCGTGGTGGAGGCGTCGACCCGCGGCGGCTGCGCCCCGTCCGCCCCGCCGCTCGCGGCGACCGCAGCGGCCTGGTCCAGCAACTCCTCCAAGTGCTGGCCGAGTTTGCGGTTGTAGAGCCGGATGACCAGCCGCAACCGGGGATTGAGGCGGCGGGCCCGCAGCGCGGCGTGGATGTTGAGATCGTCGTCGTCGTGGACCAGCGCCAGCGCACCCGCCTCCGCGATCCCCGCCTCGGTCAAGGCCGCGTCGTCGACCTGCGCCGCCACCAGGACCCGTAGGGCCTCCGACGGCGACCCGTCGTCCTCGCGCGCCGCCGCGGGCAACGGCGGCGCGGGCGAGGCGCCGGGCCCGCCGCGCGCCACCGCCGCCGAGACCCGGCCGAGCAGCGCGGTGGTGGCCCGTCCCAAGCCGCGGGAGGGCGAGGGGACGCGGGGGCGGTGCGGCTCCTGCGCGGACGGCACGATCAGCGTCACCCGTTCGCCGTAGACGTCACGGAGTTCGGCGGCGAGCCGGTGGGCCAGTGCGTCGTCGCCGCACACCACCATGTGCGGCGGGAGAGAAGCCTGTTGGGGCTGATGTGGCAGTTGTGGCACACGTTGTAGCGTGCCCTACCCGGCCGCCCCCACGCAGCAGAGCGCACGATCCCGCTCCCGCACGACATCCCCCCACAACGGACCGGCACCCACCGCGCCCCCTACCGGGCACGCCATTACGGCTACGGTTGTACCGGACCACGGTGCGGTCGGCGCTCCCGTCTGACGCACCGGGCCGCTGTCACGGACAGCGGCTCCGTGTCGCCGGTACGTCGGAGAAGAAAGTAGTGAGCAGGGTGTTTGGGCAGGTCAGCGCGCTAGTACAGGGCACGGGGTAATCAGCATGCACATCGTCATCATGGGATGCGGCCGCGTGGGCTCCGCGCTCGCGCAGACCCTGGAGGGCCAGGGCCACTCCATCGCGGTGATCGACCAGGACCCGACCGCGTTCCGCCGCCTCGGCTCCGCCTTCGGCGGCCGCCGGGTCACCGGCGTCGGCTTCGACCAGGACACCCTCCGCGAAGCCGGCATCGAGGAGGCCGGGGCCTTCGCCGCCGTCTCCAGCGGCGACAACTCCAACATCATCGCCGCCCGTGTCGCCCGCGAGATGTTCGGCGTCGAGAACGTCGCGGCCCGGATCTACGACCCGCGCCGCGCCGAGGTCTACCAGCGCCTCGGCATCCCCACCGTCGCCACCGTCCGCTGGACCGCCGACCAGATGCTGCGCCGGCTCCTCCCCTCCGGTGCCGAACCCCTCTGGCGGGACCCCAGCGGCGGCGTCCAACTCGCCGAGGTCCACACCGCCCCCTCCTGGGTCGGCCACAAGATCAGCAAGCTGCAGGAGGAGACGGGCGTCCGCGTCGCGTTCCTCACCCGCCTGGGCGAGGCCATGTTGCCCACCTCCCAGACGGTCCTCCAGGAAGGCGACCTGGTGCACGTGATGATGCGCACCGACGAAGTCGAGAAGGTCGAGGCGGCATTCGCCCAGGGTCCCGAGGAGGCGCACGCATGAGGGTCGCCATTGCGGGCGCAGGAGCGGTCGGCCGCTCCATCGCCGGTGAACTGCTCGAAAACGGTCACGAGATCCTGCTCATCGACAAGGCGCCCACCGCCATCTCCGTCGAACGGGTCCCGCTCGCCGAATGGCTGCTCGCCGACGCCTGCGAGATCACCTCGCTCGACGAGGCCGCGCTCCAGCGCTGCAACGTCGTCATCGCCGCCACCGGCGACGACAAGGTCAACCTCGTCGTCTCCCTGCTCGCCAAGACGGAGTACGGCGTGCCGCGGGTCGTCGCCCGGGTCAACAACCCCAAGAACGAGTGGCTGTTCAACGAGGCGTGGGGCGTCGATGTCGCCGTCTCCACCCCGCGGCTGATGTCCGCCCTGGTGGAGGAGGCGGTCAGCGTCGGCGACCTGGTGCGGCTGCTGCGCTTCAGCCACGGCGACGCCAACCTCGTCGAGCTGACCCTCCCCCCGGAGGCCGCCCTGGCCGGCACCCGGGTCGGCGACGTCGACTGGCCCGAGGACACCTCACTGGTGACGATCATCCGCGGCACCCGGGTCCTCACCCCCAACAAGGACGACGCCCTCGAAGCCGGCGACGAACTGCTCTTCGTCGCCGCCCAGTCCCGTGAGGAACAGCTGGAAGACCTGCTGTCGGTCCGCCGCAGCGAAGGCTGACACCGCCGGCACGGCACACGAAGGGCCCGGGAGCCATCAGCTCCCGGGCCCTTCCGTTTTGTCCTCCGTCACCGCTCGCGTCGCACGTCAGCGGCGGTGTCGCGGCCCCTCGTGCGGAGCGTCCGCGGCCGCCGCGTCCGGCGCCGCCGACTGCCCGCGCTGCCGCTCCCGCTCGGCCTCCTCCGCCTTCTCCTGCGCCTCCATCTCCGCGAAGACGTCGATCGGCGCCGGCGCCTTCACCAGGAACATCCAGGTCAGGTACAGCGCCAACAGGAACGGCGGGATCTTCAGGGCCACCAGCACCCAGCCCAGCTGCGTGGTGTCCGCCCACCAGTACAGCGGGAACAAGATCATGCACTTGGCGAGCAGGATCAGCCCCCACGCCCAGCTGGCCTTCGCGTACGCCTTCTTGCGGCCCGGATTACGCGTCCGCCACGACAGGTTCTCCTTGAACACCGGCCCCAGGATCAACCCGATCAACGGGACCCCGGCCAGCGTCGTGATGATGTACGCCAGCGCCAGACCGAGCGTGTACAGCATCCCCGGCAGGTAGAAGTCCTTGGCGTTGCCGGTCATCATCGCGAAGACCACGCCGAAGGCGACCCCGAACACCCCGCTGAAGGCGTGCTTGACGGTGTCCTTGCGCACCAACCGCACCGCGCACAACACCAGCGACACCGCCAGCGCCGCGATGGCCGACACGTGCAGGTCCTTGTTGACCGTGAAGATCGCGACGAACAGCAGACCCGGCAGCACCGTCTCCACCATGCCGCGCACGCCGCCGAACGCCTCGAACAGCGCCGCTTCCGTCACCTCCCTGCCGTCGGCGGTGGAGCCCGTACCGGACTCCAGCGGGGCACCGGCGGCCGCCGCAACGCCCGCCGGACGGTGCGGGGAAGCGGAAGCCTCAGGGTCAGTGGTCGGTCGGTCGTACGACGTCACCGGCTACTCCTGTCCGAGCGGTCGCAGTTCGTACTTGGGATTGAAGAGCACCCGGCGCCCGTGACTCAACGAGATCCGGCCCGAGGCGATGAGCTTACGGCCCGGCTCGATGCCGACGATGGAACGGCGACCCAGCCACACCACGTCGAGCGCCGCGGAGCCGTCGAACAGCTCCGCCTCCAGCGCGGGCACACCGGCACGCGGCCGCAGCGTGACGTGCCGCAGGGTGCCGGAGACCTTCACTATCTGACGGTCGTCGCAGTCGCATATCCGCGTACACCCGGTCGCCTGCGCGTCCTCCTGCAGCTCGGCGGACTGCAGCTCCTCCTCGGAGGACGACAGCCTGTCGAGCATCCGGCGAAACCGGCCGGCCGGCTTCTCGGGTCGGGTCCCAGCACTCATAACCCCAGCGTACCGGGGCCCGCACGGCCTCCCCCGCACCCCGTACCAGCACCCCGACGCCCGCGTTCACCCCTCGAAGCGACACCCCGG
>LIQL01000023.1 GCA_001418405.1 Streptomyces diastatochromogenes | reverse complement strand
TCCACCGCCTCCCACGACGACTCCAACAACAACCGCTGCTGCGAATCCGTCGCCAACGCCTCCCGCGGACTCATCCCGAAGAAACCAGGATCGAACTCCCCGGCACCGTGCAGGAACCCACCGGAGCGGGTGTAGGACGTACCGAGGTGGTCGGGATCGGGGTGGTAGAGGGACTCGACGTCCCAGCCACGGTTGGTAGGGAAAGCGGAGATCGCGTCGGTGCCGGCGGTGACGAGCTTCCAGAGGTCGTCGGGTGAGGTGACCCCACCGGGGTAGCGGCAGGCCATGCCGACGATGACGACCGGGTCGTCCGCGACGGCCACGGCGTCGTCCCGCCGCACGATCGCGGCCTCGGCGTCGGCGCCCAGTAGCTCGTCCAGGATGAAGGAGACCAGGACCTCGATGGTCGGGTAGTCGAACACCATGGTCGCGGGCAGCCGGAGGCCGGTGACGGTGTTGAGGCGGTTCCGGAGTTCCACTGAGGTGAGGGAGTCGAAACCCAACTCTCGGAAGGCACGGGCCGGATGGACGTCCGTGGCGTCGGCATGACCGAGGACCAAGGCCACCTGGCCGCGTACGAGGTCGAGGAGGACCTCCTGGCGTTCGACGGGGTTCAGGCTTGCGAGGCGTTCCCGCAGACCGGTTGCGATGGCCGAGTCGGCGGCGGCTGCGCGGCGCGAACGGCCACGGATCAGCGAGCGGAGCAACGGCGGCACCTCTCCCTGGGCGCGCAGCGCCGGCAGGTCGAGACGGGCGGGCACGCTGGTGGCGTCGCCGGTGGTCAGGGCCGCGTCGAAGAGGGCCAGCCCCTGCGCCACCGAAAGCGGCGGAACACCGGAACGACTCAACCGGTCCGCATCGGCATCCGACAACGTGCCCGTCATCCCACCGGACCGCTCCCACGGCCCCCACGCCAACGACACACCCGGCAGACCCGCGGCCCGCCGCCGCACCATCAACGCGTCCAGGAACGCATTCGCCGCCGCGTAGTTGCCCTGACCAGGACTGCCGAACGTCCCCGCCACCGACGAGAACACCACGAACGCACCCAAGTCCATCCCACGCGTCGCCTCATGCAGATGCCACGCCGCATCCACCTTCGGCCGCAACACCGCCGACAACCGCTCCGGCGACAACCCCGCAACCAACCCGTCATCCAACACCCCGGCCGCATGCACCACAGCCGACACCCGATGACCAGCCACCAACCCCAACACCGCAGCACGATCAGACACATCACACGCCCGAACCACCACCTCGGCACCGAGCTCTTCAAGATCGGCGACCAACTCGGCCACACCCGCAGCTCTTTCACCACTACGACTGACCAACAGCAGCTCCCGCACACCGTGCTCAACCACCAGATGACGGGCCAACACCGCACCCAAACCACCCGTACCACCAGTGATCAACACCGCACCCGCACCACCGGCGAACCCCGCACCCACACCCGCCGCCGACTCCCCCGCAGGCAACGGCCGACGGACCAGGCGCGCGGCGAGCACATCGCCCTCGGAGACGCGTAGTTGCGGCTCTTCGCTGGTCAAGGCGGTGAGCGGGAGCGTGGTGGGATCGTTCGGGTCGGCGTTCGGATCGAGGTCGAGGAGGGCGAAGCAGCCCGGGTTCTCGGACTGGGCCGAACGCACCAGGCCCCACACCGCAGCAGCGGCCACGTCGTGCCCGGTCGTCGCGCCCCGGGTCACGAACACGAACTTCGAGTCCGCGCAACGCTGGTCCGTCAGGCGGGTCTGCACGAGTTCCAACGCGCGGTGCGTCAGCTCGTGCGTGGCGGCCGGGGTGTCGACGGCGTCCTCGGGTCCGCCCGGCGCGGGCGTCGCGAGGGGCAGCACGACGAGTGCGGCGGTCGGTTCGTCGGTCGGCAGGGCAGTGCGGACGTCGACGTCCGCACCGGACGCACCGAGACTGGCGGCGACGTCGAGGAGGTCCTCGCCGACGACCGTCACCGGCACGGATGCGATCGCGGTCGCGGTCGAGGTCCCGGTCGAGGTCGAGGTCGGTGCGTCGCCCGACCGGGGAGCGTCCCCGGAGATCGAGGCCCAGTCGAGGCGGAACAGCGCGTCGCGGGCGAGCGCCGCGCCGGCGCTCAGCGCGTTGGCCGAGATGCTCCGCATGGCGAGGGCCTGGACGGTGGCGACGGGTGCGCCGGTGGGGTCGGCGATCGCCAGGGTGAGCGTTTGGTCGGCGTCGCGGCCGAGTCGGACGCGGACCGCGGATGCGCCGGAAGCGGCCAGGGAGACTCCGTGCCACGAGAAGGGCACGCCGGCCGCCTGGGCGTCGTCCCCGTCCGGGGCCACGAGCCAGGCGGCGTGCAGACCCGCGTCGAGCAGCGCCGGGTGCAGTCCGAACGCCTCGGCGTCGGGACGTCCGGCCTCCGGCAAGGCGGCCTCGGCGAACACCTCACCGTCCCGCCGCCACACCGCCAGCAGACCTTGGAAGGCGGGCCCGTAGGCGAATCCCTCGGCCGCGCGGGACGCGTAGAAGTCGGTCAGTTCGACGGGCTCGGCGCCCGTCGGCGGCCACACCGTGGCGTCGAAGGGGACGGTCGGCGCCGTCGGCGGGCCGCTGGCGAGGACTCCGGTGGCGTGTTGCGTCCACGGGGTGTCCGTGGCCTGCTCGGGGCGCGAGTGGATGGTGAGGGTGCGCCGGCCGGTGTCGTTGGCGACGCCTACCCGGACCTGGGTCCGGACCGCTCCGCGCGCCGGCAGGACGAGCGGAGCGGCGAGCGTCAGCTCCTCGACGTGGTCGCAGTCGACCTCGTCACCGGCGCGCAGGGCGAGTTCCAGGAGTGCGGTGCCGGGCAGCAGGGCCTGGCCCATGACGGTGTGGTCGGCCAACCAGGGGTGCGACTGGAGCGAGAGGCGGCCGGTGAACAACATCCCTTCGTCCTCGGCGAGTTCGACGACGCCGTTGAGGAGCGGGTGGGCGGCGCCGGCAATGCCGAGGGCGGTGGCGTCGCCGGTGCCGCGGCTGGCGGAGGGCCAGAACGGGCGGTGTTGGAACGCGTACGTCGGCAGGTCGACCGGGTGGGCGCCGGTGGGTGCCAGGAAGGCGGGCCAGTCGAGCGGGGTGCCGGTGGTGTCCAGTCGGCCCAGTGCGGTGAGCAGGGTGCGTTCCTCGGATGCGTTCCTGCGGAGCGCGGGGACGGTGACCGCCTCGTCGGCGAGCGATTCGCGGGCCATGGCGGAGAGGACCCCATCGGGGCCGAGTTCCAGGAAGGTGCGGACGCCCTCGGTCTCCAGGGCTGTCACACCGTCGGCGAAGCGGACGGCCTCGCGGACGTGTCGCACCCAGTACTCGGTCGAGCGCAACTCTTCGGGCGAAGCCAGCCCGCCCGAGAGGTTGGACACCACGGGGAGGGACGGCGCTGCGTAGGACAGTCCTTCCGCGACGGTGCGGAAGTCTTCCAGCATCGGGTCCATCAGCGGGGAGTGGAAGGCGTGGCTGACCCGCAGGCGGGTGGTGCGACGTCCCTGGTCGGCGAAGTGCTCCGCGACGGCCCGTGCGGCTTCATCGACGCCGGAGATGACCAACGAGGTGGGCCCGTTGATCGCGGCGATCGCCAGGTCGTGGGAGAGGTGCGGTACGACCTCGTTCTCCGTCGCCTGGACGGCGATCATCGCACCACCCGACGGGAGCGCCTGCATCAACCGAGCACGAGCCGCCACCAACCGGCACGCATCCTCCAACGACAGCACGCCCGCAACGTGCGCCGCGGCGATCTCACCGATGGAGTGGCCGGCGACGAAGTCCGGCCGCACACCCCAACTCTCCACCAGACGGAACAGGGCGACTTCCACGGCAAACAGCCCCGGCTGCGCCCAACCCGTCTCGTTCAACCGATCGGCGTCATCGCCCCACATCACCTCCCGCAGCCCCATCTCCGACGACAACTCCGCATCCAGGCACCCGAGCACCGCATCCAACGCCTCGGCGAACACCGGGAACCGGCCGTACAACTCACGCCCCATCCCCAACCGCTGCGAACCCTGGCCCGAGAACAACACCGCGCGGCGGCCCGGGTGTGGCGTGCCGGTGAGGGTGGAGGGGTTCGGCTCGTCCGCCGCGAGGGCGGCGAGGGCGCGCGTCGCCTCGTCGTGGTCGGCGCTCAGGACGACTGCGCGGTGGGTGAATCGGGAGCGTTGGGTGGCGAGGGACAGGGCGATGTCGGCGGGTGCGAGGTCGGGGTGCCGCTGCACATGGGCGAGGAGGCGTGCGGCCTGGTCGCGCAGCGCTTGTGGTGACTTGCCGGACAGTGGCCAGGGCACCACGGTCAGGTTCACGGACTGCATCGTGGACGGCATCGTGGACGGCATCGTGGTCGACGCCCTCGTCGACGCCCTTGTCGACTCTGCGGTCGGCGCGGCCCCGTGCGGCTCCGACGCCGGCAGCGCCGGGTGCCGTGTGCCGTCCGGCTGTTCCAGGATGACGTGGGCGTTGGTACCGCTGATACCGAACGACGAGACACCGGCTCGCCTGGCCCGGTCGGTGGCGGGCCAGGCGGTTTCCTCGGTGAGGAGGGTGACGGCGCCCGCGGTCCAGTCGACGTGGGAGGACGGCGCGGTGATGTTCAGGCTGCGGGGCAGCACGCCGTGGCGCATGGCCAGCACCATCTTGATGACGCCCGCGACGCCGGCGGCGGCCTGGGTGTGGCCGAGGTTGGACTTCACCGACCCCAGGAACAGCGGGCGGTCCGGATCGCGGTCCTGACCGTAGGTGGCCAGGAGCGCCTGGGCCTCGATGGGATCGCCCAGGGTGGTGCCGGTGCCGTGCGCCTCGACGGCGTCCACGTCGGCCGGGGACAGGCCGCCGCTGGCGAGTGCCTGGCGGATCACCCGCTGCTGGGACGGACCGTTGGGCGCCGTCAGGCCGTTGGAGGCACCGTCCTGATTGACCGCCGAACCGCGCACCACCGCCAGGATCTCGTGCCCGTTGCGGACCGCGTCCGAGCGGCGTTCCAGCAGTAGCATGCCGATGCCTTCGGACCAGCCGACCCCGTCGGCGGACTCGGAGAACGGCTTGGAGCGGCCGTCGGGGGCGAGTCCGCGTTGCCGGGAGAACTCGATGAAGGTGTCGGGGATCGACATCACGGTGACGCCGCCCGCCAGGGCGAGGGTGCATTCGCCGCCGCGCAGTGCCTGTGCGGCGAGGTGCAGGGCGACCAGCGAAGAGGAGCACGCGGTGTCGACGGTCATGGCCGGGCCTTCGAAGCCGAAGGTGTACGAGACCCGTCCGGAGGCGACGCTCAGCGCGCTGCCCTGGCCTTGGAAACCTTCGAACTCGGCGCCGTCGAGACGGGTGCCGTAGCCGCTGTACATGACGCCGGCGAAGACGCCGGTACGGCTGTCGCGCAGGGTCAGCGGGTCGATGCCGGCCCGTTCGACGGCCTCCCAGGAGGACTCCAGCAGCAGTCGCTGTTGGGAGTCGGTGGCCATCGCCTCGCGTGGGCTCATGCCGAAGAAGTCGGCGTCGAACGAGGCGGCGTCGTGGAGGAAGCCGCCGGCGCGGGCGTAGGAGGTGCCGGGGTGCGCGGGGTCGGGGTCGTAGAGGTTGTCGAGGTCCCAGCCGCGGTTGGTGGGGAAGTCGGAGACGACGTCGGCGCCGTCGCCGAGGAGCTGCCACAGGTCCTCGGGCGAGGTGATGCCGCCGGGGAAGCGGCAGCTCATGCCGATGACGACGATCGGGTCGTCGGTGGCGTCGGTGGCGTCGGTGATGGACGGCGCGGACTGGTCGGGGTCCGACTCGGCGTCGGGGCCGAGGAGTTCGGCGAGGAGGTGGTCGGCCAGGGCGCCGGCGGTGGGGTAGTCGAAGACGGCAGTGGCGGGCAGCCGGAGGCCGGTCGCCGTGCCGATGCGGTTGCGCAGTTCGACCGCGGTGAGCGAATCGAAGCCCAGGTCACGGAAGGCACGGGCGGGGTCGACGCCGTCGCCCGCGGTGTGGCCCAGCACCATGGCCGCCTGGTCGCGGACGAGGGTGAGGAGGGTTTCGCGTCGCTCGGCGCGCTGGAGTCGGGTGAGTTGGTCGGCGAGGCCCGTGTTGCCGGGCGTGGCGGCGGTCGTGCGGCGGACGGGTGCCTTGACCAGGCCGCGGAGGACGGGCGGGACGGTGGGCTGATTGCGCAGCGCCGTCACATCCAGACGCACCGGCACCAGAGCCGAACCACCCGACGCCAAAGCAGCATCGAACAACGCCAACCCCTGCTCCACCCCCAACAACGGCATCCCCAACTCAGCAGCACGACGGACCTCACGCTCCCCCAACCCCGCCGTCATCCCCACACCCTGATCCCACGCACCCCACGCCAACGACACACCAGGCAAACCCACCCCCACCCGATACACCGCCAACGCATCCAAAAACGCATTCCCCGCCGCATAATTCGCCTGCCCCGCACCACCCAACACACCAGCAACCGAAGAAAACACAACGAACGCGCCCAAATCCAACCCACGCGTCGCCACATGCAAATTCCACGCACCATCCACCTTCGGCCGCAACACCGAAGCCAACCGCTCCGACGTCAACGAACCCACCACCCCGTCATCCAACACACCAGCCGCATGCACCACAGCCGTCAACGGATAAGCACCCGAAACACCAGACACCACACCCGCCACCGCATCAGCATCAGCGACATCACACGCCACCACCGACACCCACGCACCCAACGACTCCAACTCCGCAACCAACTCCGCCACACCACCCCCAGCCACACCAGAACGACTGGACAACAACAAACGACGCACCCCACACGACCGCACCAAATGCCGAGCCAACACACCACCCAAACCACCCGTACCACCCGTCACCCACACCGTCCCGTC
>LIQL01000229.1 GCA_001418405.1 Streptomyces diastatochromogenes | reverse complement strand
GAACGGACGCTTCCTTTGTGCCTGTTTCACCAGGCTCTCCGGGCGCTTCCCTTCGGTCTTGCGTCTCCGACTCTATCAGATCCTTTCGGCTCTGATTTTCACCGGTGCGATCCGGCCTTTCGGCTTTCTCGCGGTTCCAACCTTACCAGATCCGTTTCCGTCTCTGGCCCCCTGCTGGAGCGGGGTCCGGCCGATTCGCTTTCGCTTCTCGACCTTTCCGACTTTATCAGATCCTTTTTCGTGTCCGGCCTGCTCCTCGATGAGGCGCAACCGTCTCGAATTCGGCTCCGAATTCTTGTCGGAATGATTTGCCTTTCGACTGTTCCGACTTTAACAGAGTGATCTGGGTCGGAATTCCGCCACCCGTGGGAGGCTGCCACGCACGTAGCGCGCGGTGCTTCCCGTTCTGGCGGAGCCGTAAACGTACTGGAGCGGGGCGCCCGGATGCAAATCCTGGCGCCCCGCTCCTACTTGAGGACCGTCGGACGGTCCGTCCGTCAGACCTCGACGACCACGGGGAGGATCATCGGGCGGCGACGGTAGTTGTCGGACACCCACTTGCCGACCGCGCGGCGGATCAGCTGCTGGAGCTGGTGGGGTTCGGCGACGCCGTCCTGGGCCGCCTTGGACAGCGCCTCGTCGATCTTGGGGATGACGGCGTCGAACGCCGAGTCGTCGATGCCCGAGCCGCGGGCGTGGACGTTGGGTCCGCCGACGGTCTTGCCGGTGCTGCTGTCGACGACCACGAAGACCGAGATGATGCCCTCGTCGCCCAGGATGCGGCGGTCCTTGAGGTGCGTCTCGGTGACGTCGCCGACCGAGAGGCCGTCGACGTACACGTAGCCGGCCTGGACCTTGCCGGCGATCCTGGCGATGCCGTTGACCATGTCGACGACGACGCCGTCCTCGGCGATGACGATGCGGTCCTTGGGGATGCCCGTCAGTGCGCCCAGCTCGGCGTTGGCGCGCAGGTGGCGCCATTCGCCGTGCACCGGCATGAGGTTCCTCGGCTTGCAGATGTTGTAGAAGTACAGCAGCTCGCCGGCCGAGGCGTGGCCCGAGACGTGGACCTTGGCATTGCCCTTGTGGACCACGTTCGCGCCCCAACGGCTGAGGCCGTTGATCACCCGGTAGACCGCGTTCTCGTTACCGGGGATGAGCGACGAGGCCAGGATGACCGTGTCGCCCTGGACGATGCGGATCTGGTGGTCGCGGTTGGCCATCCGGGACAGGGCGGCCATCGGCTCGCCCTGGGAGCCCGTGCAGACCAGCACCACTTCGTCGTCCGGCAGGTCGTCGAGGGTCTTGACGTCGACGACCAGGCCCGCGGGGACCTTGAGGTAGCCCAGTTCACGGGCGATGCCCATGTTGCGGACCATCGAGCGGCCGACGAAGGCGACCCGGCGGCCGTACTCGTGGGCCGCGTCGAGGATCTGCTGGATGCGGTGCACGTGGCTGGCGAAGCTGGCGACGATGATCCGCTTGTCGGCGCTGGCGAAGACCTGGCGCAGCACGTTGGAGATGTCGCGCTCGGGCGGGACGAAGCCCGGGACCTCGGCGTTCGTGGAGTCGGACAGCAGGAGGTCGATGCCCTCCTCGCCGAGCTTGGCGAAGGCCGGGAGGTCGGTCAGCCGGCGGTCCAGCGGGAGCTGGTCCATCTTGAAGTCGCCGGTGTGCACGACCATGCCCGCCGGGGTGCGGATGGCGACCGCGAGGGCGTCGGGGATGGAGTGGTTGACGGCGACGAACTGGCACTCGAAGGGGCCCAGGCGCTCGCGGTCGCCCTCGGCGACCTCCAGCGTGTACGGGCGGATCCGGTGCTCCTGGAGCTTGGCCTCGATGAGGGCCAGGGTCAGCTTGGAGCCGATCAGCGGGATGTCCGGCTTCTCCCGGAGGAGGTAGGGGACACCGCCGATGTGGTCCTCGTGGCCGTGCGTGAGCACGATGCCGTCGATGTCGTCGAGGCGATCCCTGATGGACGTGAAGTCCGGCAGGATCAGGTCGATTCCGGGCTGCTCCTCCTCGGGGAAGAGCACTCCGCAGTCGACGATCAGCAACCGGCCGCCGTACTCGAAGACCGTCATGTTGCGGCCGATCTCACCCAGGCCACCGAGGGGGGTGATGCGCAGGCCGCCCTTGGGCAGCTTCGGCGGGGCGCCGAGCTCAGGATGCGGATGACTCAAAAGACTCTCCTCACCACGCGCGCCACGCTGCCGTCGAGGCACGTGGCGCGCATGACATTCGTGCACTTGCTATGTGGCGGTTGTGTGGTCCATATGCAGTTGTGAAGTCTGTGTTCTACAGCTGTACCCCGCCGGCGGCGAGATCGCGCTTGAGCTGTTCGGTCTCCTCGGGCGAGAGGTCGACCAGGGGCAGCCGCAGCGGGCCGCTGGGCAGGCCCTGGAGGTCGAGCGCGGCCTTGGTCGTGATCACGCCCTGGGTGCGGAACATGCCGGTGAAGACGGGCAGCAGCTTCTGGTGGATCTCCGTCGCCTTGGCGACGTCACCGGTGAGGTGGGCGTCGAGGAGGGCGCGCAGCTCCGGGGTGACGACGTGGCCCACGACCGAGACGAAGCCGACCGCGCCGACCGAGAGCAGCGGGAGGTTGAGCATGTCGTCACCGCTGTACCAGGCGAGGCCGGAGCGGGCGATGGCCCAGCTGGCGCGGCCGAGGTCGCCCTTGGCGTCCTTGTTGGCCACGATCCTCGGGTGCTCGGCGAGCCGGACCATGGTCTCGGTGTTGATCGGGACGCCGCTGCGACCGGGGATGTCGTAGAGCATCACCGGGAGGTCGGTGGCGTCCGCGATGGCGGTGAAGTGGCGCAGCAGGCCCTCCTGCGGGGGCTTGCTGTAGTACGGCGTCACCGCGAGCAGGCCGTGCGCGCCGGCGTCCTGCGCGGCGCGGGCCAGTTCCAGGCTGTGACGGGTGTCGTTGGTGCCGGCTCCGGCGACGACGAAGGCGCGGTCGCCGACGGCTTCGACCACGGCGCGGACCAGCTGGGCTTTCTCCGCATCGCTGGTGGTCGGGGACTCGCCGGTGGTGCCGTTGACGACAAGGCCGTCGTTGCCGGCGTCCACCAGGTGTGCGGCGAGCCGCTGCGCGCCGTCGAGGTCGAGAGCGCCATCCGCCGTGAACGGCGTGACCATGGCGGTCAGTACCCGCCCGAAGGGGGTCTGCGGTGTGGAAGTCGGAGCCATGGGTCCCACGCTACTCGTAGGGCGCCGCCGGGTGTGCCTCTGGGGAGGAGGGATGTGGACTCCGGCACTGCCTGCTCGGGGGTTCAAGCAGTGCCGGGTCCGTTCGTTCAGCGTAGATGAACTTCTCAAAGTGCCGCAATCCGGACACCTCGGACGGGTATTCCAGGCCCGGGGGTGCGGCCCGCCGGACGGGCCGCACCGTGCGCGGTCGGGGCGCTACGGGGCGATGCGGCCGTTGGCGTTGAAGGCGGCGTAGGTGAGGGGCATGAGCGTGGCCCAGTGGGCCTCCATCCGCTCGCCGACCATCTCGATCTCGCGCTGCGGGAAGGAGGGGACCTTCGCCTGCTCGTGCTGCGTGCGCAGGCCGAGGAAGTGCATCAGGGACCGGGCGTTGCAGGTGGCGTACATCGAGGAGAAGAGGCCGACCGGGAGCACCGAGCGGGCGACCTCGCGGGCCACGCCGGCGGCGAGCATCTCCTGGTAGGCGGCGTACGCCTGGCGGTAGGTGTCCTCCATGACGCGGCCGGTGAGCTCGTGCTGTGCGGAGGTGCCCTCGACGAACTCGTACTTCCCGGGGCGGCCCTGCTGGACGAGCTTGCGGGATTCGCCGGGGACGTAGAAGACCGGGTCCAGCTGGCGGTAGCGGCCGGACTCCTCGTTGTACGACCAACCGACGCGGTGCCGCATGAACTCGCGGAAGACGAAGATCGGTGCGCTGACGAAGAACGTCATGGAGTTGTGCTCGAAGGGGCTGCCGTGCCGGTCCCGCATCAGGTAGTTGATCAGGCCCTTGGAGCGCTCCGGGTCCTTCTGGAGCTCCTCCAGGGACTGCTCGCCGGCCGTCGAGACCCGGGCCGCCCAGAGCACGTCGCTGTCCGCTGCGCTGTGCTTGACCAGCTCGACCGTCACCTCACTGCGAAAGCTGACGGGTGCGCTCTCGGCGCTGTCGGGGGTGTGGGACACCGGCGGTTCCTTCCGTTCGTTCCTCGTGCGCGTCCAGCCTACGGCCCGCCACTGACAGCCAGGGAAATGCCAACTGATGCCGCGTTAGCGGACAAAGCGGAAAAAGGCACCCCCCGCCTGCGCGCCAGTGGGCGGCGGTTGATATTTTTCACAGAAGTAACGGAAAACGGGCACCAAACGGACGCCTCAGTCGTCTCTACCTGTGACAGTGCCCACTACAAGGTTCCTAGGAGAGCCCCCTCATGTTCCGCCGGCGAGAGCCCGTCCCGTTCGCCTTCGTTGCCGAGGCAGACCGGTTCCGCAGCAATATCACTCCCCCGCCGCGCCCGCGCCGCTCGCGCGCCCAGTTCCTCGGCCAGTCCCTGATCACCCTCACCGTGGTGGGCGGCCTGACGGGCGCCCTGCTGTTCGGCCTGCCGGCCCTCCAGCAGGACACCTCCGGTTCGACCGGGGTGCACCAGTCCGAGGCTGCGCACCGCTGATTCGGCGGCGGAGCGGGCCACCGGGTGGTTCCGCTCCGCCGGTCCCGATAG
>LIQL01000228.1 GCA_001418405.1 Streptomyces diastatochromogenes | reverse complement strand
ATACGGTATCAACACTCGCGTTGAGCGGAACCATGAGGAGGAATAATCCTCACGGTTCACAGCGTCCTCGCTGTGCGCCTCCCAAGCTTGGGAGGACTTTTCAAAGGAACCTCATCTCCATGATGGAGACGGGGTATCAACATATCTGGCGTTGACTTTTGGCACACTGTTGAGTTCTCAAGGAACGGACGCTTCCTTTGTGCCTGTTTCACCAGGCTCTCCGGGCGCTTCCCTTCGGTCTTGCGTCTCCGACTCTATCAGATCCTTTCGGCCCTGATTTTCGCCGGTGCGATCCGGCCTTTCGGCTTTCTCGCGGTTCCAACCTTACCAGATCCGTTTCCGTCTCTGGCCCCCTGCTGGAGCGGGGTCCGGCCGATTCGCTTTCGCTTCTCGACCTTTCCGACTTTATCAGATCTTCTTTCCGTTCCAGACCGCGAGGCGGTTGGTGCGAATTTCGTTCTGAATTACCCGTCAGAGGGGCTTGTCTTTCGACTTTTCCGACTTTATCAGAAGGCATTCGATCGAAATGACCGGGTGGCGCTTCTGGTAAATGATCGGCGCGCTCGGCCGATGTGAAGTGCGGCCGGAGCGGAGGAGAGACTAACTGTCGCGATCGAACCTGTCCAGTTCGTTGCAACCGTTTGAATCTACCTCCCCCTCTGACCCGTGTCAACGGGTTTTTGGGACGGAGAGGAGATTAGCAGGTCAGGAGGGTCGTCCGCACATCACGCGGCGGTGGGGAGCAGAGCGGCGCGGTCGGTGGTGTCGACGTCGCCGGTCTCGCCGGCGCGCACGGCGCGGCCGCCCAGGACGTAGACGTAGGCGAGGAACGCCAGCTCGGCGAGGACGCCGATGGTGATGCGGGCCCAGGTCGGGAGGCCGGACGGCGTGACGAAGCCTTCGAGGATTCCGGAGACGAAGAGGACGGCAGCCAGGCCGACGGCGACGCCGAGGGCGGTGCGGCCCTCTTCGGCCAGTGCCGTGCGACGGGTGCGGGGGCCCGGGTCGATGACGGTCCAGCCCAGGCGCAGGCCGATACCGGCGGCGACGAAGACGGCGGTCAGTTCGAGGAGGCCGTGCGGGATGAGCAGGCCGAGGAAGGTGTCCAGCCGGCCCGCGGAGGACATCAGGCCCAGGCCGGCGGCCAGGTTCAGCATGTTCTGGAAGAGGACCCAGAGGACGGGGAGGCCGAGGAAGGCGCCGAGGACCAGGCAGAGGGCGACGGCCTGGGCGTTGTTCGTCCATACCTGGGCGGCGAAGGCCGCGGCGGGGTGGTTGGAGTAGTACGCCTCGTACTCGCCGCCGGGGCGGGTCATCTCGCGGAGTTGCTGGGGGGCGCCGAGGGTGGACTGCACCTCGGGATGGGCGGCTATCCACCAGGCCATGAGGGCGGCGACGGCCAGGGAGAGCACCGCCGTGGGGATCCACCAGCGTCGCAGGCGGTAGACGGCGGCGGGGAAGGAGGCGGTGAAGAAGCGGGCGGCGTCGCGCCAGGAGGACGGGCGGGCGCCGGTGACCTTGCTGCGGGCGCGTGCCACGAGGGAGGTGAGGCGGCCCGTCAGGGCGGGGTCGGGGGCGCTGGACAGGAGGAGGGAGAGGTGGGTGGTGGTGCGTTGGTAGAGGACGACCAGTTCGTCGGCTTCGGCGCCGGTGAGGCGGCGCTTGCGACGCAGCAGGGTTTCCAGGCGGTCCCATTCGGCGCCGTGGGCCGTGACGAAGACATCCAGGTCCATTACGGGGTCGCTCCTCGCAGCGCGGTGGGTGGGTGTCGGGTCAGCTTGGCAGACTGGCCGGGCGCGGGGCCCCGGACCTCAGGGGCAGGAGGCACCGTGCGACGAGGCCGCGCGGTGGCGGGCTCGGGAGCAGGGCCACGAGGGAACTGGGTCGAGAGGGAGTGGACGGGTGAGCCAGCTGGTGACGGGGGAAGCGGTGGTGCTGGGGCTGCGGCCGGCCAGGCTGGCGAGCCGGGGCCTGGCGGTGGTCGTGGACCTCGCGGCGGCCTGGGGGACGTACCTCGTGGTGACGCTGGTGATGGTGGGCACGGCGTCCTCGTTGGACGGTGCGGTGCTGGCGGCCATACAGGTGGCCACGTTCGTGCTGGTGCAGGTGGGGATACCGATCGCGGTCGAGACGCTGAGTCACGGGCGGTCGTTGGGGAAGTTGATCTGCGGGTTGCGGGTGGTGCGGGAGGACGGCGGGCCGATCCGGTTCCGGCACGCGCTGGTGCGGGGGGCCATGGGGGCCGTCGAGATCGTGATGACGATGGGGGTGCTGGCGTCGATCGCGTCGATGGTGTCGGCGCGGGGGCGGCGGCTGGGTGACGTGTTCGCCGGGACGCTGGTGGTGCGGGAGCGGGTGCCCGAGGCGGAGGGTGGAGGCGTGGTGCTGCCGGCGCCGCCGCCGTGGCTGGCCGGAGAGGTCGCCGGGCTCGATCTGTCGCGGGTGCCGGACGGGTGGTGGTTGGCCGTGCGGCAGTACCTGGGGCGGTTGGGCGAGTTGGACCCGCAGGCGGCCGCGACGATCGCCGGGCGGCTCGCCGGGGACCTGCGGGGGTTCGCGGGGGCCGTGGTGCCGGCGGGGACGGACCCCGTGGTGTATCTGGACGCGGTGGTGCGGGAGCGGCAGGAGCGGGAGTCGCGGCGTGCGTTCGGGGCGAGCGGTGTGCCGGGTGTGCGTCCTGGGGCGGATGTGGCGACGGGCCCGGGGGTCGGGCTGGGGGCCGTTCCGTCAACCGGGCTTGCTGTGGGCGGTGTTGGCGCGGGGGACGTTCCCGCGGGGGGTGCCGGCGGAGCGTGCCGGTG
>LIQL01000227.1 GCA_001418405.1 Streptomyces diastatochromogenes | reverse complement strand
GGACGTGCCGGGCGGCGGGCCCCGCCGCCGACTCCGGCCCGCCGCCCGGCACGTCCGCCTCGGTCATCTCCGTGCTCGATCCCATGCCACAGAACCCTACGGCCCGCCACTGACAAGCGCCCTCGCGTCACCGACGGTGAGCCCACCGCCAGGTCCGCCCCCGCAACCGATCACGGCCGGAAGCTCCGCATACCATCGACGTCGGGCACCTTTGCCCTGCATGATCGAGTTGTCAGACAGTGCAGGTGCCGAAGCCGCATTCAACGAGGGGACGTCGTGGACGAGAGCGGGAAGCCGCAGGACCCCCAGGAGTCCGGGCAGGACCGGCCGCCCCAGCCGCCCGAGCGCACACCCGACGGGCACCAGGCGCCGCCCCCGGGCGCACCGCGGGGCGGCGACCGGGGCGACACCGGCCCGAAGGCCCCCGGCGGCGGCATCCTCATGGGCCGCCCCTTCGGTGTGCCGGTCTACGTCGCACCCAGCTGGTTCCTGGTCGCCGCCCTGATCACCTGGGTCTTCGGCGGCCAACTGGAGCGGGTCCTGCCCGAACTGGGCGCCGCGCGCTACCTGGTCTCGCTCTTCTTCGCGGTCGCCTTCTACGCCTCCGTGCTCGTCCACGAGCTCGCGCACACGGTCGCGGCGCTCCGGTTCAAGCTCCCGGTCCGCCGGATCCAGCTCCAGTTCTTCGGCGGCGTCTCGGAGATAGAGAAGGAGAGCGAGACCCCTGGACGGGAGTTCGTCCTCGCCTTCGTCGGCCCGCTCCTCTCCCTCGTCCTCGCCGGCGTCTTCTACGCGGGCATGCAGGTGGTCGAACCGGGCACGGTCCCCGGCGTCCTGCTCGCCGGCCTGATGGTCTCCAACCTCATCGTCGCCGTCTTCAACCTGCTCCCCGGCCTCCCGCTGGACGGCGGCCGGATGCTGCGCGCCGTCGTCTGGAAGATCACCGGCAAGCCGATGAGCGGCACCGTCGCCGCCGCCTGGGTCGGTCGCGCGCTCGCCGTCACCGTCCTCATCGGCCTCCCGCTGCTCACCCGCACCGGCGCCCTCGGCCGGGCCCCCGAGGAGCTCAGCGGCGCCGACTCGCTCACCGACGCGCTGCTCGCCGCGATCCTCGCCGCCATCATCTGGACCGGCGCCGGCAACAGCCTGCGCATGGCCCGGCTCCGCGAACGCCTCCCGGATCTCACCGCCCGCACGCTCACCCGGCGCGCCATCCCCGTCGAGGCCGACACCCCGCTCTCCGAGGCGCTGCGCCGCGCCAACGACGCCGGCGCCCGCGCCCTGGTCGTCGTCGACCGCCAGGGGTTCCCCACCGCCCTGGTGCGCGAGGCCGCCCTCGTCGGCATTCCCGAACACCGCCGCCCATGGGTGTCCGTCGGCTCCCTCGCCCAGGACCTCAAGGACGGCATGCGGGTCGCCGCCGAACTCTCCGGCGAGGCCCTCCTGGACCACCTCCGGGCCACCCCCGCCACCGAGTACCTCGTCGTCGAACCCACCGGTGCGATCTACGGCGTCCTCTCCACCGCCGACGTGGAACGCGCCTTCGTCGCCGCCATGGCCCGCCCGTCCTGACCACCCAGGAACCCCCGCCGGTGCCCGCGTCCACCGCGGCGCGCGGTTCCCGGCCACCGCTCCCGGGTAGCCCCCAGCCGGGGGGCCGGCCCCGTTCGACGCACCCGTAGGCGCTCGCCCGCCGGCGCCGCCGGGTGGTGCGCCGCAGGCCCGCCCCGCGGCCGGTGCGAGGGCCGGGACCCGTGCCCGTGGTACGGCGGACGCGGAACGGCCGGTAGGCTGGTCACATGTCCGAACCGACCGGTGCCGCCCGCCGTCGCGGGCCCTTCAAGGTCGGGGACCAGGTCCAGCTCACCGACCCCAAGGGACGCCACTACACCTTCACGCTCGAAGAGGGCAAGAGCTTCCACACCCACAAGGGAGCCTTCCCCCACGACGAGCTGATCGGCGCGCCTGAGGGCAGTGTTGTCCGTACCACCGGAAACGTCGCTTACCTCGCGCTGCGTCCCCTGCTCCCCGACTACGTCCTGTCCATGCCCCGCGGTGCCGCCGTGGTCTACCCCAAGGACGCGGGGCAGATCCTGGCGATGGCCGACATCTTCCCCGGTGCCCGCGTCGTCGAGGCGGGGGTGGGCTCCGGCTCGCTCAGCAGCTTCCTGCTGCGCGCCATCGGCGACGACGGCATGCTGCACTCCTACGAGCGCCGCGCCGACTTCGCCGAGATCGCCACCCAGAACGTGGAGCGCTACTTCGGCGGTCCGCACCCCGCCTGGACGCTCACCGTCGGCGACCTCCAGGACAACCTCTCCGACACCGACGTCGACCGGGTCATCCTGGACATGCTCGCCCCCTGGGAGTGCCTGGAGGCCGTCTCCAAGGCCCTGGTGCCCGGCGGCATCCTCTGCGCCTACGTGGCCACGACCACGCAGCTGGCCCGCACGGTGGAGGCGATCCGCGAACACGGCACGTTCAACGAGCCGTCGGCCTGGGAGACCATGGTCCGCACGTGGCACGTGGAGGGCCTCGCGGTCCGCCCCGACCACCGCATGATCGGCCACACCGGCTTCCTGCTGACCGCCCGCCGGCTGGCCGACGGCGTCGAGCCCCCGCTGCGCCGCCGCCGGCCCGCGAAGGGCGCCTACGGCGAGGACTACAGCGGACCCGGGCGGGAGAAGGCCGCCTCCGCGGCGGGGCGGGAGAAGCCCGCCGCCGACCAGCCCGACGGGACCGCCGCCGACCTCACCGACGGCTCGCCCGAGCGCGACTGACGCCGCTGGCAGGCCACCGAACCGACCGGCGCCGCCGACGAGTTCCCGTTCTGCGGGAACCGTCGGCGGCGCCGTTTCGTTCTGCCTGCGGACCGGTGCGGAAAACTCGGCAAACTCCGCCCCCGCCGGTTCCTTGCCGCCCCCGGCTGTGGAACGATGCTGGGCACTCCCACCGCCACAGCACCTCACAGGAGTTACCCCTAGTGCAGCCCTTGGCAGGCCAGGACCTGTTGCACACCCAGCCCCACCCCATGCACTGGCTCGCCACTGCCACAGCCGTCTCCGCGGTGATCGCGGTCTCGTCCCTCTTCCAGCCCTCCGCGGCCACCGCCACGGCCGCCGGCGCCGCCTCCGCCCCGGCCGTCGCGGCCCCCGACCCGAGCCGCGTGGCGTTCCCGGTCAACTGCGGACCCAACCGCCTCGACGTGGTCCAGAAGGTCTCCGGAGACCTCGACGGCGCCGGCGGCACCCAGACCGTCGCCGTGGTCCGCTGCCACACCGAGGCCGGCAGCCCGCCCAGCGGCGTCTACGTCCTCGCCCAGTCGTCCGACCCCAAGGCCGCACCGCGGATCGTGGCGACCCTCCTGGCGCCCGCGCAGCGGCTCTCCGTCCAGGACCTCACGCTCCAGGGCCGGGCCGTCTCCGCGACCCTCCAGGGCTATTCCTCGGCCTCCGTGCCGCGCTACATGCCGGACGTGCACAAGACCGTCAAGTGGCAATGGCAAGGCGGGAAGTTCGTCCAGAGCGAACTCCCCGCCTCCACCGCGACCGAAGGTGCCTGATCCGTCACTCGGTGCGGACGTCTACGGCGATCTGCCGCGTCCTGCCTACGCCGCGTACGCGCGGCGTCCACTCCGGGTCAGCGGAGCTCGTCACTCCGCGTCGGGTCCGTAGACCTCGACGTGGTCGGAGACCCGGCGCACGTGGATGCAGTCGCCGGGGCACTCCTTGGCCGAGTCGCGGACGTCGGTGAGCAGCGGCAGCGGGACGGGCGTTGTGGCGCCCTTGTCCTGCAGCAGCTCGTCGTCGGCGCTCTTCACATAGGCCAGGCCGTCGATGTCCAGCTCGAAGACCTCGGGCGCGTACTGCGCGCAGATCCCGTCCCCGGTGCACAGGTCCTGGTCGATCCAGACTTCCAGCTCCGGTGCTTCGTCCTGCGCAGTCATGTCGCCTGCCGTTCCTGCTTACGTGAATCGTTTTTGTCTAAGTGGCGCCAGCCCTGACGGGTGTTGACCGACTCGACGATACAACCGCTCGCTTTCCGATGTTGTTGGGTGGGTATTCCCTTGGCGTGAGGACGTGCGCAAGGGTGAAGATCGGACACACCCCGACAGTCTTTTCGATCTAGGGGTTTCAACCTGCACCGGCCCAGGTAGGGTCTGGAAGCGTCCAGCTCCTTGGAGGAGGTGAGGACCGTGGCAGCCCACGACGACGACATCAACCGCGGCATCCGGCCGGGGCGCGGGTCTGAAGATCCAGCCGGTCAGGTTGCCTATCTTGAGCAGGAGATCGCCGTCCTGCGACGTAAGCTCGCCGACTCTCCGCGGCACACGAGGATTCTCGAAGAGCGGATCGTCGAGCTGCAGACCAACCTGGCCGGCGTGTCCGCCCAGAACGAACGCCTCGCCAATACGCTCCGCGAGGCCCGCGACCAGATCGTGGCCCTCAAGGAAGAGGTCGACCGGCTCGCACAGCCGCCGGCCGGTTTCGGTGTCTTCCTGCAGGCGAACGAGGACGGCACCGTCGACATCTTCACCGGGGGCCGCAAGCTCCGGGTGAACGTCAGCCCCAGCGTCGAGGCCGAGGACCTCCGGCGCGGCCAAGAAGTGATGCTCAACGAAGCGCTCAACGTGGTCGAGGCCATGGAGTTCGAGAGCGCCGGCGACATCGTCACCCTCAAGGAAGTCCTGGAGGACGGCGAGCGCGCGCTGGTCATCGGGCACACCGACGAGGAGCGGGTGGTGCGGCTCGCCGAGCCGCTGCTGGACATCACCATCCGCCCCGGCGACGCCCTGCTGCTCGACTCCCGCTCCGGCTACGTCTACGAGGTCATTCCCAAGAGCGAGGTCGAGGAGCTGGTCCTCGAAGAGGTCCCGGACATCGACTACACCAAGATCGGCGGTCTGAGCGGTCAGATCGAGCTGATCCGGGACGCGGTCGAGCTCCCCTACCTCTACCCGGACCTCTTCAAGGAGCACGAACTCCGCCCGCCCAAGGGCGTCTTGCTCTACGGCCCGCCCGGCTGCGGTAAGACGCTCATCGCCAAGGCGGTCGCCAACTCCCTTGCCAAGAAGGTCGCCGAGGTGACCGGGCAGCCCGCGGGGAAGAGCTTCTTCCTGAACATCAAGGGCCCCGAGCTGCTCAACAAGTACGTCGGCGAAACCGAGCGGCACATCCGCCTGGTCTTCCAACGCGCCAGGGAGAAGGCGAGCGAGGGCACGCCCGTCATCGTCTTCTTCGACGAGATGGACTCCCTCTTCCGCACCCGTGGATCCGGGGTCAGCTCGGACGTGGAGAACACCATCGTCCCGCAGCTGCTCTCCGAGATCGACGGCGTCGAGGGCCTGGAAAACGTGATCGTCATCGGTGCCTCGAACCGCGAGGACATGATCGACCCGGCGATCCTGCGCCCCGGCCGCCTCGACGTGAAGATCAAGATCGAGCGTCCGGACGCGGAGGCCGCCAAGGACATCTTCTCGAAGTACCTCACGGAAAGGCTCCCGCTGCACGCCGACGATCTCGCCGAGCACGGGAATTCCCGTAAGGCTGCGGTCAGCGGAATGATCCAGTCGGTCGTCGAGCAGATGTATGCGGAATCCGAGGAAAACCGTTTCCTGGAGGTCACCTACGCCAATGGTGACAAGGAAGTCCTCTACTTCAAGGACTTCAACTCCGGCGCGATGATCGAAAACATCGTGGGTCGTGCGAAGAAGATGGCCATCAAGGCTTTCCTGGAGCACAACCAGAAGGGTCTGCGGGTCGCGCACCTCCTCCAGGCGTGCGTGGACGAGTTCAAGGAGAACGAGGACCTGCCCAACACCACCAACCCGGACGACTGGGCGCGGATCTCCGGAAAGAAGGGCGAGCGGATCGTCTACATCCGCACCCTCGTCACCGGAAAGCAGGGCGCGGACACCGGTCGCTCCATCGACACGGTGGCGAATACCGGCCAATACCTGTAACACCGCTCTCCGGCTGCGGATGTCCTGGATGGGGCGTCCGCAGCCGGACGCTTTTCCGGGGGCGCGCGGGCCGCTGGGGCGGTCCGGCGACGGACCAGGGAAAACCGGACTGGAGCAATGACTGTAATGATCTCCCCAGCGCCGCAAAGGCGTTCTAGGCTCTTCGGTACCGCTGCGTCTCGCTGTGCGGGTGCGGGGAACGCACGGGAACCGGAAGTGCAGCGGTTTTTGAGCGCCTGCCCCATCCGGGGGCGCCGCCGGGCAAGGAGGGCCGCATGACCGTACGGCGAGTAATGGGTATCGAGACGGAGTACGGGATCTCCGTCCCCGGTCACCCGAACGCCAATGCCATGCTCACCTCGTCCCAGGTCGTCAACGCGTACGCGGCGGCGATGCACCGGGCACGACGTGCTCGCTGGGACTTCGAGGAGGAGAACCCGCTGCGGGACGCGCGAGGCTTCGACCTCGCCCGTGAGGCCGCCGACTCCAGCCAGCTCACGGACGAGGACATCGGCCTGGCCAACGTCATCCTCACCAACGGGGCCAGGCTCTACGTCGACCACGCCCACCCCGAGTACAGCGCGCCCGAGGTCACCAATCCGCGCGACGCGGTCCTGTGGGACAAGGCCGGCGAGCGGATCATGGCGGAGGCCGCCGAGCGCGCGGCGCAGGTCCCGGGCGCTCAGCCCATCCACCTCTACAAGAACAACACCGACAACAAGGGCGCCTCCTACGGGACGCACGAGAACTACCTGATGAAGCGGGAGACCCCGTTCTCGGACATCGTGCGCCACCTGACCCCGTTCTTCGTCTCCCGGCAGGTGGTCACCGGCGCCGGCCGGGTCGGGATCGGCCAGGACGGCCACGAGCACGGCTTCCAGATCAGCCAGCGCGCCGACTACTTCGAGGTGGAGGTGGGCCTGGAGACGACCCTCAAGCGGCCCATCATCAACACCCGGGACGAACCGCACGCGGACGCCGAGAAGTACCGCCGGCTGCACGTGATCATCGGCGACGCCAACCTCTCCGAGATCTCGACGTACCTGAAGCTGGGCACGACGGCGCTGGTGCTGTCCATGATCGAGGACGGTTTCATCGCCGTGGACCTCGCCGTCGACCAGCCGGTCCGCACCCTGCACCAGGTCTCGCACGACCCGTCGCTGCGCCATCTGATCACGCTCCGCAGCGGGCGCACCCTGACCGCGGTGCAGCTCCAGATGGAGTACTTCGAGCTGGCCCGCAAGTACGTCGAGGACCGTTACGGCGCGGACGCGGACGAGCAGACCCGGGACGTGCTGTCCCGGTGGGAGGACGTGCTGGGCCGGCTGGAGAACGACCCGATGAGCCTGGCGGGCGAGCTGGACTGGGTCGCCAAGCGGGAGCTGATGGAGGGCTACCGCCGCCGGGACGGCCTGGACTGGGACGCCGCCCGGCTGCACCTCATCGACCTCCAGTACGCCGACGTGCGCGCCGAGAAGGGCCTGTACAACCGTCTGGTGGCGCGCGGCCGGATGAAGCGGCTGTTGGACGAGCCGGCGGTGGAGCAGGCCGAGCTGAAGCCTCCGGAGGACACCCGGGCCTATTTCCGCGGCCGCTGCCTGGAGCAGTACGCGGACGACGTGGCCGCCGCCTCGTGGGATTCGGTCATCTTCGACCTGCCCGGCCGTGACTCTCTGCAACGGGTGCCCACACTGGAACCCCTGCGCGGGACCCGTAAGCACGTGAAGGAGCTACTGGACCGCTGCCGCACGGCAGAAGAGCTGGTCAGGACGTTGTCCGGACGTTGACGAGGGGCAGGTTCATGGCAAATACACCATGATCCGCAGTCGATCGACGGCTGAATCGGCCCTGCCGCGGGAATCATTCAGGTGACTCTCGGGCGTTGCAGCAAGTGCAGGGCCGATGTCGGACCCTGCTTGTAGGGTCGGATCTTGAAGGTCACATCGAGCGGGGCAAACCGAGCGGGGTGAGGGATATGGCGACCAAGGACAGCGGCGGCGGACAGCAGCGGGCCACCCGGTCCACCGAAGAGGTCGAGGAGCAGGCCCAGGACGCGGAAGCGTCGGGGGACCTCAAGGAGCGCCAGGAGAAATTGTCCGACGACGTGGATTCCGTCCTGGACGAGATCGACGACGTCCTCGAAGAAAATGCCGAGGACTTCGTGCGGTCATTTGTCCAAAAAGGCGGACAGTAAGCACAAATCGGGCGCTTATCTCTGATGCTCGCCGGCCGGTGTGCCGTGCGCGGTGCGAAAAGAAATTCCCGCGTACGGCGCCCGGTCGGCGCGCACGGCTTCGGGCGGATTCTGCCCGGCCCGTTCGATACCCGATCCCGACATGTGGATCACGGCTCCGGGACGGGTAGGGTCCCAGGCGTACTCTGCTTCAGCTGCAATGCAGCCGTGGGTCAATTCAAGGATCGGCCGGACGTACTTCGGGGCGGGCGGCCGAGTATCCGGAAGGAAACGTGTGGAAGCCAATACACCGAGCACCGGGCGTCTGCCAGCTGCCTTCCTGACGCCTGGATCCTCGTCATTCATGGACTTCCTCGGGCAACAGGCGCCCGAGCTGTTGCCGGGCAAGCGCTCGCTGCCGCCCGTGCAGGGCGTCATCGAGGCGCCGCACGGCACGACCATCGTGGCGGTGTCGTTCCCCGGCGGTGTGGTGCTCGCCGGTGACCGCCGGGCGACGATGGGCAACGTCATCGCTCAGCGCGACATGGAGAAGGTCTTCCCGACCGACGAGTACTCGGCGGTCGGCATGGCGGGCACGGCCGGCCTCGCGATCGAGATGGTCAAGCTCTTCCAGCTGGAGCTGGAGCACTTCGAGAAGGTCGAGGGCGCCCAACTCTCCCTGGAGGGCAAGGCGAACCGACTCTCGACGATGATCCGCAGCAACCTCGGGATGGCCATGCAGGGCCTCGCCGTGGTGCCGCTCTTCGCAGGCTACGACCTGGAGCGCGAGACGGGCCGGATCTTCTCCTACGACGTCACCGGCGGGCGTTCGGAGGAGCGCGGCTTCGCGGCGACCGGCTCCGGCTCGGTCTTCGCGCGCAGTGCGCTCAAGAAGCTGCTCCGCGAGGACTTCACGGAGCAGGAGGCCGCCACCGCCGTCGTTCAGGCGCTCTACGACGCCGCCGACGACGACTCGGCGACCGGCGGTCCGGACTTGGCGCGGCGGATCTACCCGATCGTCACGGTCATCACCGAAGAGGGATTCAAGAAGTTGACCGAGGCGGAGGTCTCGGAGATCGTCCGCGCCGTGCACGAGCGGCGCCTCGACCAGCCCGACGGCCCGCGCGCCGCGCTGCTCTGACGGGACGGATGGTTTCGTGGTGCGCCCCCAGACAGCGAGAGAGCTTTTGACAGGAAGGGACGGATAGCCGGTGTCGACGCCGTTCTATGTCTCACCCCAGCAGGCCATGGCCGACCGCGCCGAGTACGCCCGCAAGGGCATCGCGCGCGGGCGCAGCGTCGTGGTGTTGCAGTACACCGACGGCGTGCTCTTCGTCGCCGAGAATCCGTCCCGCGCCCTGCACAAGGTCAGCGAGATCTACGACCGGATCGCCTTCGCGGCGGTCGGCAAGTACAACGAGTTCGAGAACCTGCGGATCGGTGGCGTGCGCTACGCCGACCTGCGTGGTTACACCTACCATCGGGAGGACGTGACCGCCCGCGGGCTGGCCAACGTCTACGCCCAGACGCTCGGCACGATCTTCTCCAGCGCCGCCGAGAAGCCCTACGAGGTGGAGCTGATCGTCGCCGAGGTGGGCAACGCCCCCGAGGACGACCAGATCTACCGACTGCCGCACGACGGCTCGATCGTGGACGAGCACGGCTCGGTCGCGGTGGGCGGCAACGCCGATCAGATCAGCACCTACCTCGACCAGCGCCACCGCGACGGCATGTCGCTGGCCGAGGCGCTGCGGCTGGCCGTCGACTCGCTCTCCCGGGACACCAACGGCGGCGAGCGCACGCTGACCGCCGAGCAGCTCGAGGTCGCGGTGCTGGACCGCACCCGTCCGCAGAAGCGGAAGTTCAAGCGGATCCTGGGGCGTCAGCTGTCCCGGCTGCTGGACGAGCACGCCGACGCGGAGCAGGAGAAGGACGAGCCCGCGGCAGACGCGGGGGAGTCCTCGGGTGACGCCCCGACGGGCAAGGGCGGCAAGAGCACCGGCAAGGACACCGACGCGGACGACTGACCTGAGCAGTTCCTCCGCTTCCGGGCCGCACGGCACGGACCGCGCGCCCCGGTGGGTCATCGCCCGCCGGGGCGCGCGGTGTTGTGTCCGGCGTCCGGCGGCGGGGCCGTGGAGCCGCGCGGCACGAGGGCGACCGGCAGGGTGGCGGCCTCGACCGGGGTGCCGTCCAGAACGGCCATCAGGGCCCGCATCCCGGCCTCCCCGAACTCCTCGGCGGGCAGTCGAACGGTCGTCAGTTCCGGCTCCACGGCGACCGCGAGGGCCAGGTCGTCGAAGCCGGTGACCGAGACGTCCTCCGGGATCCGCAGGCCGAGCCGGCGGGCCGCCTTGCAGGCGCCGGCGGCGATGATGTCGTCGTCGCACAGCAGCGCGGTGGGGCGCGGGCCGGGGCCGGTCAGCGCGGCGTGCGCGGCCCGTCGGCCGGCGTCCACGCCCAGTGCGGAGGGCTGGCGGCGCAGCACGGCGCCGGGGACGTCGGCCAGCACGTCGGCCAGGGCCCGGGCGCGGACCGCGAAGGTCCAGGACTCCACGTCGGCGGCGAGGTGGGTGATCCGGCGGTGGCCCAGTCCGGTGAGGTGGGTGGCCAACTGCCGTGCGCCGTCGGCGATGTCGAGGTTGACGGCGGCCGCGGCGGTGGGGTCGTCCGGGTCGCTGTCGAGCATCACCAGCGGCAACCCGGCACCGCGCAGCGCGGCGAGCGCGTCGGCCGCCATCGACGAGGCGATGACGCCGTCCAGCGCGGCCGAGGCGGAGTCGAAGGGGCTGGGGGCCACTCCGTTGCCCTCGGGGGAGGGGTAGAGCACCACGCCGAAATCGTGGTCCGCGGCGAGCCGTGCGGCGCCGGTGTAGACCCGCGCGAAGAACTCGGTGGTGAGCGCCGGGACGACGAGCAGCGCGGTGCGGGTGCGCCCGGTGCGCAGGCTGCGGGCGGCGAGGTTGGGGCGGTAGCCCAGCTCGCGGGCGACGCTCCGGACGACCTCTGCCTTGCCGGGGGAGACCCGGCCGCGCCACTTGTCGCCGAGGACCAGGGAGACCGCGGCCTGCGAGACGCCGGCGGCGCGTGCGACGTCGCGGCTGGTGACCCGGGCGGCGGCCCGGGCGGGCGAGCCGCCCGGCAGGTCCTGTGGGTCGCCGGGTGCGGCCTCGTCGCTGGTCACCGGGCGCATCACTCCTTGGTCCGACACTGCGGGGTGGACCCGCGGGTTGCCGTCATGGTACTTATGACGCCAGACGTTATACGTAACACGCCCTGGCGTGGACCGGGCGGAGAGGGGTGGGCGTGGCCGCCGGATATGCGGATTTGCTCAAGACCCGGTATGCCGCACGGCTGCTGGTCGGAACCCTGGTCGGGCGGCTGCCGAACGCCACCGCCGCGCTGGCGGTGGTCCTGTTCGTGCGCGGCCAGGGCGGCAGCTACGCCCTGGCCGGCGCGCTCTCGGCGATCTACGGCGTCTGCAACGCCCTCGGCCAGCCGCTGCTGGGCCGCGCCGTGGACCTCTACGGCCAGCCCCGGGTGATGCTGCCCGCCTCGGTGCTCTCCGGGCTGGGCATGGCGCTGCTGGCCGCCGTCGGGGTGGAGCCGCGGTGGCCCGCCTACGTCGCGATGGTGATCGCTGGGTTCTTCACCCCGCCCCTGGAGGGCGGACTGCGGGCGCTGTGGCCGGCGGTGCTCCAGCGGACGGACCGGGTGCACGCCGCGTACGCGCTCGACGCGGTGGCGCAGGAGGTCATGTTCGCGGTCGGCCCGTTGCTGGTCACCCTGTGCGTGGCCGCCTGGTCGGCCGCGGCGGCACTGCTGGTGATCAACGGCATCGGGGTGCTCGGCGCGCTCTCCGTCGCGATCTCCGCACCGTCGCGGCAGTGGCGCAGCGCGCCCCGGGAGGCGCACTGGCTCGGCGCCCTGCGCGCGCCCGGACTGCTGGTGCTGATCGGCGCGTTCTTCTTCGTCGGGCTGGCGCTGGGGTCGATCGCGGTGGCGGCGGTGGCCTATGCCGACCTGCACGGCGGCGGCATGGTCTCCAGCTACCTGCTCTCCGCGCTGGGCGTGGGGGCGCTGGCCGGCGGTCTGGTCTACGGCGCCCGCCAGTGGCCCGGGCGCCCCGAGTCGCGGCTGCGGCTGCTCGTGGGGCTGTTGGCGTTGGGTTATCTTCCGCTGTTCCTGGTGCCCGGGGTGGCCGGCATGACGGCGCTGACCGGGCTTGCCGGGGTGTTCCTGGCGCCGGCGCTGGCCTGCGCGTTCGTGGTGGTGGACCGGCACGCGCCCAAGGGGACGGTGACGGAGGCGTTCTCGTGGCTGGTGACCACGTTCGGCGTCGGTTCGGCCGCCGGCGCCTCGGTGGCCGGCCCGGCGCTGGAGAGCGGTGGACCGGCCGCGGGGTTCGCGGTCGCCGGTGTCTCCGGAGTCGCCGGTCTGCTGGTGCTTTTGTCGATGAAGCGATTCCTGGGCGATCCGGTGGCACCCGTCGACGACGCGGTCCGGGCGGAAAATGATCGAAACGGGGCCGTCGAACCCGGTTTCAGAGCAGGCCATCAGGCGTAATGTTCAGTCATGGACCGCCGCATTTTCGGGCTGGAGAACGAGTACGGCGTCACGTGCACGTTCAGGGGACAGCGCCGACTGTCACCTGACGAAGTGGCGCGGTACCTCTTCCGCCGTGTCGTGTCATGGGGCCGCAGCAGCAACGTCTTCCTGCGGAACGGCGCCCGCCTGTACTTGGACGTGGGGTCGCACCCGGAATACGCAACTCCCGAGTGCGACAACGTGACCGAACTGGTCACCCACGACAAGGCCGGCGAACGCATTCTCGAAGGTCTGCTCGTCGACGCCGAACGCCGCCTGCACGAGGAGGGAATCGCGGGCGACGTCTACCTCTTCAAGAACAACACCGATTCGGCGGGAAACTCCTACGGCTGCCACGAGAACTACCTCGTGGCCCGGCACGGGGAGTTCTCCCGGCTCGCGGACATCCTCATTCCGTTCCTCGTCACCCGGCAGTTGCTGTGCGGTGCCGGCAAGGTGCTGCAGACGCCGCGCGGCGCGGTCTACTGCGTCAGCCAGCGTGCCGAGCACATCTGGGAGGGCGTCTCCTCGGCGACGACCCGCTCCCGGCCGATCATCAACACCCGGGACGAACCGCACGCGGACGCCGAGCGCTACCGCCGGCTGCACGTCATCGTCGGCGACTCCAACATGTCCGAGACCACGATGATGCTCAAGGTCGGGGCCACGGACCTGGTGCTGCGGATGATCGAGGCGGGCACCGTCATGCGCGACCTGACGCTGGAGAACCCGATCCGGGCGATCCGTGAGGTCAGTCATGACACCACCGGCCAGCGCAAGGTGCGGCTGGCCAGCGGGCGCGAGGCGTCCGCCCTCGAAGTGCAGCAGGAATACTACGAAAAGGCCGTGGATTTCTGTGACCGTCGCGGAATCCGCACGGGCACCGTCGAACGCGTCCTGGAGTTGTGGGGCCGCACCCTCGAAGCCGTGCGCGACCAGGAACTCGATCGCATCGCGACGGAAATCGACTGGGTGATGAAGCATCAGCTCATCGAGCGGTACCGCGCGAAGCACAACATCAGCATGTCCCATCCGCGCGTGGCGCAGATAGACCTCGCGTATCACGACATCCATCGCCGCCGGGGGCTTTACTACCTCCTGGAGCGGAAGGGACAGGCGGCCCGGATCTGCAACGATCTGAAGATCTTCGAGGGGAAGTCGGTTCCGCCGCAGACCACGCGTGCGCGGCTGCGGGGCGACTTCATTCGCCGGGCCCAGGAGCAGCGCCGTGATTTCACCGTCGACTGGGTGCACCTGAAGCTCAATGACCAGGCGCAGCGCACGGTGCTGTGCAAGGACCCGTTCCGTTCCGTCGACGACCGGGTGGAGAAGCTCATCGCCGGGATGTGACGGCCGGAATCCGCGCGGTGCGCCGGGAGCGTGAATGCTCCCGGCGCATTGTCGTGCGGCGGCGGGCCGTTGTGTTAACCGGAAGCGGCCACAGCGACAGGTCGTAGAGTGGCGGGCATTGCCCATCTTCCCCACGAGCCCGAGTTGGACAGATGCTGAATACTCCCGGGGGGCGCTTCCCCCGTCCGTTCGCCACGCACACCCGCCGCGCCGCCGCCGCCGCGCTGGCGGTGCCCGTTCTGCTCCTCACCGCCGCCTGCGGGAACGACGACGGCAAGACCTCCGACGCCGCGGTGGTCAAGGTGACGGGCAAGCCGGGTGCGAAGCCCACGATCTCCGTGCCCAAGGACGCCAAGCCGGCCGACAAGGCCGTCACCAAGACCCTCATCGAGGGCAAGGGCGCGGTCGTCAACAAGGGCGACCTGGTCCGACTGGACTTCACCGCGCAGACCATGAAGGGCCAGAACCTCGGCAGCAGCTGGACCCCGCAGCCGGGCGCCAAGGAGGGTGCGGCGCGCACCCAGGTGGTCACCGAGGTCACCGACCAGATGACGCAGCAGATGGTGCCGCCGTCGGTGCTGACCGCCGCGGCCGGGCAGAAGGTCGGCGGCCGGTTCGAGGTCGAGGGCACCGCCAAGGCGCTGATCGGCGAGGGCCTCAACCCGCAGTCGGGCATCAAGCCGGAGGACGGCCTGGTCTGGGTCGTCGACGTGGTCGGCGCCAAGAAGGTGGACAAGAAGGCGAAGGCCGAGGGCACCCAGGCGGCGCCGGAGGACGGCATGCCGGAGGTGAAGGCCGCGGACGACAAGGCCGCGACGATCACCATCCCCAAGGGGGAGAAGGCGCCCACCGACCTCAAGCAGCAGGTGCTGATCAAGGGCAAGGGCCCGGAGGTCAAGGCCGGTGACGGCCTGATCGCCCAGTACACCGGCGTGAAGTGGGAGGACGGCAAGAAGTTCGACTCGTCGTGGGACCACGGCGGCGCGACGGCCTTCCAGATCGGTACCGGCCAGGTCGTCCAGGGCTGGGACCAGGCACTGGTCGGCAAGCACGTCGGTGACCGGGTCGAGATCGTGATCCCGCCGAAGCTGGGCTACGGCGCCAGCCCGCAGCACGAGCTGGCGAAGAACACCCTGGTCTTCGTGGTGGACATCGTCGGCACGGTCTGACCGGACGTTCCTCGGGATCTGCAAGACTGACCCGGTAATCGAAAAGATTCGCAAGTAGGAGCACATACGTGAACATCGACAAGCCCGAGATCGACTTCCCCGAGGGCCCGGTTCCCACCGATCTGGAGATCGTGGACCTGTGGGAGGGCGATGGGGCGGTCGCCAAGGCCGGGGACATGGTCTCCGTGCACTACGTCGGCGTCTCCTACAGCACCGGTGAGGAGTTCGACGCGAGCTGGAACCGCGGCAAGCCGCTCCAGTTCAAGCTCGGCGTCGGTCAGGTCATCCCGGGGTGGGACAAGGGCGTGCAGGGCATGAAGGTGGGCGGTCGGCGCCGGCTGACCATCCCGCCGCACCTCGCCTACGGCGAGCGCGGCGCCGGCGCCGCGATCGGCGCCAACGAGACGTTGATCTTCGTCTGCGACCTGGTCTCCGTCTGAGACCCCGCACGACACCGTGAGGGTCCGCGCCGACCGGCGCGGACCCTTTCGCTTTTGCGGTACGCACCCAGGGCGGTACGGTCACCCGTTGGGAGCTAACGAGAGAGGGCGTCGATGGCGATTGCCAAGGCCGAGCGGCTGATGAATCTGGCGCTGTGCCTGTTGGGGACGCGACGCCCGTTGACCAAGCACGAGCTGCGGTCGTCGATCGAGGCGTACCGCGACGTGTTCGGCCCGGGGGCCGGTCACGGCACCGGAGACGACGCCTTCAACCGGATGTTCGAGCGGGACAAGGACGACCTGCGCGAGCTGGGCCTGGTCATCGAGACCGTGGACGGCATCGACGGCGAGGTCGGCTACCTCGCCCGGCGCGACAGCAACCGCCTGCCCCCGATCACGTTGGACGCCGAGGAGTCCGCCGCCCTCGGACTGGCCGCCAAGGTCTGGCAGCAGGCCCGGCTGGCCGGCGCCGCCAGCGGCGCGCTGCAGAAGCTGCGGGCGGCCGGGATGCCGCTGGCCGGGGACGCCGACGACGTGGACGCCGCTGCGCCGCACAGCGCGTTGGAACCCCGGATCCCCGCCCACGAGGCGTCCTTCGAACCGCTGATGCTGGCCTGCCGGGACCGCCGCCCGGTCGTCTTCGACTACCGCAAGTCCAACGCCGCGCGGCCCGAGCCGCGCCACCTCGAACCGTGGATCCTGGAGTGCTGGCGCGGCCACTGGTACGTGGCCGGCTGGGACCGGGACCGCGGCGCCGAGCGGGTCTTCCGGCTCTCCCGGATCACCGGCAAGGTCCGTTCCCGGCAGGGCAAGTTCACCGCGCCGGTGCCGGACCACGTCACCGTCCGCGAGACCGTCGAGCGCTGGGCGGGGGAGGCCGCCACCGGCACCGCACGGATCAAGCTCCGCGCCGGGCACGGCTATCCGCTGCGCGCCCGCGCCCTGGCCGTCCATCCGGTGGACGGCGACTGGGACGAGTTGGAGATCCCCTACGGGCACGGACTCGACGCCTGGTTGGTGGAGTTCGGGCCCGACGTGGTCGTACTGGAACCGGCGGAGCTGCGGGCCGAGGTCATCGACCGGCTGCGCGCGGTGGCCAAGGGCTGAGGGGAGCAGGACCATGGCTGCGAACGCGATCGACCAGACCCGCCGGATGCTGTCGCTGGTGACGTACCTGCGCGAGCGCCCCGGCGCCCGCGTCGGCGACGTCGCGCGCGCCTTCGGCATCACCGAGGACGAGCTGATCGCCGACCTCGACGTGCTGCCGATGTGCGGGACGAGTTTCCGCGGCGGCGACCTGATGGACATCGACACCGACGGCGACCGGATCTGGTGGCACAACCCCGACGACGTCGCCGAGCCGCTCCGGCTGGCCGCCGACGAGGCCACCGCGCTGCTGGTGGCGGCCCGTGCGGTGGCCACCCTCCCGGGGCTGCGCGAGGGCGACCGGCAGGCGTTGCTGCGGGCCACCGCCAAGCTGGAGGCGGCGGCCGGCGAGGCGGCCGGTGCCAGCTCCCGGCTGTCGGTGACGTTCGAGTCCGAGGGCGGGGTCTTCGCGGACGTGGACCGCGCCATCGCCGAGCGGCGCCGGCTGTGGCTGCGCTACTACTCCCCGGCCCGGGACGAGCTGACCGAGCGCGAGGTGGACCCGATCCGGTTGTTCGCGGTCGGCCACACCTACATGGAGGCGTGGTGCCGGCTCTCCGAGGCCCGGCGCACCTTCCGGCTCGACCGGGTCGCCGAGATCAAGCTGCTGGACGCGCCCGCCGACCCGCCGCCGGTCGAGCTGCGCGACCTGTCGGAAGGGCTGGTGCAGCCCGCGGCCGAGGACCCCGAGGTCGCCATCGAGGTGGGCCCCGGCGGTCGGTGGGTCGCCGAGTACTACCCGCACGACAGTGCCGAGGAACTGCCCGACGGGGGGCTGCGGATCACCCTGCGCACCCCCGACCCGGCGTCGCTGCGACGGCTGGCCCTGCGACTCGGCCGGGACGGCCGGATCGTGTCGCCGCCCGCCCTTGAGGCGAGCGCCCGGGAAGCCGCCCGGCAGGCGCTGGCGGCGTACGGCGAGTGAGACCGGCCCGTCCGGTGGGCGGGCCGGCGCACCGTTGACCGTAGGAGAAGGCAGCGAAGGATGACGACCACGATGGTGACGACCACGCTGGCGGGCATGACCGCTCCGGTGCTCTTCAAGGCGGCGTGTCCGGAGTGCCGCGGGCGTTTCGAACTGGCCTCGGACGCCTTCCGGCTGGCGATCGGCGCCAGCCGCCGCACCACCTTCTACTCCTTCACCTGCCCCGACTGCGACCGGGCGGTGCGCAAGCCGGCCGGCGAGCGGATCGTGGAACTGCTCACCGGCGGCGGGGTGCGCACGCTGCGGCTGCACACCGGCTGACCGGGACGAACGGATAGGCTCGCGGCATGCTCTGGCCCATGATCGCCATCGCCCTGGGGTTCCTGGGGCTCGTCGTCCTCGGCGTCCTCGCCGTCCGCGTCTTCGCCGAGGTGCGGCGTCTGGCCCGGGCGGTCGGCACGGCCACCGAGCGGATCCAGCGGGCCACGGAGGACCTGGAGCGGGCCGCGGTGCCGCTCGCCGCGCGGATGCACGACCTGGGACGCGAACGGACCTGAGCGCGGTCGCACCCTGCTGTTGCGTGCCCCCGGCAGGTAGGCTGCTGAGCGGTTCAGACCGTGCGGTGGTGCGGGCAATCCGGAGTATGCACGGGGATTGCCGGTCGTTCACCGCCGAACGTTACGATCGAGGGACCACCAGGACGCCAGTCCGACCCCATCGGCAGGCACCACAGGAGACGCCGCCCCGGCGAGAAGGTAGTCGCACATGCTAGCCAACCTGAGGCTCCCCGAGATTCTGCTGATCATCGCCGTGATCTTCCTGCTGTTCGGCGCGAAGAAGCTGCCTGACATGGCGCGTTCGCTCGGCAAGTCGGCCCGCATCCTCAAGAGCGAGGCCAAGGCGATGAAGAAGGAGGGCGAGGCGGAGCGGTCGGCTGACGGCGGCACCGCGGCGCAGGCTCCTGCCGACGCCGCCCAGCAGGCGCCTCGTACGATTCAGGCTTCGCCCGGCGACGTGGCGAGTTCGCGCCCCGTGGCCGAGCCGAACCGCACCACCCAGAGCTGACCGAGCCGATTCCGGCCGTGCCGACACCGTCGGTGCGGCTGACGTACGAGACGAGGAAGTGGGTTGCTCAAGTCTGCCCGCAAGCAGCAGATGGACCCCGAGGGGCGGATGCCCCTCGCGGCACACCTGCGTGAGCTGCGCAACCGGCTGCTGAAATCGGTGCTGGCGATCCTCGTGGTCACCGTCATCGCCATGTGGCAGTACAAGGCGATCGCCCACTTCATCACGGGGCCGGTCATCGACGCGGTCGGCTGTCCCAAGAACGCGTTGCCGACCGATGGGAAGCCGCACCCGTGCGCGGAGATCACCGCCAACGGTCTGCTGGCACCGTTCACGATCATGCTCAAGCTGTCGCTGACGACGGGTCTGGTCGCCGCCAGCCCGCTCTGGCTCTACCAGCTCTGGGCGTTCCTCGCGCCCGGTCTGCACAAGCACGAGAAGAAGTACGCGCTGAGCTTCGTGGGCGCCGGCGTACCGCTCTTCCTCGGCGGCGCCTACCTCGCCTACGCGGTGCTGCCGACCACCGCGGGCGCGTTGGTCGGGCTGACGCCCAGCGACTGGGCCAACCTCTTCCCCGCCGACGACTTCCTCGACATCGTCACGCGCATGGTGCTGGTCTTCGGCTTCTCCTTCGAGCTGCCGCTGCTGCTGGTGCTGCTGAACTTCGGTGGGGTGCTCACCGGCAAGCGGGTGCTGAGCTGGTGGCGGTTCATGGTGCTGGGCATCACCATCTTCTCGGCGGTCGCCACGCCGACCGGTGACCCGCTGACCATGTCGCTGCTGGCCGCGCCGATCGTGCTGCTGTACTTCGGCGCCGTGGCCATCTGCCTCTTCAACGACCGCCGTCGGAGCCGGGCCAACCCCGACCGGGACCTGGCCGACGACGAGGCGTCCGAGCTCGACCTGACCCCGGCCGAGGTCGGTGCGATCGAGCCCGTCGAGTCCAGCCGGATGCTGCCGGGGGAGAACGGTGAGGACGGCACGGACCGTGGCCGACGCGGTTACGACGACGTCACGTGAGGTGACGGGTGAGCGCGGGATCACGTGAAGTGACCCCTCGCGGAACGGATTTCGCGGCCCCCGGCTTCCGAGCCGGGGGCCGCGGGCGCTTTCTGCCCCGGGCTCGGGGCAGCGGGTAAAGGGCCGCCATAAAGATCCGGTCGTTGTCAGAGGTGGCCGGTAGTCTCGTAAGCACGATGACCGAGGACATGTCCCCTGCTGAGCGCTATGCCGCCGCCAAAGTCCGGGCGGCCGAGCAAGCCACCGCACTCGCGCCGTTCCGGGAGCTCTACGACTTCGACCTGGATCCCTACCAGGTCGAGGCGTGCCAGGCCCTGGAGGCCGGAAAAGGCGTGCTGGTCGCGGCTCCCACCGGATCCGGCAAGACGATCGTGGGCGAGTTCGCCGTCCACCTGGCCCTGGCCCAGGGCCGCAAATGCTTCTACACCACGCCCATCAAGGCGTTGTCCAACCAGAAGTTCCAGGACCTGGTCAAACGCTACGGCCCCGACAAGGTCGGCCTGCTGACCGGCGACAACAGCGTCAACGGCGAAGCCCCGGTGATCGTGATGACCACCGAGGTCCTGCGGAACATGCTCTACGCCGGTTCGCAGTCGCTGACCGGCCTGGGCTACGTGGTGATGGACGAGGTGCACTACCTCTCCGACCGGTTCCGCGGCGCCGTCTGGGAAGAGGTGATCATCCACCTGCCGGCGTCGGTGACGCTGGTGTCCCTGTCCGCGACGGTCTCCAACGCCGAGGAGTTCGGCGACTGGCTGGACACCGTGCGCGGCGACACCGAAGTGATCGTCTCCGAGCACCGCCCGGTGCCGCTGTGGCAGCACGTCCTGGCGGGCCGTCGGATCTACGACCTCTTCGAGGAGCGGGACGGGGCGACCGGCGGCCGCCGGGAGGTCAACCCCGACCTGGAGCGGCTGGCGCGGATGGAGAACAGCCGGCCGACGTTCGGCCGGGACAAGCGGCGCGGCCGCAACCTGCGCGAGGCCGACCGGGAGCGGGAGCGGCGCCAGCGCGCCCGGATCTGGACGCCGAGCCGGCCCGAGGTGATCGACCGGCTGGACAACGAGGGGCTGCTGCCGGCGATCACCTTCATCTTCAGCCGCGCCGGGTGCGAGGCGGCCGTCCAGCAGTGCCTCCACTCCGGCCTGCGGCTCAACGACACGGAGGCCCGGGAGAAGGTCCGGCGGATAGTCGAGGCCCGGACGGCCGGCATCCCGGACGACGACCTGCACGTGCTCGGCTACTTCGAGTGGCTGGAGGGCCTGGAGCGGGGCATCGCGGCGCACCACGCCGGGATGTTGCCCACCTTCAAGGAGGTCGTCGAGGAGCTGTTCGTCAAGGGGCTGGTCAAGGCCGTCTTCGCCACCGAGACGCTGGCGCTGGGCATCAACATGCCGGCGCGGTCGGTGGTGCTGGAGAAGCTCGTCAAGTGGAACGGCGAGCAGCACGCCGACATCACCCCCGGCGAGTACACCCAGCTGACCGGTCGGGCCGGGCGGCGCGGGATCGACGTCGAGGGCCACGCGGTGGTGCTGTGGCAGCGCGGGATGAACCCGGGTGCGCTGGCCGGCCTCGCCGGGACCCGGACGTACCCGCTGCGCTCCTCCTTCAAGCCGTCGTACAACATGGCGGTCAACCTCGTCGCGCAGTTCGGGCGGCACCGTTCGCGGGAGCTGCTGGAGATGTCCTTCGCGCAGTTCCAGGCCGACCGGTCGGTGGTCGGCATCACCCGCCAGGTGCAGCGCAACGAGGAGGGCCTGGACGGCTATCGTGAGGCGATGGTCTGCCACCTCGGCGACTTCGAGGAGTACTCCCGGCTGCGGCGGGAGTTGAAGGACCGCGAGACCGAACTCGCCAAGCAGGGCGCGGTCCAGCGGCGGTCGGCGGCCGCGGCGGCGCTGGAGAAGCTGCGGCCGGGCGACGTCATCCACGTGCCGACGGGCAAGTACGCCGGGCTGGCGCTGGTGCTGGACCCGGGCATGCCCTCCGGGCGGACCAACGGCCACCGCGGCATGGACGCCCAGGACGGCCCCCGGCCGCTGGTGCTGACCGCCGAGCGGCAGGTCAAGCGGCTCGCGTCGATGGACTTCCCGGTGCCGGTGACGGCCCTGGACCGGATGCGCATCCCGCGCAGCTTCAACGCCCGCAGTCCGCAGTCGCGCCGCGATCTGGCGTCCGCGCTGCGCACCAAGGCCGGCCATCTGGTGCCCTCGCGGCACCGCAAGCCGCGGGCGGAGGCGGCCGACGACCGCGAGATCGCTCGGCTGCGCAAGGACATCCGGGCCCATCCCTGCCACGGGTGCGACGAGCGGGAGGACCACGCCCGCTGGGCGGAGCGCTACCACCGGCTGCGGCGGGACACCCACCAGCTGGAGCGCCGGATCGAGGGCCGGACGAACACCATCGCGCGGACCTTCGACCGGATCTGCGCGCTGCTGACCGAGCTGGACTACCTGGAGGGGGACACCGTCACCGACGAGGGCCGCCGCTTGGGCCGGCTCTACGGCGAACTGGACCTGCTGGCCAGCGAGTGCCTGCGGGACGGCGTCTGGGAGGGCCTCGGCCCCGCCGAACTCGCGGCCTGCGCCTCGGCGTTGGTCTACGAGGCGCGCCAGGCGGACGACGCGGTGGCGCCGAAGCTGCCGGCCGGCAAGGCACGGGACGCCCTGGCGGAGATGGTGCACATCTGGGGCCGGCTGGACGCCCTGGAGGAGGATCACAAGATCAGCCAGGCCGAGGGCGTCGGCCAGCGCGAGCCGGACCTCGGCTTCGCCTGGGCCGCGTACCGCTGGGCCTCCGGCTTCGGCCTCGACGAGGTGCTGGGCGAGGCCGACATGCCGGCCGGCGACTTCGTCCGGTGGTGCAAGCAGTTGGTGGACGTCCTCGGGCAGATCGCGGCGGCGGCCCCGGCCGAGGGCACGGTGGCGCGGTCCGCGCGCAAGGCGATGGACGGGGTGCTGCGCGGGGTCGTGGCGTACTCCTCGGTCGGCTGACGCCGGACGACGGCCGTCGGGCCGTGCCGTCGGGGCGGGCGAGGGCCCGCGACGACGGCGCGGCCCGGTGGACGCCGCGCGGCTGCCGCTAGGAGGCGGTCCGCTCCGCCGGCCCCCGCGCCGCCCGTTCGGCGTCGCGCTTGGCGACCTCCTCGCGGACCAGTGGGATGACGTACCGGCCGAAGTCGATGGCGTCGTCGAGCAGGTCGTAGCCGCGGGCGGAGAGGATGTCCACGCCCAGGTCGTAGTAGTCCAGCAGGGCTTGGGCGACGGTCTCCGGGGTGCCGACCAGGGCGGTGGAGTTGCCGGCGCCGCCGGTCTCCGCGGCGGTCGGAGTCCACAGCGCCCGGTCGTGCCGTTCGCCCTGGGCGGCGACCTCCAACAGCCGTTGGGAGCCGGCGTTCTGCGGGTTCGTCAGGGGGTGGCGGCGGCTGAGCGGTCCGCCCTCCTTGCGGGCCCTGATCCGGGCCAGGGTGCGGTGCGCCTTCTCCCAGGCCAGTTCCTCGGTGGGCGCGATGATCGGGCGGAACGCCACCTGGATCCGGGGCACGTCGGTGCGGCCGGCCGC
>LIQL01000226.1 GCA_001418405.1 Streptomyces diastatochromogenes | reverse complement strand
GACCGCGGCTACGACCACGACAAGTACCGGCGTCTGCTGTGGCAGCGCGGAATCCGTCCCGTGATCGCGAGGCGAGGCGAGCCACACGGCTCCGGCCTGGGCATCTTCCGGTACGTCGTCGAGCGGACGATCGCCTGGCTGCACGGCTTCCGACGCCTGCGCATCCGATGGGAGCGCCGGGACGACATCCATGAAGCCTTCCTCGGGCTCGCTACATGTCTCATCACCTACAGACACGTCCAACGCCTTTGTTAGGACCTCTTAGCCGGAGTGCTTCCGCTCCTCCGCCTGAAGTTGCTCGGCTGCCTCCTGACGCTGCTGGCGCACCTCGGCGTCGATGCTCTTCGCGAGCTTGCGCTGGTGCTTCTTCTTGGAGTGCTGGTAGATCAGCTGAGCCTTGGGGCTGGACTGGCCCGCGCGGACCATGAGGTCCTTGAGCTTCGCGCCGGAGTCGGCCGCGAGGGTGTTACCGGTGTGGCGCAGATCGTAGAAGCGGAAGTTGTCCGGCAGTCCCACCGCGATGCGTGCCTTGCGCCACTTGCGCCCGAAGGAGGACCGTCGCAGAGCAGCCCCGCGCTCGCCCACGATGAGGAGTCCGTCCGGTTCCTTCTCGGCGAACCACTGAAGGTGGCGACGCAGCTCGGGCACCAGGAAATCGGGCAGGTACACCGCACGCTTGCCCGCTCGCGACTTCGGATCGCCGATCACCTTCTTGCCGTTGGTCAGCTCCGGCGCGGCGCGCCTGATCCACACCACGCCCTCGTCGACGTCGATGTCGCTGCGGCGCAGCTCGGCGAGTTCTTCGGGACGCAGGGACGCGAAGGCCCCGAGGAAGATCATGATGCGCCAGCGTGGTCCGATGGCTTCGGCCAGGGCATAGACCTGTTCGACCTCGGCGACGTCGCGTTCGTCGGCCTCCTCCTTGCCGGCGCCCTTGATACGGCACGGGTTGCTCTTGAGGAGATCGTCGTCGACCGCGGTCTGAAGGATGGCCTTCAGCAGGCGGTAGGACTTGGCCACTGTCGTCTTCGCACCGTTGGTCGCCTTCAGCCGCTCGGCTCGCCAGACGCGCACATCCGCCGGTTGGATCTCGTCCAGGTCCCATGTGCCGAACGTGGGCGCGATGTGCCTGGTGAGCAAGCGTGTGTACAGGTCCTCGGTGGTCGCAGCGAGGCCGCGCTCGTTGACCCACTTCCTCGCGAAGTCCTCGAAGTTGACGGCGCCGGCGTCGGGGTCGGTCCAGTGCTTGCGCTCGATATCGGCCTGGGTCAGTGCGAGCCAGGTCGTTGCCTCCGTCTTGGTCTCGAACGTCTTCGGCGCATAGCGCCGCTTGCCGTCCGGAGCCCAGTAACGGGCCTGGAAGCGCCCCGACTCGGTCTGGCGCACACTGCCGAATTCACGCCGCCGCTGCGGCTTTCGCGCCATCAGGCAGCCTGGCCGTAGCCGGAGCGGAACCGTCGTACCGGCTGAACGGTGCGGGCCGCTATATAGGCGGCGAGCACGCTCTCGGCGATACGGACGTGCCGCCCCACCTTGACGAAGGCGATACGGCGCTCAGCGACGAGGCGGCGGGGGAAACGCTCCGTGGTGCTGAGGCGCTCGGCGACCTCGGGGATGGTCAGATAGCGCTCGGGCGCGCTGGAAGAAGGCATGGGAGTCCTTCCCGCCGACCTGGGGCTGGCACCCCTGCGGCGTGATCGTTTGATGGGTGGTCATACAGCTGGGGTCATGTACTCGTCTCGCGGCGCGCTAACACCGCAGTGAGACGGGAGGAGGGCTACTCAGAAGCGTCGAGGTGCTTCAAGTCCTCCGGCAGCATGGGGGGTTCGATGCCGCGGACGCGCAGCTTGGCGCGGAATTCGCGTACGTCCTGGGCATAGCCGTGGGTGTAGCCCTCCAGGCGCTCCAGCATGTCGTCGCTGCGGGCGCGCTGCTGCGGGTCGCGGATCAAGTTGGCGCCCCGGCGGGTCTCCTCGGCGAACTTGATGGCTCTGCGCAGTGAGCTGATGGCCTGCGCGTGCGCACGGAGCTCAAAGATGACCTCGTTGACGGTGCCGGGTTCAGGCTCCTCGCCGATCAGGGTCTCGGCAGTGACCCAGGAGACAGCGTCCCAGATCGGCAGCTCCTGGCCGGGGAGCACCTCGACCGAGCCGGCCATCCCAATGGGCAGGAGCAGCGCGATCGGCGGAACGTCCAGCGCCTTGGCGAACACCAGCAGTTCCGCGATCTCGACTCCGGAACGGCGCCCGTTCTCGAGGTTGGCGATCGATGTGCGCGGGATCGCATGGCCGAGTGCGGCGCAGGCGTCAGCGAGGCCCTGGGCACTCAGCCCTCGCAGTTTGCGGTAGTCGCGTACCGCCTCGGCCACCTGCTGCGTCAGCCGGCCCTGCCAGTCCTTCTCCGTCATGGGTACCACGTTAACGCACCACGGAACACAGATTCAAGCGGCTATTGTGTTGTAGCGATTCAATGTCGATGGCGCTTGGGCGCAGGTTCTCGCCTTGACTGTGCGCATCGGGTAGAGGCAGGCTTCTGTCGCCCCCGCGAAAAAGGAGCAGCCCCCGGTGTTAGCGCACCGGGGGCCACGACGGATCCCAGCGTGACCACCCATCAAGACGATCAACCGAAGTGCGGCCTGCCAGGGCCTGATGCACTTCGGGGAGGAATCCATGTCCAAGCCTACGGGCATCGGGGCGGCCAACACCACACCCCTGACCTCGCACCTCCCCCACCCCATGGCGCCGGACACCGGCTCCGGCACGCCTGTGCCGATGCAGCACGACGCCGACGCCGAGATGGCCGTGGTCGGGTCGTGCATGTACCAGAGCGCCGTCATCGACGCGGTCCGCCAGGTGCTGGAACCGGGCGACTTCTACCAGCCCGCGCACACGACCATCTGGCATGCATTGCTGCAGTTGCGGAAGGAAGGCGCGCCCACCGATGCGATCGCGCTCTCCCATCAGCTGAAATCCACGGGCGATCTCACCCGCGTCGGCGGCCCCCCGTACCTGCACACCCTGGCCTCCGCGGCATCGGTGGGCTCCGGTGCCGAGTACTACGCCGACATCGTGCGCCACCACGCCGACCTGCGAGCCCTACAGGCCACAGCGGTCCGTGTCCTGCAGGGCGCCACCGCACCAGGAGCGGACCCCGCAGAGGTCCGCAGCCTGCTGACGGCCTCACTGAGCGAGGCCGCCGACCGCGCCCGCCGCAGCTCAGGGGGACGACTCCAGCGCTACGCCACCGACGGCTGGTCCTTCGTCACCGACACCCCCGCCAGCACCGCCCCCGTATGGGGCACACCGGGGAAGACGGCCTGGGCGTCGGGCGAGAGCCTGATGCTGGTCGGCCCGCCCGGGGTCGGGAAGTCCACCATTGCCCAGCAGATCGTCCTCGCCCGCCTCGGCCTGCTCGCCCAAGTCCTGGACATGCCCGTACAGCAGGGTGAGAAGGTCCTCTACATCGCCGCGGACCGGCCCAGCCAGCTCGCCCGCGCCTTCACCCGCGTCGTGGACCAAGCCCACCAGGACATCCTTCGACAGCGCCTGGTCTTCTGGTCCGGCCCGCTGCCCGCGTCTCTCAACGCCGAGCCCCAGCTGCTCACCGAGCTAGCCGCCGAACACGGCGCAGACACCGTCGTGATCGACAGCCTCAAGGACGTCGTCGGCAAGCTCACCGACGACGAAGCCGGGCTCGCCTACAACAACGCCCGCCAGCAACTGCTACGCGACGGCATCGAACTGCTCGAACTGCACCACCAGCGCAAGCAAGGCCCCGATGCCTCGCGCAACCAACGACCCGTGCTGGACCAGGTCTACGGGTCCGCGTGGTTCACCGCCGGAGCGGGAAGCGTCCTCTTCCTCAACGGCGCGGCCGGCGACCCGGTGGTCCAGCTCCACCACCTCAAGACCGTCGACGACGAGATCGGCCCCCTGCCGGTCATCCACGACCACCCCCGTGGCACCTCCCGCGTCGACACCAGCCTCGACCCGCTCACCCTACTGCGCCAGGCAGGCACTCACGGGCTCACCGCCCGCCAACTCGCCACGCAGACCACCGGTGAAGCCAACCCCCGCCCTGCGGACCTCGCCAAGGCCAGGCGCCGCCTGGAGGCCCTCACCAAGAGCGGGCACGCCGTCCAGGAGACCGGCGCCGGAGGCGGGGCAGGCGGCGGCCAGGCCACCCGCTGGACCGCCGCCACCCGCCACATCAGCGCCGTCTCCTGACCGGCCCGGCCCCGTACGCGCCCCCGTATGCGGTCTCCCCCGCCGGAACCGCATACGCGCCGCTCACCCCGCTTACGAATCAAACAAAACCACAGGTCAAACGCGTACGCAGCCCCGTACGGCGCTTCCTCGCCCCAGCGCCTACGCGCGACCCCCTCCTTGTAAAGGGGGTCGCGTAAGCGCCCCACCTCAAGCACCCGGAGAACCCCCTTGTCCACCACCGCAGCTCCAGCGCTCAAACACCCGTCTGCAACACGGGCGACGGCCTGGGACCGCGCTGCGATCGTCGCCCTCGGCGGCGCCGGCTGCGCCCTCTCCTACGACGCCCTCCAGCAGATGGCCATCGCCATACACGTGCGGGGGTGGCTGACCTTCCTGTTCCCCCTCGTGGTCGACGGCTTCATCGCCTACGGTGTCCGCGCTCTGATCATCCTGCGCACCGCCCCCTTCCGCTCACGACTGTACGTGTGGGCCCTCTTCGGCACCGCGACCACCGCCAGCATCTGGGCCAACGCCCTGCACGCCGTACGCCTCAACCAGCAAGCCGCGCAAGCCGGTCTGCGCCTGGGGGACCTCACCGTCGGAGTGCTCTCCACCCTCGCCCCGCTCGCCCTCGCCGGTGCCGTCCACCTCTACATCCTCATCGCCCGCCACAACCGCTCCGAGCCGCCCACAGAGCTTCGCGGCACGGAAGCGGCTCCCCATCCGTGCGACCGCACGGAAGTCGGTCGTCCCCACCCGGAGCCCCAGGACGACGTAGCCCATCCGCCGGAGCCCGCTCGCCGCCAGGCAACGCCCGCTCCCCGGTATGGCCGACCGCCCGGCGCCGATATGGACCGCCTGCTCGGCATCGCACGCAAGGCGATCTCCACGCACGGAAAGTCCTCCCGCGCCGTGGTCCGCAAGGCGGTCCGCGAGGCCGGCCTCACCATCGCCGAAGACCGGCTCACCGACCTCATGAACAACCTGCGGACCGAATCCAACCCCTCTCTGAACCAGGGCCGCACCACCTGACCGGATATCCGGTCACCCGCCCGTACGCCCGCGGAGCAGCTGACCACCAACCCCCGGACCAGGACCGCCCTGCCCCCACCACGCACCACTCCGGCCGTAGTCCCTTCTTTCACCTGCGGACCGGCTCTTCCCCACCTCCCCCGCCCATACCGGAGAACCGCCCATGACCCACGACCCACACCACACCGAGCGCACCCTCAACGAACCCTCGCCCCTGCCGAAGTCCCCTAAGCTGATGGACCGTTTGCGGCGCGCGTTCGGAAGGGCGGCCCCTGGCGGAGCCAGTAGTACCCCGAGTCCGACTCAAGGCCGGTCTTCGGGGATCTCCGCCCCGGGGGTGGCGGAGACGGCCCAGCTCCAGGGGGCGCCAGGCCAGGAGGTCGAGGTCGAGGGCGGCCCCGAACCGGACAAGCTCCACGCCGTCCAGCGCGAGATCCTCCGCCCCGCACATGCCGACTCCATCGCCGCTGGCGAGCCCGCTGTGCAGAACGTCGAGCCGATGATCCGGCGCTTCACCGGCACCAAGCGCACCATCCGGGTGGGCCCCCTGCGCTTCACCGGCGATGAGCACACCTTGTTCCAGGAGACGGCCGCAGAGCACGGCTACAAAGGCGAATCTGGCTTTGCCGCCGACGTCGTCTTGGCCTTCCTCACCGGTCGCTTCACTGCCAACCTGCCCCTGTCCGAGGACCGCCGCCGCACGCACATGTTCCGCGCCCAGGTCCTGCGCCAGCTCAACCGCATCGGCGTCAACGTCAACCAGATCGCCCGCGCCCTCAACAGTGACCTCACCCCACCCGATATCCGCGAGCGCCTCGACGAACTCCATCACCTGCTGGAACTGATCGCCGAGGCCCTGCGCCAGCCCGCCGACCTGCGGGAGGATCTCGCCGCATGATCGCCGCCATCAAGGCGCCTGGCGCCAATACCCGCGGCCTGCTGGCCTACCTCTACGGCCGGGGATCCCACGACGAACACTTCGACCCGCACATCGTGGCCGGCTTCGCGATGCTCGGCATGCCCGATCCCGGCCGCGATGAGATGGCCACCCTCACCGAACTCGCCCGCCACCTCGACGAGCCCGTACGCCTGCGCAACAGCGAGTTCGGCAAGCCTGTCACCGACCACGTCTGGCACTGCCCCGTCCGCGCCGCCCCCGAAGACCGCTACCTCTCCGACACCGAGTGGGGAGAGATCGCCCAGCGCGTCGTCCAGGCCGCCGGCATCGCTCCTGCCGGTGATGACCTGGCCTGCCGTTGGATCGCCGTACGCCATGCCGACGATCACATCCACATCCTCGCCACCACCGTCCGCGAAGACGGCCGACGCCCCAAACTCCATGACAGCGGTCTACGCGTCGGTGACGCATGCCGCGAGATCGAGAAGGACTACGGTCTGCGCCGGCTGAAGAAGGGCGACGGCACCGCCGTCCGTCGCCCCACCCAGGCCGAGATGCACAAGGCCCAGCGCCTCGGCTGGGAGCAGACCAGCAAGGAGTGGCTCCAGGACCGCATCCGCGCCGCCATCCCCCATGCCAAGAGCGCCGAGGAACTCCTCGCCTACCTCGAAGGCGACGGTGTCCTGGTCAAGGCCAAGCGCGGACCGTCCGGCGACCTCCTCGGCTACGCAGTCGGCCGCCCCGGCGACCTCAACAAGGCCGAGGAGCAGATCTTCCACCCCGGCGGAAAGGTCGCCCCGGACTTGTCCCTGCCGAAGCTCGCAGCCCGTCTGGAGAGCAGCGCGCCGGAAGAGCACCCGACCGCTCGTCGCAACCAGCCCAGCACCCCCTGGCACCAGGCCACCGAGGCCCTCGACACCGTCCAGACCGACCTCACCGAGGACACACGAGCCCAGGCGCACATCACCGCCCTCGGCGAACTGCTCGAAGCCACCGCCGAGAAGGCATCTGCCGACCTGCGTCCCGAAATCCGGGCCGCAGCCAAGGCGTTCGCTCGCGCCCAGTGGTCCCAGGTCCGGGCGGAAGACCGAGCCGCCCACGCCCTGCGGTCCGCGGCCCGCGACATTGCCAACACCGCCACCGGCCCTGACGGTAGCGCCCTAGCCGCCCTGGTGGCGGCGCTCGTCTGGGCGGCGATCGTCGCCGGACGGTGGCACGAGGGCAAGGGCCACGCCCACCAGGCCGACGCCGCCCGCCAAGCCCTCCAGCACCTCCAGACCGCTGCCGACCAAGCTCTCGTTCCGGTGCTCGCCGAACTTGAACCCCGCCCGCCCAGGGAATCGGCACAACGCGTACTCGCCAGCGACATCCGAGCGGCAGTCCCTGACCAAGCCGACCGCATCCTCGCCGATCCCGCCTGGCTGGCCCTGGCCACCGTCCTCGCCGATGCCGAAGCCCGCGGTCACAAACCCCACCAGCTGCTCAAGGAGGCCGCCGCCCAGCGTGAACTGACCACCGCCCGCCAGCCCGCCCGTGTCCTGATCACCCGCATCCAGCACACCGGCCGCAACCCCGCACCCAACCGCCGAGCTGAAGCCGCCCGCAGCCGTTCCACCATGGCAACAGACATCAGTTCCCGGCAGGTCCAGGAGCCGCAGCCCGTAGCGGCCACGCCCCCCACCAGCCAGCAGCATCAACAGCGTCGCTGACACCGTGCACGACGAGCCTCGGAGGCCCGGGACTCCAAGCTGTCGGCAGAAGTGATGTGGTTTCGGCTCGGCGCAGCTGATGTCCTCCCCCACTCGTCGCGAAGGGAGGACATCCGGCTTTTCTTTGCCGCCCTTCAGGCCGTACCCAGGAGACAGAGTGAGGGCTGGCCGACTAGCTGGCGAGTGTGGCGTCCAGGTACTCCTGCACCGGCCCGAACAAGCCGTACGGGACGTACTCGGGGATCTGGTCGTGAGCCACCCAGGCAAGCTCGGCCAGTTCCTCAGTGTCCGCGACATACGCGGTTCCGCTGAGCACTTCGCAGGCGGTATAGGACATCAGCCTGCCTGTTGCCGGGTGGACTCGCTCGCCCAGCAGCTCGACGGCGGAGACGTTCAGTCCGGTCTCCTCCTTGGTCTCCCGCACGGCGGCGCCCTCGCGGGTTTCACCGGGCTCGACTTCGCCGGCCGGGAACTGCCAGGAGAGCTTCCCCTCACTGATCCGGCGCCGGACCATCAGAACGCGTCCCTCGTGCACGATGATGGCCGCTGCAATGCCGGGTCGCTCATCGGCGGTCTGCTGCGTCACGTCTGCTCCTCCAGGACGGCTAGCACGGGTGGGAAGATCGTATCGACGGGGATGAAACGGGTCACCGCGTTTCTGGGGACCCACATCACGTCGATGTTCTCGACGGCATCGGAGTTGGTGGCCTGGCCCGCGAGGTATTCGCACAGGAAGTATTCGCACTGGACGCCGGTCACCGGGTGAAGCCGGTTTCCGAGATGCTGCCGGATCGCGCAGTGCACGCCGGTCTCGTCCAGCGTTTCTCTCACGGTCGCTGTCTCGGCCCTGGCGCCTGGTTTGATCACGCCCGCCGGGAACTGCCAGCTGAGGCCCGTTGCGTCATCGTCTCGTCGGCAGACGAGCAGCACCTCGCTGTCACGTATCACCACGGCGATCGCAACGCGCAGGGCCTGCGCACCTGCTGGGCCCGGTGCGGACGAGCCGCGTTCAGCGGAGACCAGGAGCGCGAACCGCTGTCGTGCCGTTGGCGGGGCCTTCTCGTGGACGGTGTCGAGGAGCTGTTGCATCTCCTTGCGCGGCACTACGGCCGGGTCGGAGTGCCAGGCCGCCACGGTCCGTACCGCGATGCCGAGCCGGGCCGCGAACTGTTCATTGGTGAGGCGCAGGGCGGACTGCAGCAGGCAGGCGTGGCGGCCATTCCAGAGTTCGATCACGTCCACGTCTACCCCTTCCTTCGCCACCGTCCTCAGTGCAGGAATCTGCGCACTGAAGGTGCACTCCGGCTGCACTGGCGGTTCATGGCCGTCCCGTAGGTGACTCGGAAGAATGATGGTCGCCAGGGCGGAGTCAGCCGTAGGAATCGCCCTGAGTGGCCAATCTGACCGCGCCCGACAGCGCCGGTCGACCAAGGGGAGAGTCTAGGTGAACGGACCCAACGAGCAGTAAGACCAACGCACTTGGCTGAAACGAATCCCTGTTTTCGGCCCTATCGTGCCGCCTTCCGGTGTCCGCCATCCGAGGGAAGGTCCGACCGCCCGGTCGAGCAAATGGGCGCCGGTAACCTCAGCTACCTGGCGGCTGATCCGCCGTCAATCTCTGTGCATACAAGCGAAAGGGACCCCATGGCTGAGGATCAGGAACACCCCGTTGAGCGCACGCTCGTCCTGCTCAAGCCCGATGCGCTCGTGCGTGGCCTGGCGGGAAGGATCATCACCCGTTTCGAGGAAGCCGCACTGAAGATCGTCGGCACCAAGATGAAGTCGATGGACGAGGAGTTCACCCGGCGACACTACTTCGATCTGGAGGAGCGGCTGGGGTCGGAGGTCTACCGCGTCACGTCGACGTTCATGCAGCAGGGGCCGGTCATCGCGCTGGTGCTGGAAGGGTTCGACGCCATCGCCACGGTGCGGAAGATCGTCGGCAGCACGTACCCGAACCAGGCGCCGGCGGGGACGGTGCGAGGCGACTTCTCGCACTACAGCGCCGCGGGCAGCATCGCCTCGGGCAAGGCCGTGGCGAACCTCGTGCACGCCTCCGGCAACAAGGAGGAAGCGCAGCAGGAGCTTGAGCTGTGGTTCGACAAGGACGAGCTGCACGACTACAAGACCCTCGCGGAGATCTACACCTACTAGCGGCGGGTTACAGCGTCACCGCGGGGACGCCGATGCGTTGAGCACCACCAGTGCACGACCGAACTTCAGAGGGGAAACCATGACCATCCAGACCCGCCTGGCCTCCGCCGAGGAGCTGGAGTCCGTCTTCCAGCGCGAACTGACGACAGACCGGTGGGCCGCCACCGAGACCGCGTACGCCCTGGCCGTACGCCACCGCGACCTGGGCGACCGACCCAAGTCCCGTGAGTGGGTGCAGCAGTGCCTGCGACTCCTGGAGGGCTTCCCCAGCGACACCGAGGAGCAGGTGGCCACCAGCCGCACCTCGGTGGGCGGTGTCCAGCTCCCCACCTACCTGCACGAAGGCGTAGTCCGGGAACGCTTCGGCGACCTGGACTGACTAGTGATCCATCCGGCGGGGTGGTGAGCCGGGCCGAGTGACGGCCGCACCGCCCCGCCCCTGCCCCACAACCGAAGAAGCAGCAGCCGTCCGAACCGGCACCCACCCCCTTGGCGCCGGTCCGGCTGGCTCCGTCATGCCTGATTCAGGAGGCGATACGCCCATGCCCATCGAGATCGAGATGCGTGCCCGCTTCGGCAAGGAGACTCGTGACCAGCTCGTCGACCGTCTGCGGAGGGACGGCAAGGACCTGGGCCCCGACGACAAGCACATCTACTTCTACGTACTGCCGGACCAGTTGCTGAAGGTCACCGACAACACGGCTGCCGGCACCGCCAAGATCACCCTCAAGGGAAGCAAGATCGGCCAGGGCGCCTCATTCGCGGAGACGGAGTTCGCCATCGCCCCGGCCGACGTGGGCGCCGCGGTGAAGCTGTTCAACGCTCTCGGGTTCGAGGAAGAGATGCACGAGGCGTCCAATCTTCGGCACAACTTCCGCTTCGACGGTGTCGAGATCGCGGTCAAGTGGAGCGAGGCATGGGGATACCACGCCGAATTCGAGGTCCTGCTGGACGACGACGCCCCCGACGCCGCTCGTGCCGTGGCAGCCGCCAAGATCACGGATGTCGCCAATGAGCTGGGCGTCACCCTGATGACCGAGCAGGAGCTGGCCGAGTTCACCGCCGCCTTCGAAGCCGCTGAGAAGGAACGCAAGGAGCGCGAGCGGCAAGCCGCGCCCATCCGGTAGGAGCACGTCACCGCGGAGACCACCGAGGGGGTGGGCACTGATGAGCACGACCCCAACGACCGCAAGCCTGATCGACCTTGCTGCCCGAGGGCAGCTACCACTCCACCAGTACATGGACCGGGCCACCATCGACTGGATCACCACCAATCGGCCTGACCTCCAGCCCTCACCGCAACCGGCCCTTCGGCCGATCGCGCAGTACCTCCTGCGGCGGACCGGGCTGCCACGCGACTGGATGGCCGAGCCCCGGCTGTACGACTCGATCCACGGCGTTCGGCACGCCATGCGCACCGCAGCACTGGCCGCCATCCTCGCCGAGGCGAACGGCTTGGACGATGCCGACACCACCACCGCCATCGTTGCCGCCGCCGTCCACGACTGCCAGCGCCATCACGACAAGGACGACCGCGGACACGGGGAACGCGCGGCGATATGGCTCGCTGCCAATGCGGACACCGTCTGGGGCCGCTTCGACCTGACGGCCACACCGCGCCGCGTCACAAGGGCCGCCACCGCCATACGACTGCACGACGTGCCCTACGGCGCATTCAGCCCTGACGACCAGACCGACTATCTGCGGAGCCAGATCATCTGCGACGTGGTGAAGACCGCCGATGCCCTGGACCGATACCGCCTGCCGAAGACCAGGTGGTGGCCGAATGCCCAGCACATCAAAGAGCTCGCCTTCGACACGTTCCGCAGCCTCGCTTTCGACCTCGTGACCATCTCCGAGAAGGCCCATCTTGCCGGTGCCCACAGCCCGGCGGCCGTCCTGTACGCGCTTGCAGAGAAGGAGCTGGCGTGACCATGGACTTCCTCGACGCCTACCACCTCTGGGCCGACGCCCACGCTTTCTACGACACCACCCTCATCCCCAGCCCTGCCGATACAAACGACCCGCTGTCCCGGCAGTCGGCAACCTGGGACGAGCGGCTCGCCGCCACACCGAACGGGCGCCTGCTGCGGCGGAACTCCCTCTTCGACGCCCTCAACGGCAACGGCAAGCTGCACCTCCTCCACGTCACCCACGCCCTCGAACGGATCAACGAGCAAGGCGTCCTCTACCCGTCCGGCGGCTGCCTCGTCGGGAGCATCTACTGTGCCCCGCTCACGGCTACGGACCGGGGCCTGCGGATGCACAACCTGGCTGCGTACGTCCTGACCAGGGAGGCGCCGGCCTTCCTGGCCAAGCTCGGCGTCATCGACCGGGTACCCACCCCGCTGATCTTCGAGATCAACACCCCACCGCAGGCGTACCAGGGCCTGGCGGGAGTGGACTATCTCCGGCTGGGCCTCATCCACTTACGGATCTACTGCCATCTCGAATACCTGCTGAGCAAGAGCGAGCGCCACCGCTTACGCGAGACCGTCGTGGCCAGGGTGAAGAACTCCGCCGCCTTCCTCGCCACCGCGGCGGCCGTGGCCTACCGAGGCACACACATCGCTGCCAGGCCCTTCCTCGGCCTGCTCGACAAGACCATCCCCCGCTTACCGATCCTCGGCTACCTGTACTTCGAGGCGCTGGCGGAGTACCTGATGCTCCACTCAACCTCGCAGCACACGCGACGCCTGGCCGACATCGGAGAGCTCAATAACTGGCTCTACAAGGAGATGCTCTTCGCCTCCTACCCGAACATGGCTGGCAAGTTCGACCTCGCGAGATTCCGCCCCAGGCCCAGCCAGCTGGCCGACCTCATCCACCAGGTCGACCCGACCATCGAGATCAACCACGCGACCCACTACCTGGTCGAACGAATCAGCCACCTCATCGCAGCCCGGCTCTTCGCCCCTGGGGAGGCCCCGGAAGCCTGGCATCACAAGCGCTGGGAATTCGACGCCCTCTCCACCCAGCTCGGCCCCCTGCTGGGCCACCTCATCCACCGGGAACTGCGCACCTTCGGCCGCTACCCCGACTTCTACTTCTACTTCGACCAGTACAAGGCCCTGCAAGCCTGGAACTACTGGAACCACATGGACATCGTCACCCCGTTCAACGGCACGATGCCCAAGGGCGAGATCGGCATCAACCCCGCCTACCCCAACCTCGACTACCGCGTCTGGCGCGCCGAACAGGACGACGCCGGCCACCTCCACCCGGCCGAGCAGCTCTCCTTGACCATCGCCCCGCGGTTGGTGGACATCAAGTACACCCTCATGCGCAACAACCAGTGGACCGCCCCGGCGCCCAGCGCCGCGTAACCACTGCCGCCTTCATCAACAGCTGCTCTGCTGCCTCTTCTTCCCAGGAGCCCCGCCATGAGTTACTTCGGCATGCCCTCCGTCGACCTCCTCGGCGAGCAGATCGACGCCGTACTCAGCGACCCCTCCACCACCCACGGCCTGGCCCGAGCACTCCGCACTGCGGCGTGGGAGATCGAACTCCACCGCTATCACCACGCCAGCCAGCGCGCCTGGCCCGACGGCCGCATCGACCAAGAGCCCTCCAAGGTCCAGATCGGCGGCGGAACCCACCGCATCGAGGGCTTCTTCAACATCGACGCCGTCCCGCCGGCCGACCTGCTCTGGGATGTCCGCGAAGGCATCCCCCTGCACGACGACACCGTCGAGCTGATCTTCTCCGAGCACTTCCTGGAGCACATCGACTACCCCCGCTCGGTCAAGAGCTACGTCCGCGAGGCCCACCGCGCACTCACACCGGCCGGCCAGATCATCACGGGCGTCCCCGACGCCGCCTTCGCCCTCAGCCAGTACCCCGGGCCGCTGAACCCCGCCGACGAGATGGTCGAGCGCTGGTACGCCAAGCGCGACTGCCGCAGTGACATCAACACCCAACTCGACCTCGTCAACCTCGTCTTCCGTGACCAGGACGACGACCCCAAGTACACCCCCCACCTCTGGGCCTACGACTACGCGAAGCTCGTCCAGCTCTTTACCGAAGCGGGCTTCGCCACCGTGAAGCCGTGGACCTTCGACCCCACGATCGCCAACCCGAAGCGCCGTTGGGGAAGCGTGTACGTCATCGCCACGAAGTAGCGACGACGTAGCCCACAGACCACCCGGATAGCGACCTCCCCGGCCGCACTCCCCCCTGAGGGCTGTCATACCGACAACGGTCGGCATGCGGCGCCCACCCACGCACAGCCGTCCCTGCTGAGGGAGGCATCCCCGTGAATCACGTCGGCCTGCCGCTCAGCGATCTCCCCTCGCCTCAAGCCCCGGTCTGAAGTCCGTCGAAGGGTCTCCGGCATGCGCCTTCACAGCCAAAGTTTCCTTCTGGTCCGCGATCCGACCTCGGTGCCGATCAGCCGTCGCCGTCTCCAGGGTCTGGTGAAAGAGTGGGGGCTCCGCCTCGACGAGTCCTCCGATACCGCACTGACCGTCATCACCTCGGAACTGGTCACCAACGCGGTGCGGCACGGCACCGGCACGGTGCTCACCATCACGGTGTCCGCCAACCTCAGCCGACGGCGAATCCTCGTCGAGGTCTACGATGGTTCGCTCGTCCTCCCTGTTCCGCACTGGGCGGATTCGGAGGACGAGTCCGGGCGCGGTATGGCACTCATCGACCGCCTGTCCCTCTGCCACGGGGCCGAGCACACCACCTGCGGCAAATGCGTCTGGGCCGAGATCGCCATGCCCCCACAGCGAGTCATCCGTCAACGGCTCATTCTCCGCCCCCGACGGGCCGCCAGAGCTATCGCCCGCCGTTTGGGCCCAGCCCGCAAGCCCCTGACGACCGTACGCGCAGGAAGCCGTGCTGGTCACGGGCGCCATTCGTCGGCTGTTACGCGCATATCCTCAGCCCTGCGGCCTGATCGCGAGCACCCGGCGCAGATCCGTGACACCCGGGAGGCCCTCCGTGGCAGCTGAAGCTGGGGGCCTCTGGGCGGTGGGTAGATGGACTGGGCGTCGCGCCCGCGACGCGGATAGCACCCTATGGCCAAGGGCACGGGACGCGACGCAATCGTGCGTAACCACCTGGCACGATCTCGCAGGCCCCCGGCGGAAGAGCACCACATGGCGATCATGGTTGCTTCCTGACTATGACAAGCAGCTGCCACACCGGCGATGGGCGACGAGAGTCGTATCCCCCTCCGTGGCGTGCACAGGGCGCGTTGGACCTATGTCCTCCCACAGCCCCTTCGCGGGCTGTGGGATCCATCCCCACCCTGCGTCTCGATGGCTCTGCTCCGGATGGTGGTTGCACGCGTCCGGAAGGTGAGCCACCCCGTGTGGAGAGATCAGAACCGAGCCCAACACGACGGCCGCGCCATGGCTGGTGACCAGCGAGTCAGCCGCGCGTGACCGTCCGCATGCGGACGAGGTCCGAGGAAGCCGGGCCTCAGATACGCGGCTGTGACAGAGCCGGCCCCTCGACCGGGCATCCGGCACTTCTCCGCCGCGATGAGCGCGACACCGTTCTCCCCGGAGGTAGCAGCCATGGCATCACTGACCGAGCGGAAGGCGTACCGCGAGAAGATCATGCAGGCTCTGTACGAGGCCACTGAAGGCAACCGCCTCCTGGGTGTCACCGGAGCCAAGCTGGCCCAAGATCTCGCGATCCCGGCAGAGGATCTGGCTGCCGCCTGCACGTATCTGGTGGGCGAGGACCTGATCACGGTCGACTGGACCGCGGGCAATACGCCGGCCATGGTCACGCTGACGCACCAAGGCATCCGGTGTATGGAGGCCGAAGAAGAAGAGCGCAGTTGACGCCCTGCTCAGGCGGCGTCCGAACCGGGAGCACGTGCCCCTATCGGCGGAGGCCCGGAGGAACAACCCATCCGGCCGTTAGTGCTTTTCCTCCGCGAGGGGAACCGGTGAAGCATGGCTGGCACCTTCACCACACGCACCCTCGACATTGCAACCGGCGCCACGGAGACCATGCACGACCTGACGAACGCATGCTCCGCGTTCCTCCGGGAGGTCGCTCACGGGCGAAACGGACTGCTGAACGTCTTCACCCCCGACGCGACGTCCGGCCTGGCCATCATCGAGACCGGCGCGGGCAGTGACGATGACCTGCTGGCGGCGCTTCGCGACATTCTTCCCGCGGACGGCCGTTGGCGGGACCGCCACGGCGGTCCCGGCCACGGCAGCGGCCACGTACTCCCGGCTCTGGTCCCGCCACACGCCACGTTGCCCGTAGTCGACGGTGAGCTGGAGCTGGGGACCTCGCAGTCCGTCGTACTGGTGAACACCGACCGGGACAGCCCCGAACGCCAAGTCCGGCTGTCCTTCCTCGGATGACGGCCCACGCCGTCCCGCGGCTGACAGCCCCCTTTTGGCAGCCGATGTCACACGCCGGCTGCCCGCACGGGAGGCTCTGCCCCTTCGCGGTTCTCGGGCCGACTGCTCCAAGGTCTTCTCTGTCGTGCACCCACGTCGCTCCGCATCGGTCCAGCGGGCCTTACCGGGAGTAAGCTGAAATTACCGAGGGCACTCCGCACACCAGCTCCCATGCTCGTGTCGTTTTCGGCGATTCACGACACCGGGCCGGTCACGGTTGGCCCGGGGCAGGGTCCAACGTCATGACCACGACCATTGCGTATACGCCGGCGGTCGAAGACCGGACCGCTTCGCTGCCCCTGCGACTCGTACTGGCGCCGGCCGGCAGTGCTCCGGCTCTGCTCGACGGTGCGTGGTGGCCCCGCTCCCGTGACCTCGCGGCGGAACTGCCCGCACTGACGGCCGTCCTCGACCCACTGTGGGGGCGAATCACCCATGCCACGGTGAACCCCACGTTCTGGCCGGTCATCCCACGGAAGGTGCCCGTCGACGGGCATGTGGTGGGTGTCGGCTGGTTCAAGGCCGAGCAAGATCCCCACAAGTTGCTGCTGTTCTCCTACACCGTCGGCCGTTGGGACCTCCTGGTGATCCCTCCGGAGACCAGCCCCGCCACGGCCGCCCGGCTCATGGCCGAGGCCGCCGATCCGCGGTGCACCCTCACCGCGAGCGCCCTGATGGACGAAGCGGAGCAACGCCGGATCGCGGAGGAGATGGAACTGTCCCTGGTCTCGGTCTGGGACTCCGAAGGCGGCCATGGCGCAAGCCTGCCGACCTCACGTTCGCCCGCCCAAGCAGCCATTGCCCAGGTACCAGATGCCACGAAAGGTGCCTGAGCATCGTGTCAGTCATCGGGAGCGCGACGTCGGTCCCGCAGCCTGCTCCGGAGGAAAGCTCCAGGCCAACCAGCCTGGGGCTTATCTCTTATCCGGACCTTTCCACCGCACGCCACGCCATTCAGCCGGCGGCCCTGAAGGAGAGACTGACACGCCGCCACTGGCTCAATGAGCCCTCTGGCCCGGTTGGCCGGGTCACTCTGTGCGAGTCGATCACGGTGGTTTCCGGAGCCCGCGTGCACACTCACAGGAGGGCGTCTGCCAGTCCTTGCGCGGCCGGCGGCAGCCGAGCAAGGCGTGAACTTGTGCTCCGGCCCCTCACCGAGCGGGAGGAGCCGAAGGGCCGCAACGGACTCGAACACTCCGACCGTGGAGTGCGCCAGGGCCTCGTTGCCTCCCGCCCGCACTCAGTCATTCACGGACCGGCTCACCTTCCCCTCCCCCTCATCCAGACCCGCGCGCACTGCTACCGGAGCCAAGCCACCGAAGTCGAACGCCAGGCCGCTCGGTGACCGACCCGTTGGAGACGGCCGGCATGGCGGGTGACGTCGCAACGAGGCTGCTTGGTGAAAGGGCATGGGTATGGCGGCAGGTGAGCGGGAGGCGGACACGGGCGCCGTGGACCGGTCGGAAGGGTTCGGCGAGCGACTGCTGGGGGTGCTGCTGGACCGGGCGCACGAGATGCCGCCGCAGTTGATCGCCCCGCTGGTCGCGGAAGAGGTGGCGAGGGTCGGCGGCCGTCACGTCTCGATCCTCCTCCAGGACTATGCGCAGTTGCTGCTGGTGCCGCTGCCAGGTAGGCGGCTGACCGTCGGCCGGCCCGAGCTGATCGATGACTCGCACGCGGGCACGGCCTTCCTGTGCGGGGCCCCTGTCGAGGTTCCGCAGGACGACGGCGTTCGGATGTATCTGCCGTTGCTGGACGGCAGCGACCAGGCGGGCGTGCTGGCCCTCACCATGGACACCGTCGATGACGATGACCGGCGCTTGTTGCGCAGACTCGCCGGCCTCGTCGCCGACATGCTGGTCACCAAGCACAGCTACACCGACCAGTTCTTCCTCGCCCGGCGCCGCGAACCGATGAGCGTGGCCGCGGAGATCCAGTGGTCCCTGCTGCCGCCGCTGGCGATGTCCGTCCCGCAGGTCGCGGTGGCGGGAATCCTGGAGCCCGCCTACAACGTGGCAGGCGACAGCTTCGACTACGCCCTCAACGAGGACATCCTGCATGTGGCCATGGTCGATGCGATGGGCCACGGCCTGGATGCCGCCACCATGGCGACCGTCGCCATCGGCGCCTACCGGCACGCCAGACGCGCCGAAGTCGGTCTGTCCGAGATCTACGCGTTCATGGACCGGGCCATCGCCGAGCAATTCGGACCCGACCACTTCGTCACCGCGCAGATGATGCGCCTCAACATCACAACGGGCCACCTGCAGTGGGTCAACGCGGGCCACCCCGCACCGCTGCTGATCCGCAACCGCCAGGTCGTCCGGCAACTGGAGAGCCCGACCACCTTGCCGGTCGGCTTCGGTGGTGAAGAGCCCCAGATCAGCGAGCAGATGCTCCAACGCGGCGACCGGGTGCTGTGCTTCACCGACGGCCTGATCGAGGAGCACGAAGCCGGCGAAGAGCAGTTCGGCGAGGAACAACTCATCCACTGGGTCAACCGCATCGAGCACAAAGGGAAGGGGCCGCGGGCGGTGGTGCGCTCGCTCTCCCACACCCTGAAACAGGAGCGGGGCGGGAGCACCAGCGACGACGCAACCCTCTTCCTGATCGAGTGGCGCGGGGGCGCCGCCGACCACCTCGCCGTCCTGGAGTGAGCCGACAGCCGCACCACCATGCGATGGCTGTACCGGGCCAGCTCTCCCGCCGCGGCGTCTTTGCTGGCCAGACAGGATGCCCCAAAAGCCCACCTGATTCCCAAGCTCAGAGCGCGGGTTCGATTCCAGTCACCCGCTCCATAGCGAAGGCCCACGTCAGAGACTTGGGCCTTCATTGCTGTCTAGACCATTCTCGGGCCAACCAGCCCCCCACCAGCCCCATCTGCCGGCCGAGGCGTAAGTTTCACCCACTCCCACACCGAGCCAGGCACCTTGAGAGTCGACCTTCTCAAATAGCGAGACGCATTTTCTGTGACTTGGGTCACTTGCCCCTGAGGTGTCGCGAGATTACGGATGCAAAATGGGCTCTTGGCAAGGGAGTTCGCCTGGCCCCTGCCCGCGCTCCGGACGGCGAACGCACTCCGCCTAAAACACAGCGCAGTGTAGGCAGGACCGTTCAGTTACTGAACGGTCCTGCCTACAC
>LIQL01000225.1:14453-14674 GCA_001418405.1 Streptomyces diastatochromogenes | reverse complement strand
GTCCTCGGTCCCGGCGGGGGGTTCGGCGGGGGCGTGGTGTTGGGCGGCTTCGAACTTCTGGAAGGCCGGGGTCTCGTCGAGTCGGAGCCGGAGGTAGAGGCCGACCAGGCCGAGTGGGCCGGCGATGAGGAACGGGATCCGCCAGCCCCAGGCGAGCATGGAGTCCGGGCCGAGTGTGGTGTTGAGCACGAGGACGATGCCGGCGGCGCCGGTGTAGCCGA
>LIQL01000225.1:0-14421 GCA_001418405.1 Streptomyces diastatochromogenes | reverse complement strand
CGCCGGTGGAGAAGCCCTGGATGAGTCGGAAGAGGATGAGCAGGGCCGGGGACCACAGGCCGATGGTCGTGTAGGAGGGGATGAGGCCGATGCAGAGGGTGCCCAGCGCCATCATGATCATGGTGAGCGCGAGGACCTTCTTGCGGCCGATGCGGTCGCCGAGGGGGCCGAAGTAGGCGCCGCCGAGCGGCCGTACGAGGAAGGCCACGGCGAAGGTGGCGAAGGAGGACAACAGGCTGGTGGTGGCGCTGCCGCTGGGGAAGAAGACCTTGCCGATGGTGAGGGCGAGGTAGCTGTAGATCCCGAAGTCGAACCACTCCATGGCGTTGCCGAGTGCGGCGGCCTTCACGGCGCGGCGGACGGTGGGTTCGTCCGTGACGGTGATGTCGGTGCGGCGCAGTGGGGGGTTGCGGCGGCGGTCGATGGCGCGGAAGAGCGCCCAGTGGCGTCTGCGTGCCTCTCGGTCCGGTTCCGGCGCGGAGTGGCTGTCTTCGGTACTCAGGTGCGGCACGCGGCGGTCCTCCCGTTGGGTCGGCGCGCGGTTCGGTTGCGCGGGTGGGGCGTTGGAGCTTCGACGTGTGCGCCTGCACGCTGGAGGGCGGGTCAAAACACTGTGGACGGCGAACGCGAGGTATGTCACGTGGAGCCGGTCCGTACGGCGCATGTCAGGGGGGTGGAGGGTTGCCGTGCGGCGGCGGCTTGTTACACGACTGGTACAAAGCCGAGGGGTCACCGCGGCATTCGGGCAATCAGCCTGTGTCGGGGGGAGAGGAGAGTGGCGGTGGCGAAACCGCCCTTTTCTGTCGCAGGCCCGTCGAAGGGTGCCCTTTCGTCGCGGGACGCGGCGGCCGTGGTGCGGTGGCGGAACGGTGTGATCGGGGTCCGGGCCGGTGCGGGGCTGCCGCGGCGGTCGTGTTTGCTGGTGGGGTTGACGGGGCGAAGGTGCCTCGGGAGGAGTGTGTGATGACCGACCGCGAAGGGGCCCGCTGGAGGCGCGGGCGCACCGCCCTGCTGGCCTTCCTCGTGGTGACGGCGCTGGCGGCCGGTGGGGTGTGGTTCGGCCAGGCGTCGGACCGGGCGTCGGCGGTGGACGCCGCGCCGAAGACCTCGGCCGTGCAGGACGTGAAGTCGGACGGTCCGCCGAGTGGCGATCTGCCGGGCGTCCGCGACTGCGGGATCGGGGAGCCGGAGATCAAGCCCCAGGTGATCACGTTGACCTGTGCGGACGCCGGGATGGTGGCGACCGGGATCACGTGGACCCGTTATGACGCGGACGAGGCCGAGGGGCGGGGCGTGGTGCAGGTGGAGAAGACCGCGGCGGGGGTCGGTACGGACGCCGGGTACCGGGCGACGTTCCGGCTCTACGGGGCGAAGGAGGTCGACGGCGCGCGGGCCTTCACGGGTCTGGAGGTGACGTACGACGGCTCCACCCCGCTCGGTGACACGACGGAGATGTACAACCTCGCGTGATGGGCATTCGAGGCCGGATCGCCCTGGCCATTTCGTGTATGACGGCGCTTGCGGTGGTGGTGCTCGGCTTCGCCGTGCACCACATCGCGGACGTCGAGCGGGAGCGGTCGGCCCGGTCCTATCAGGACGAGCGGTTGAGTGCGGCCCTGCTCGTCTACGAGCGGGACGGGACGTTGGCGCTCGGTGCGCAGTTGGACGACGCGACGCTGCCGTCGCCGCTGCGCGAGGCGGTGTTCCACAACCGGTCGGGGACGTATCTCAGCGGGGGTGACGACCCGCGGGTGTGGGCGGCGACCGGGGTCGGCGGGGACGGTGACCGGCCGACGCGTTCGCTGTCGGTGTCGGCGGCGTACCCGGATGACGATCCGGCGCAGGTGGCGCTGGATCGGGCGCTGCTGATCGCGGGGTGCGGGACGGTCGTGCTGATGGCGGTGGTGTCGTGGTTCGTGGCGCAGCGGTTGTCGCGGCGGCTGCGGTTGAGTGCGGCGGCGGCGCGGCGGATCGCGGCGGGGGAGCCGCCGGACGCGGACGCGTTGGCGAGCCACGGCCGGGACGAGGTGGCCGAGTTGGGGCGCAGTGTGCACCACATGGCGACGTCGTTGGCGGCGCGGGTGGAGGCCGAGCGGGAGTTCACCGCTGACGTGGCGCACGAGTTGCGGACGCCGGTGGCGGGTCTGGTGGCGGCGGCCGAGTTGTTGCCGGAGCCGCGGGCGGTGGAGTTGGTGCGGGACCGGGCGCAGGCGATGCGGCGGCTGGTGGAGGACCTGTTGGAGGTGTCGCGGTTGGACGCCGGGGTGGAGCGGGCCGATCTGGACGCCTGTGAGTTGCCGTCGTTGGTGCGCGGGATCGTGCAGCGGGCGGCGCGGCAGCGCGGGGTGGACGACCTGTCGGTGTCGGTGACGGTCGAGGGTGAGCCGCGGATCGTGGAGACGGACCGGCGGCGGGTCGAGCGGGTGTTGGTGAACCTGCTGGCGAACGCGGCCAAGCACGGCAAGCCGCCGATCGAGGTGGTGGTCGCCGGGGCGCGGATCGTGGTGCGGGACCACGGGCCGGGGTATCCGGCGGACCTGTGTGCGGAGGGGCCGCGGCGGTTCCGTACGGCGGCGCCGGAGCGCGGTACGGGGCACGGGCTGGGGTTGACGATCGCGGCCGGGCAGGCGGAGGTCCTGGGGGCGCGGTTGGAGTTCGGCGCCGCCGCGGGCGGCGGCGCCGAGGCCGTGTTGGAGCTGCCGGACCGGGCCGTGGTGACGGTCCCGGAGGAGGTTGCGGCTCCGACGCCGTAGCGGTGTGGTCCGCTGGCGTCCGTAACGGTGTTACAGGCCCAGATCCTTGATGATCTTGGCGACGTGGCCGGTGGCCTTGACGTTGTACAGCGCGCGCTCGACCTTGCCGTCCTCGTCGACGATGACGGTGGAGCGGATCACTCCGGTGACCGTCTTGCCGTAGAGCTTCTTCTCGCCGAAGGCGCCGTAGGCGGTGAGGACCTCCTTGTCGGGGTCACCGAGCAGGGTGACCTTCAGCTCCTCCTTCTCGCGGAACTTCGCGAGCTTCTCCGGCTTGTCGGGGGAGATGCCGATGACGTCGTAGCCATGGCCGGCGAGGAAGTCGAGGTTGTCGGTGAAGTCGCACGCCTGCTTGGTGCAGCCGGGGGTCAGCGCGGCCGGGTAGAAGTAGACGATGACCTTGCGTCCCTTGCGGTCGGCGAGCGAGACCTGCTGGCCGTCGGCGTCGGGGAGCGTGAAGGCGGGCGCGGTGTCGCCGGGCTGGAGTCGCTCGCTCATGGTGGGTCTCCGTCTCCTTGCGTGGTCGTGCAGCTGGGTCGGTACGCCCCTGACCCTAGCCAGCGCGGGGCCCGGCCGGCGCCGGGGGCGCCGCGGCGGCACGAAACGGGGGTGCTGTGGGGCGCCTGCCGGTGCGAGCTGACAGACTGTCCCTGACGAATCGGCACGTGATCGAGGTGGCCGGTTCGGTACGGGGCGGTTCCGGCAGGCGTTGGGACCTCGTAAGCATCGGCACGAGATGACGGAGGCGGCGCGGTGTCGGAAGCCAGGACCCCTGCGCAGATCGAGGCGGACATCGTCCGCAGGCGGCAGGATCTCGCCGTGACGCTCGACGAGATCGGCGTTCGACTGCACCCCAGGACGATCATGGACGATGCGAAGGCGAAGGCGTCCGCGGCCGTGGACCGCACGGCGGGGCGGGCCTACGTGGCCGTCAACCGCCTGGTCTCCGACGTGCGCGGTCAGCTGGTGTCCGAGGACGGGGCGCCCCGTCTGGAGCGGGTCATTCCGGTGGCCGTGGTGGGCGTGGCCGTGGTGGGCCTGCTGGTGCTGGGCTCCAAGAAGCGGCACAAGTAGAGGTACGGGCAGCGGTACGGGCAGAGGTACGGGCAGGGGCAGCGGCCGAGCGGCCCCGTCCCGCGGGGTCGCGGGGGTCTTCTGAATCCGCCCGCGGTGCGTGGGGGGCGTCGTGGGGCAGGTACGGTCATGCCGTGAGCCCGAATAACGCCAAGGACACCCACGACAAGCTGCCGATCCGGATGCTGCACGACCGCGTGCTGGTCCGGACGGACATCCCCGAGGGCGAGCGCCGCTCGTCCGGCGGCATCGTCATTCCCGCGACCGCGGCGGTCGGCCGCCGCCTGGCCTGGGCCGAGGTGGTCGCGGTGGGGCAGAACGTACGGACCGTCGAGGTGGGCGACCGGGTGCTGTACGACCCGGAGGACCGGGCCGAGGTCGAGGTGCGCGGGGTGGCGTACGTGCTGATGCGCGAGCGCGACCTGCACGCGGTGGCCGCGGAGCGCCTGGAGGGCGCGGACGACTCGACCGGCCTGTACCTGTAACGGACCCGGCTCCCCTGGGGGTGGTGATCCACGTCACCACCTGCGGGGGAGCCTTTTGCTAGCCTCGGTGACCACCCGACGAGACGCGCCGTACCGGGTCACGACAAGACGACGCACCCCTGTTGAAGTCCTTTCACGGAGGTGCCGTCATGGCATGGATCCTGCTCGTCGTCGCCGGCCTGTTGGAGGTCGGTTGGTCGATCGGCATGAAGTTCACCGACGGGTTCACCCGGCTGTGGCCCAGTGTGTTCACCGGCGCGGGCATCGTCGTCAGCATGGTGCTGCTCTCCTACGCCGCCCGGACGCTGCCGATCGGCACCGCCTACGGCGTCTGGGTCGGCATCGGTGCGGCCGGGGCCGCGGTGGTCGGGATGCTGGTGCTCGGTGAGCCCGCGACCGCCGCGCGGATCTTCTTCATCTGCCTGTTGCTGGTGGCCGTGGTCGGGCTGAAGGCCACCTCCGGCCACTGAGGCGGCGGCCCCAGGGGCTGTCGTCGGCCGTCCGTCGGCTATCCGTCGCCCCATCGTCGCGCGTACGCGTCGACGTCCGGTGGGCCCACGGTCGGGAACTCCTCGGTGGGCGCGGCGGTGGTCGGCGCCTCGGTGGGGATCGGCGGGAGGGTCGGTTCGCCGGTCGGTCCGGTGGGGGCGCCGGTGCCGGTCGGTGCCCCGGTGCCGGTCGGGCCGGTGCTGTCGGTCGGGCCGGTGCTCGGCGAGGTCGAGGTGCTCGCCGACGCCGAGTCGTCGGCGGACGGCGAGGGGGACTCGCCCGCCTCGGCGCCCTGTTGGAGTTGCAGGTCGAAGTCGTGGACGGGGTGGCCGGTGAGCGCCGCCGCGGTGTAGTCCGCCCAGATCTGGGCGGGGAAGTCGCCGCCGTTGAGCCGGTCCCGGCCGGCCGCGCCGTACAGCGGTTCCTGGACGGCGGTCTGCGGGTGCTGTCCCAGGACCGCGACGACGGTGGCCAGGTCGGGGGTGTAGCCGGCGAACCAGGCGGCCTTGTCGTCCTCCGCGGTGCCGGTCTTGCCGGCGGCCGGGCGGCCGGCGCCCTGGGCGGCGGTGCCGGTGCCGCCGTCGACGACGCTGCGCAGGATCTGGGTGGTGGTGTCGGCGGCGGCCCGCTCGACGGCGGTGCTCTCCTCGCGCTCCGGCAGGTCGACGTCCTCGCCGCCCTTGGTGACGTGGTCGACCAGGGTGTACGGGAGCTGCCGGCCGTGGTGCGCGAGGGTCGCGTAGACCTGGGTCATGTCCAGCACGCTGGGGGTCGCGGTGCCCAGGGAGATGGCGCCCTGGGAGGTGGCGAGGCTGGGGGTCCGGGCCGGGATGCCGAGGGCGACCGCGGTCTTGCGGACGGTGTCCGGGCCGACGTCGATGCCCATCTGGGCGTAGACCGCGTTGACGGACTTGTCGGTGGCCTCGGTGACGGTGATCGGGCCGTAGGAGCGGTCGTCCTCGTTGCCGGGGGCGAAGCCGGTGGGGCGGCCGTGGTTGATCGTCATCCGCTTGCTGGTGCCGTCGTAGACGGTGTTGGGCGTGATCGCGGAGCCGTCCTGGGTGACCGAGCCGTTCTGCACGGCGGAGGCGAAGACCAGCGGCTTGAAGGTGGAGCCGACCTGGTAGTCGCGGCGGGTGGCGCTGTTGACGTACTGCTTGGCGTAGTCGACGCCGCCGTAGAGGGCGACGACCTTGCCGGTGGCGGGGTCGATGGAGGCGCCGCCGGCCCGTACGTAGCCGTCGACCGCGCGGTCCTCGCTGAGCTGCTCCATCAGCTGGGTGCGGACGGCCTTGACGAAGGCGTTCTGCCGCTTGTGGTCGATGGTGGTGGTGATGCGGTAGCCGCCCGCCCGCAGGGTGTTGTCGTCGAGCACGTCGTGGTCGGTGAGGTAGTCCCGGACCGCTTCGACGAGGTAGCCGCGCTGGCCGGAGAGGCCGGCGGAGGTGCGCGCCCTGGTGCGGGCGGGGAACGCCAGCCCGGCGCGTTCGCCGGCGCTGAGCCACTTCTGCTTGACCATGCCGTCCAGGACGTAGTTCCAACGGGCCAGAACGCGCGGCCGGTTCTCGGGGTGGGCGGTGACGTCGTACGCGCTGGGGGCGTTGAGCAGCGCCGCGAGGTAGGCGCCCTCGGCGGTGGTCAGGGAGCCGACGTCCTTGCCGTAGTAGGCGCGGGCGGCGGCCTGGATGCCGTAGGCGTTGCGGCCGTAGTAGCTGGTGTTGAGGTAGCCCTCCAGGATGTCGTCCTTGCTCGCCTCGCGGTCCAGCTTGATGGCGATGAAGAACTCCTTGGCCTTGCGGGTGACGGTCTGTTCCTGGCCGAGGTAGTAGTTCTTGACGTACTGCTGGGTGATGGTGGAGCCCGACTGCTTGCCCTTGCCTGTAACGGTGTTCCAGGCGGCTCGCAGCATCGCGGCCGGGTCGACCGCGGACTCGGTGTAGAAGTCCCGGTCCTCGGCGGCGAGTACGGCCCGTTGGACGGCCTTGGGGACCTGGCCCAGTGGCACGTTCTCGCGGTTGACGTCGCCGTCGCGGGCCAGTTCGGTGCCGTCGGAGTAGAGGTAGACGTTGCTCTGCGCCTTGGCCGCGCTGTTGGCGGGCGGGATGCCGACCAGGAGGTAGCCGGCGGTCAGTCCGCCGACGACCAGCAGCAGGAAGAGCAGGACGGACCCCACCACCATCCGCCAGGTGGGCACCAGTCGGCGCCAGCCGGTGCGTCGGGGGCGGGCGGGGACCTCCTCGTCGGTCCCGCCGTCCGTACCGTCGTGGTCGGTCTCGTCGCCCGTGCCGTCGTGCCGCGCGTCGTCGCTCATGTCTGTGTGACTCCTCGGCCGCCGCCGGAGGTCGGGCCGCGGCGGAGCGGTGTCGTGTCAGGACCGGTGCGGGGTCGTGCGGAGTGCCGTGCGGAGCGTGCGGTGCTGCTGCGCCGTGCTGCACCGTGCCGGAAGGTCGACGGGCACCCGAGGGACAACTTTCGCATCATCCGTCCCGGTCGCCAGGGGTGGCGCGCACCCGCGTCCGCCCGGCGACCGGCTGAATGGCGCCCTCGCCTCACCCGGACGGGTGATAAATCGATGGTGCCCACTGCACGCGGACCTTAGGCTCCGGTGCCTTGCGGTTCGCACGGACCGGACGGAACCGACCAAGAGCAGGGGGAGCACGGCGTGTTGTACGTGGCCGTGGCGGCCGGCAGCTTCCGGCGGTACGCCACCTACCGCGCGGCCACCGCCGCGGGCGTCGCCACCAACACCGTCTTCGGCTTCATCATCGCCTACACCTACCTCGCCCTGTGGGACCAGCGGCCGCACCTCGGCGGCTACGGCCCCGCGCAGGCCCTGACCTTCGTCTGGGCCGGGCAGGCACTGCTGGCCGTCGCCATGATCGCCACCGGGGGTCTGGACGAGCTCCAGGACCGGATCCGCAGCGGCGACGTCGCGGTGGACCTCTACCGGCCCGCCGACCTCCAGCTGTGGTGGCTCGCCGCGGACCTCGGCCGGGCCGGGCTCCAACTGATCGGCCGCGGGGTGGTGCCGATGGCGGTGGGGGCCCTGACGTTCCCGCTGGCGCTCCCCGGCAACCCGCTGACCTGGGCCTGGTTCCTGCTGTCGGCGCTGCTGGGCGTGATCGTCAGCTTCGCGCTGCGCTACCTCGTGGCGCTCTCCGCGTTCTGGCTGCTGGACAGTTCCGGGCTGGCCATGATCAGCGGGCTGTCGTGCATGTTCTTCTCCGGGATGGTGCTGCCGCTGCGGGTCTTCCCCGGCGGGCTCGCCGACCTCGCCCAACTGCTGCCCTGGGCGGCGCTGCTCCAGGTGCCGGCCGACGTGCTGATCGGCGCGCGCACCGGCCGGGCGCTGCTCGGCGGGCTGGCGTTCCAGGCGGCCTGGGCCGTGGCGCTGCTGGCGCTGGGACGGCTGGTGCAGTCCGCCGCCACCCGCAAGGTGGTGGTCCACGGTGGCTAGCACCCGGCCCGGGTGGGACGACGACGGAGCGGACGGGCGGCTGCGCGCCGTCGGGCACGCGCTGTTCGCGTTCGGGCTGATCGCCTGGATGTGGGTGCGTTCCACGCTCGCCTACCGGACGTCGTTCGTGCTGATGACGTTCGGCAACTTCGCCGCCAGCGGGCTGGACTTCGTCGCGATCCTGCTGATGTTCTCCCGGGTCGACGCGCTCGGTGGCTTCACCCTGCCCGAGGTCGCGTTCCTCTACGGCACCTGCAGTCTCGCGCTGGGCCTGGCGGACCTGCTGGTCGGCAACGTGGAGCGGCTGGGCGCCCGGATCCGCGACGGCACCCTGGACACCCTGCTGCTGCGCCCGGTCCCGGTCTACGTCCAGATCGCCGCGGACCGCTTCGCGCTGCGCCGGCTGGGCCGCACCACCCAGGGTCTGCTGGTGCTGCTGTGGTCCGTCGGCCGGCTCGACGTGGAGTGGACGGCCGGCCGGGTCCTGATGGTGCCGCTGATGGCGGTGTGCGGCGCGGTGATCTTCGGCGCGGTCTACACCGTCGGCGCGGCCTTCCAGTTCTGGGCCCAGGACGCCGCCGAGCTCCAGAACTCCCTCACCTACGGCGGCAACGCCCTGCTCCAGTACCCGCCGACGGTGTTCGCCCGGGACCTGGTGCGCGGGGTCACCTTCATCGTCCCGTTGGCCTTCGTCAACTGGCTGCCCGCGCTGTGGCTGTTGGGCCGCCCCTACCCCCTCGGGCTGCCGGTCTGGACCGCCTTCCTCGGGCCGGCGGTGGCCGCGCTGATGGCCGCCGGCGCGGCCCTGGCCTGGCGGCACGGCGTGCGCGCCTACCGCAGCACCGGCAGCTGACCGCACGCATGAACGAGCTGGAGAAGAAGGGAAGGCGAGGGCAGTGGGCGGGACGGACGCGGCGGACACGGAGCCGCTGATCGAGGTGGCCGGCGTCGAGAAGGTCTTCACCGTGCGGCGCAAGGTGGGCCGGCTGCGGCGGGCCCGGCACCAGGTGCGGGCCGTCGACGGCCTCACCTTCCAGGTGCCGCGCGGCGAGATGGTCGGCTACATCGGGCCGAACGGCGCCGGGAAGTCGACCACCATCAAGATGCTGACCGGCATCCTGACGCCCAGCGGCGGCCGGCTGCGGGTCGCGGGCATCGACCCGTCCCGCGAACGCACCCGCCTCGCCCGCCGGATCGGCGTCGTCTTCGGGCAGCGCACCACCTTGTGGTGGGACCTGCCGTTGAAGGACTCCTACGAACTGGTGCGCCGGATGTACCGGGTCCCGGCCGGTGCCTTCCGCACCAACCTCGACCGCTGCGTCGAACTCCTCGACCTGGCGCCGCTGTTGGACGTCCCGGTCCGTCAACTCTCCCTCGGTCAGCGGATGCGCGGCGACATCGCCGCGGCGCTGCTGCACGACCCGGAGGTGCTCTACCTGGACGAGCCGACCATCGGCCTGGACGTCATCAGCAAGGCGAAGGTCCGCGCGTTCCTGCACGAGGTCAACGCCGAGCGGGGCACCACGGTGCTGCTGACCACCCACGACCTCACCGACATCGAGCAGTTGTGCCGCCGGGTGATGGTCATCGACCACGGCCGGCTGGTCTTCGACGGGGACCTGGCCGGGCTGCGGGCGGCCGCCGACGGCGAACGCCTGCTGGTGGTGGACCTGGCGGCGGAACTCCCGCCCATCGAGGGCGTCCCCGGGGCCCGCACGATCAAGGTGGACGGCCCCCGGCAGTGGCTGGCGTTCCCGGCGGCGGACAGCGCGGCGCCCCTGGTGACGGCGGTCGCCGCCCGCTATCCGCTGGTGGACCTCTCGGTCCGCGAACCCGACGTCGAGACCCTGATCGCCGAGCTGTACGCGGGCGGCGGCGCGGCCCGCGTCGCACCGGGCGGCGCGACCCGGCCCGCGCCGTAGGGCCGGGCCGTAATCTGTCCGCATGACTGACGAACGGCTGCCCCAGCTGCGTGCCTCCGACGCCGACCGCGAGCGGGTCGCCGAGATCCTGCGGGACGCCCTCGCCGAAGGCCGGCTGGACATGGCCGAGTTCGACGAGCGGTTCGACGCCACCTACCGGGCTCGCACCTACGGCGAACTGGAGCTGATCACCGCCGACCTGCCGGCGTCCGCCCAGGCCCCGGCCCCGCTGTCGCTGCGCAAGGAGCCGGCGACCGGCGGCGCGGTGACGGCCTGGTCCGAGCGGATCACCGAGGGCGCCAAGGGCTCCACGTCGGGCATCGCCGTCATGGGCGGCTTCGAGCGCAAGGGCCGGTGGACGATCGGACGCCGGTTCACCGCGGTCTGCCTCATGGGCGGCGGCGAACTCGACCTGCGCGAGGCGAACTTCGCCGCCGGGGAGGTCGAGATCAGCGTCTGGACGCTGATGGGCGGGGTCAACGTCATCGTGCCGCCGGGCGTCGAGGTCGAGACCCGCGGGCTGGGCATCATGGGCGGCTTCGACTCCCGGGAGGACGGGGTGCCGGGCGACCCCGGGGCGCCCCGGGTGATCGTTTCGGGGCTGGCCCTGATGGGCGGCGTCGGCGTGGAGCGCAAGCTGCCCAAGGAGGAGGAGCGGCGGCTGAAGGCCGAGCGCCGGGAGGAGAAGCGGCGGCTCAAGCAGGACCGGCGCGAGCGCCGGGAACTGGACTGACCGGCCGCCGCCGCGGTCAGAGCGCGGCGGGGGCGGCCTGCCGGAGGTGGTCGACGTCCACCGCGTCGGCCATCGCGCGGTAGCCGGTGTCGCTGGGGTGCAGGTGGTCCCCGGAGTCGTAGGCCGGCCGCAGGCGCAGCGGGTGCACCGGATCGCGCAGCGTCCGGTCGAAGTCGACGACCTCGTCGTAGACGGTGCCGGACCGGATCACGTGGTTGACCTGTTCGCGTACCGCGTTGAGCTGTCGGGAGTAGCCGCGGTGCCCGCCGAACGGGGTGAGGGTGGAGCCGGTGACCCGCAGCCCGTGGGCGTGCGCCCGGCGCACCACCTCCCGCATGCCCGCCACGATCTTCTGCGCGTCCAGCTGCCGCGGCGCCTTGAACAGGTCGTTGACGCCGATCTCGACCACCACCGCCTTCACCCCCGTACGGGACAGCGCGTCGCGGTCCAGGCGGGAGAGCAGGCTGGGGCCGTTGGTGGGGGAGAGGCGGTTGCTGTCGGTCAGCAGGCGGTTGCCGCTGATGCCGGCGTTGAGGACGCCGTAGCGGGGGGCGCCCGGCTCGTTGCGCAGCCGGTCGGCGAGGAAGTCGGTCCAGCGGTGGTTGGCGCCAGGGGTGGAGGTGATGCCGTCGGTGATCGAGTCGCCGATCGCCACCACCGCGCCGTGCGCCTGGGTGCTGAACACGTCCACGCCGGTCAGGTAGCGCCAGTAGGGGCTCTGCTCGGTGTAGGCGGTGCCGGCCGGGTCCTCGGTGCGGTCGCCGCGCGCCAGGTAGGACGTCTGGCGGGCGTACGGGTGGTAGGTGGCCGGTCCCGAGGGGGCCGGCGAGTACGTGGTGACCAGCAGGTCGGCGTTGCCGGGGACGGCCAGCCGCACCGGGTCGCTGGTGATCTCGCCGCCGGCCGGGAGGGTCACCGACGGCTTCCCGCCGAAGGTGACCCGGTGCATGGTGCCGGCCGTGGCGATCGGGCTGCCGCTGCCCGCGGACAGCGCGAGCGAGGCGTGGCTGATCGCCAGCGGGCGGGTGCCGTAGAGGTTGGAGAGCCGGATCCTGGCGCTGGAGCCGCCGACGCTGGTGTGCACGACGTTGCGGATCGACATCTGGCCGTAGCCGTCCTGGGTGCCTGGCTCGGCCGACGCCGCGGCCGCCGACCAGGTGCCCACCCACTGCCCGGAGACCGCCGGCGCCGCCGAGGTCTGCGGTTCGTGCGGAGCCGTGCCGGGGATGCCGCGGGAGCCGCCGAAGCCGACGAATATGCCGGCCGAGATCAGCAGCACCAGCGCCGCCAGGCCGGCGAGCAGGAGGAATCCCACACGTCTGGTCATGCCGCAGGCGTCTCCTGGGGCTGGCGGAGCGGCGTGCTCCGGGCGGACAGGGCACGGCGGGACGCGGACGTCCGGACCGGGAAGGCCGGACGGCGGACGCCCGGTCGACGGCGGTGCCGTCGCGGTCCGGCCGGGGATCCATGATCCCACGGACCCCCGGGGGGCCGCCTGCCGCCCCGGTCCGCCCCGGTCCGCCCCGGCGTCCGGGACACCGGGAACTCGTGGTGGGTTCCGGGAGTAGGGCACTGTGGGACACATACGGGCGTACGGCCGGTACGGACGGCTCCCGGCGCCCCGGGACGGACCGCGCGGTCCGGTCCGCGCCGTCCGCACGGCCGGCCCGGGCGGTGCGGACCGGACGGCGTACGGAAGGCGGGGGACACGGTGGGAGTGGTGGAGCGGATGGAACGCACCCAGACGGAGGGGCCGCGCGGGCCGCGGGCGGCACGGGCCGTGGAAGGGGCAGCGGCCGGCGCCCCGGGCGGCCGGACGGCACCCGGCGGCTTCGGCTACAGCGCCGCCGACGAGGACAAGCGGCGGGCCGTCCGCCGGATGAAGGCCCTGGCGACCGGTCTGCTGCTGGTCGTCGCCGTGGTGTACGCCCTGGCGAAGTGGGCCGGTGCGGCCGGCGCGGGCGGCTGGACCGGCTACGTCGCGGCGGCCGCCGAGGCCGGCATGGTCGGCGCGCTGGCCGACTGGTTCGCGGTCACCGCGCTGTTCAAGCGCCCCATGGGGCTGCCGATCCCGCACACCGCGATCATCCCCACCAAGAAGGACCAGCTCGGACAGAGCCTGGGCGACTTCGTCGGGGAGAACTTCCTCTCCGGGGACGTGGTCCGCCGCCGGCTGCGCTCGGTCGGCGTCGCCGCCCGGCTCGGCACCTGGCTCGCCGAGCCGCGCAACGCCGACCGGGTCACCGCCGAGCTGTCCACCGCGCTGCGCGGCGCGCTGACCGTGCTGCGCGACTCCGACGTCCAGGCGGTGGTCGGCGAGGCCATCACCCGCCGTGCCGACGCCAAGGAGATCGCGCCCGGCATCGGCTCCCTGCTGGAGAAGATCGTCGCCGAGGGCGGCCACGCGCGGGTGGTGGACCTGGTCTGCGCCCGCGCCCACGACTGGCTGGTCTACCACGGCGACTCGGTCGTCGCCGCGGTCTCCGGCGGTGCCCCCGGGTGGACGCCGCGGTTCGTCGACCGCAAGGTCGGCGACCGCGTCTACAAGGAACTGCTGCGCTTCGTCACCGAGATGCGGGACATGCCCGACCACCCGGCGCGCGGCGCGGTGGACCGCTTCCTGACCGACTTCGCCAGCGACCTGCGCTCCGACCCGGGCACCCGCGAGAAGGTCGAGCGGCTCAAGTCCGAGGTACTGGGCCGCGGCGAGGTGCAGGACCTGATCGCCTCCGCCTGGGGCGCGGTCCGCGCGATGATCGTGGCGGCCGCCGAGGACGAGCAGAGCGAGCTGCGGCTCCGGGTGCGCGGGGCGCTGCTGTCCCTGGGCGGCCGGCTCGCGGCCGACGACCGGCTGCGCGACAAGGTCGACGGCTGGCTGGAGGGCGCCGCCGTCTACGTGGTGACGACGTACCAGGGCGAGATCACCGCACTGATCACCGACACCGTCGCCGGCTGGGACGCCGAGCACACCTCCAAGAAGATCGAGGCGCACATCGGCCGCGACCTGCAGTTCATCCGCATCAACGGCACGGTCGTCGGCGCCCTCGCCGGACTGTGCATCTACGCCGTCTCCCAGGCGTTCGGCGGCTGACCCGGCCGGGCCCCGGGCCGCACGCCCGGACCGGACCCGCACCGACCCTGGCGGGCTGCGGCCCCAGGGCTTACGGTGCCCGCGTGCGGGAGCGGATACCGGTGGTCGTACAAGGGCGGCGGGGGCGGTACGGGCGCCGCCCGCCGGCCGTTCGGGCCCTGTGGACCGGCGCGGAACTGGCCGTCACGCTCGGCGTGGTGCTGCTGCTGTTCGTCGCCCACCAACTGTGGTGGACCAACCGCGTGGCCCAGGGCGCCGCCCGCGACGAGGTCGGCCAGTTGGAGCGGCAGTGGCGGGACGGGGCCGCGGCCGGACCGGTGCGCCGCCCGCCGGCGGCCGACACCGGGGCCGCGCGGCCGGCCGCGCCGGGCACCGCCGCGCCCACCACACCGCCGCGCCGCCCCGGCACCGCCCCGG
>LIQL01000224.1 GCA_001418405.1 Streptomyces diastatochromogenes | reverse complement strand
TCCGGACGGCAGCGGCCCGATGTGGTCGAAGACCTCGATGACCTCGTCCTCGATGGTCGCCTCCGGCAGCAGCTCGGCCGCCGCCAGCAACGCCTTCCGGGCCCCCGTCGCGGTCTTGAACCGGGCGTCCGGGTCGGGGTGCAGCAGCGACGCCAGCACCTGCCACACCGGCTCCGGGACGTCGTCGGGCGCGTTCGGTATGCCGCCGTGGTCCATGAACCGCCGGACCAGCGCCTCGGTGTCCGGTTTGGCGCCGGTGATCAGGCTGAGCGCGACCAGCCCGGCCGCGAACAGGTCGGCGGGGAAGTCCGGCTCGGACCCCAGCATCTGCTCCGGCGCGAAGTAACCCGGTGTCCCCACCACGTAGTTGGTCTCGGTCAGTCGCGGCTCGCCCTTGCGCATCGCGATGCCGAAGTCGGACAGCCGCAGGTGCGGGCGGCCGGTGCCNNCGGCTTGATGTCCCGGTGCACCACGCCCTCGGCGTGCACGGCGGTCAGTCCGGCCAGCAGCTGGTCCATCAGCGTGCACACCATGCCCGCGGGCAACGGGCCGTAGTCGCCGGTCAGATGGGCCAACGAGCCGCCGTGCACCAGGTCCATGGTGAACAGCACCTTGTCGTCGTCCGCGGCCCAGCTCGCCGGGGCCAGCACGTGCGGATGATCGATCCGCAGCGCCTGTTCCCGGACGAAGCGCAGCAGGGTGTGCGCATCGCTCTGTTGCAGCACTTTGGCCGCCACGTAGCGGCGGCGCCGTTGGTCCCAGGCGCGCCAGACGGCGCCCACCCCGCCCCGACCGATCGGGTCCACGAGCTCGTACCGACCGGCGAAGATCTCACCCATTGCGCCCCGTCCGCTTCTGGATCACGACTCCCTGCGGCCAACTACCCGGCGGCCGCCCGCGCTTGGCTAGCTCTGGTGCGCCTCGTAGTGGGCGACGGCGTCGGCGGTGCGGCCGGCACCGTAGACCCGGAGGAACTCTGCCAGCTCGGGGTGGGTGGCGGCGAGGCCGTTCGCCGCGTCGATGATCTCGCCGGCGTCGGAGACCGACCGCAGCAGCGACTGGATCTCCCGCACCACCCGGCGCACCGTGGTGGCGCCCGTCGACGACGTGGTCTGGGTGGTGTTGTTCAGGACCGACCCGCCCGCCGTCTTCTTGATCTCTTCCATCCGGTCGGTGGCCTCGGCGGCGCTGACGCTGCCGTCCGCGACCTGGCCGGCCAGCTCCTGCAGCGCCTGCACCCGCTGGACCACGGCCGGGTTGCCTATCTTGGCGCGCTGCCCGCTCATCAGCTGGGACAACATCGGGGCGGACAGGCCGAGCACCGCGGCCAGCCGGGCCTGGTTCAACCCGAGGTCGTCGATCAGACGGCGGAACAGCGCGCCCAGAGGTTCCCCGTACCAACTGCGCTGGAGCTCCCGGGCCCGCGCGGTGGCTTCCTGCTGTGCTGCATCCATGCCGTCTCCCCTGTATGCCCGATCGCGCTTCGCTGCCGCGAATCTCGCGAAGCATCCTACGGAGAGCGACGGTGCGCGGCGATACCCGGTCGGGAAAGCACCCCGACACCGGGTACCCTGTTCGGCGAAGGGGCCTTAGCTCAGTTGGTAGAGCGCTGTCTTTGCATGGCAGATGTCAGGGGTTCGACTCCCCTAGGCTCCACCCCAGACCCCTCCGACCTGCGGTAACGCGTCGGAGGGGTCTTTTTTGTGCGCCGCTGTGGTGGGACGGCCCCGATGAGCGCGCTGCCGGACCGTCCGGGCGGCGGCATCGGCGCCGGCACGAGCGCGCCCAACTCGCTCACCGGGAAGCACGATTGGACGTCGGACCGTGGGCTCCTGCCCGGGTGCCCGTCCGGTGCCGCCGGGGCCCGCGCATGCCACCGGGCCGCACCCCGGTGCGGGGTGCGGCCCGGTGGCGGTGGAGCCGGGGTCAGGCGGTCGAGTCGCCGCCCCGTCGTTCGTCGGATTCCGCCTCGGCCTGCTTGGCCCGCACCTCGGGGTCGAGCGGGGCGCCCTGCCCGCCGTCGACGGAGCTCAGGTGGGCGCGGTCGTCGACCTCGGTGGGCGCCGGCGGCTCGACCAGCCAGTCCGGGTTGGCCTGCTTGTCCCACCACTTCCAGGCGGCGACCGCGCCGGCCACCACGACGCCCAGCAGCGCCAGCCGCTTGGCGGCCTTGCCGCAGGCCGCTCGGCGGCACTGCTTCTTCTGGAGCTTCTCGATCTCCGCGGCCGTCACCTGCCCGCGGAGCGCGGCCAGCGCCGCGGCGCCCCTGGCCAGCGCCTCCTCGCGCACCGGCTCGGCCGCCGCCCGGGCGTTGACCACGGCGTTCTCCAGTCGCGGGGTGGTGTAGTCGGCGGCCTGCCGCGCGGCCTGGAGGGTGCGCAGGGCGGCCCGGCTCGCCGCTGCGTCCACCTTGGGCGGCAGCGCGCCGCGGGCGTGCTCGATCCGCGGGGACAGGTGGGTGTCGTACTGGGCCCGGGCCTGCTGCGCCGCCTCGGCGACCCGGGGAGCCAGCCGGGTGCGGGCCTCCTGCGAGTAGTGGACGGCGGCGTCCTTGGCCGTACCGGCGTAGGGAGCCACCACCTCGGCTGCGTGGCGTACGCCGTCCTTGGCCGAATGGGTCGCGGCGCGCACGCTGTCCTTGCGGGTCACGGGGATCCTCCTCCTCGGTGGGGTCCGGGTCTGGGGGCTGCTCCCCCACCTCTGCTGTGTCGCCTGTCCACCCGATTGACGAGCATGCCCGCTCCCTGCCCACACGGCATGTGCGAACGGGCATCCGGGTCATTGGGGACCTTCCGGAGCCTTGTGACGACGATGCCACGCACTGCCGCATCGTGCGCGGGAAATCAGTACGAAGACCGTCAAGAGGTGGCGGCCCGGCGCCCGACGGGCGGTTCATGACAGGATCGGGGACCGTCAGTGAAGACTTATGGAAGGTAGATCGTGGCTGAGCAGCTCTACGCCACCCTGAAGACGAACCAGGGCGACATCGAACTCCGGCTTCTGCCGAACCACGCCCCCAAGACGGTCAAGAACTTCGTCGAGCTCGCCAACGGCGAGCGGGAGTGGATCGACCCGAACACCGGTCAGAAGACCACCGCCCGTCTCTACGACGGCACCGTCTTCCACCGCGTGATCAGCGGCTTCATGCTGCAGGGCGGTGACCCGCTGGGCAACGGTACGGGTGGCCCCGGCTACAAGTTCGCCGATGAGTTCCACCCCGACCTGGCGTTCACCAAGCCGTACCTGCTGGCCATGGCCAACGCCGGTCCGGGCACCAACGGCTCGCAGTTCTTCATCACCGTGTCCCCGACCGCCTGGCTGACCGGCAAGCACACCATCTTCGGTGAGGTCACCAACGAGGCCAGCAAGAAGGTCGTCGACGCCATCGCCGAGACCCAGACCAACCCCCGCACCGACCGTCCGGTGCAGGACGTCGTCATCGAGTCGGTGGTCATCGAGACCCGCTGAGCGGGTCCCGCCCCGGCCTGTGCCGGGGAACCATCGCGCCCCGTCCGGTCGTAGAAGATGGAGACGGGGCGCGAAGCTCGTTGTGGGGCGGTGCCCGGGCGACGGGCGAGGCGTGAAGCCCGTTGTGGGGCGCTGCTCGGGCGACGGGCGGGTGCCCCGGTGACCCCGGTGAGGATGAGGACGAGGGGACCGATGGACCAGCCAGGCAGCCCGCAGGAGCCGCAGCAGGCGCACGGCCAGGACGGCCTGCCCGGTTGTCACCGTCACCCGGACCGGCCGACCGGCATCCGCTGCACCCGTTGCGACCGGCCGATCTGCCCGGAGTGCATGGTCAGCGCCTCGGTCGGCTTCCAGTGCCCGGACTGCGTGCGCACCGGCGGCGGCAGCGGCCCGGCGCCGCGGGCCAGCGCGCCGCGCACGATAGCGGGCGGCACGCTCACCGCCGACCCCAAGCTGATCACCAAGATCCTGCTGGGCCTGAACGTCGCGGTCTTCGTCGCGGTGCTGGCGTCCAAGCAGTACGGCTTCGACCTGGTCAACCGGCTCGACATGATCGGCCTGGCCGTCGACCCCAGCCGCTACCAGCTGGTCGGGGTCGCGCACGGCGAGTGGTACCGCCTGCTGACCGCGGTCTTCCTGCACGAGGAGATCGCGCACATCGGCTTCAACATGCTCTCGCTGTGGTGGCTGGGCCCGCCGCTGGAGGCGGCGCTCGGCCGGCTGCGCTTCACCGCCCTGTACCTGCTCGCCGGTCTGGGCGGCAGCGCGCTGTCCTTCCTGCTCAGCGCGCAGAACCAGCCCTCGTTGGGCGCGTCCGGCGCGATCTTCGGCCTGCTGGGTGCCACGGCCGTGCTGATGCGCCGGCTGCGGTACGACATGAAGCCGGTGCTGATCCTGCTCGCCCTCAACCTGGCCTTCACGTTCCTGTGGCCGAACATCGCCTGGCAGGCGCACGTCGGCGGGCTGATCGTGGGTGCCGCGGTGGCGTTCGGCATGGTGCACGCACCGCGGGAGCGCCGGACGCCGGTGCACGTCGGCACGTGCGTGCTGGTGCTGCTCGCGATCGTCGCGGTGGTGTGGGTACGCAGCCTTCAACTGGTGGGTTGAGGCCCCGCGGGACCATGTTGTCCACAGTCAGTGAAGGATCTTGTGCATGCTGTGCAGAAGCCGGCCTCGCTGCCCCGCTGCGGGGTGTTTCCGCAGGAAGGGGCAGGGATGGAGGCCGGCTTCCAGGGGTGCCGCCGGTCACACCGGCGTCAACCTCACGAGGGTTATCCACAGATCTTCTGAAGTTTTCCCCGGCTGTGGATAACTGTGTGGATGGCCTTGGGCAGGGCTTGCGCTAGCCCTGGGGGAGGGCGCGGGCTACTTCCACTGGGTGGAGACGCCGAACCCCACCGCGATGAAGCCGAAGCCGCACACGATGTTCCAGTTGCCCATCGCCTTGATCGGCAGATCGCCCTCGGAGACGTAGTACAGCACGATCCACGCGAGCCCGATGACGAACATCGCCAGCATCAGCGGCGCGACCCACCCGCGGCCTGCGTTCATCTTCAGATTGGTGGTCTTCGCCGGCGGCGGCGTGAAGTCGTCCTTCTTGCGGATCCGTGACTTCGGCACGAGGAACTCTCCTGTCGATGTGCTGCTCCCCCGCTCTCCACGGTGAGCGGGCGGTTCCCTCCGCACGGATGCGGTACGAGAGCCAGGGTACGGACACGAGGGGAACGGAATTCCTTCCCGGGCGTCCGTTAGCGTAGTGCTTCCGCGGCGTCGTAAGGAGTAAGGGTACGTTGAGCACTTCCGACGGCTCCCCCGGGCGCCCCCTTCGAGCCCGACTGCGGCCCGTTCGGCTCCTCACCCTCCTTGTCTTCGCCCTCGCCGGCCTGATGTTCTGGCTCAGCTTCGACACCGCCCGCGGCACCAACCTCCGCTCGGACGACTCGATGCTCCGGCTGTCCGACCTCATCCAGGAACGCAGCCACAAGAACGGCGCCCAGGACGAGCGCAACGCCGGTCTGCGCTCCGAGGTCGACGCCCTCGCCCGCCGCGACACCGCCCCGTCCGCCTCGCAGGAGGCCGCGCTCCAGGGCCTGGAGAAGAGCGCCGGCACCAAGCCGGTCTCCGGTCAGGGACTGACGGTCACGCTCACCGACGCCCCGCCGAACGCCACCGCCAAGATCCCCGGCATCCCCGAGCCGCAGCCCAACGACCTGGTCATCCACCAGCAGGACCTCCAGGCCGTGGTGAACGCGCTCTGGCACGGTGGCGCCAAGGGCATCAAGGTCATGGACCAGCGGCTGATCTCCACCAGCGCGGTCCGCTGCGTCGGCAACACCCTGATCCTCCAGGGCCGGGTCTACTCCCCGCCCTACAAGATCACCGCAGTCGGCGACCGGGACGCCCTCAACGGCGCCCTGACCGCGTCCCCCGCCATCCAGAACTACCTCCAGTACGTCAACGCCTACGGCCTCGGTTGGAAAGTGGACCAGGACGAGGCGGTGACTCTTCCCGGCTACTCCGGCACAGTGGATCTCCACTACGCACAGCCTGTGAAGCCGTAGCCCGCATCCCGCGGGCCGGCAGGGAGGGGCGGTCGGATGACGGTGCGGTGGATCGTGCGGACGGCCAGCGAAATCTGTCTCACCGTCGGCACGCTGATCGTCCTCTTCGTCGTCTACCTCCTCTACTGGACCGGCGTCCGGGCGGACAGCACGATGGACGGCGAGATCGGCAGGCTCCAGGACCAGTGGTCCAGCGGCCCGGTCGCCGCCGCCGGCACCCCCGCCCCCACACCCACCGCC
>LIQL01000223.1 GCA_001418405.1 Streptomyces diastatochromogenes | reverse complement strand
GCCACCGCCCGGCCCGCCGCACCCCCAGGCACCGCCGCTCCCCGACCGCCGCGAAGGCCAGCGCCTTCCCGGGCGGCAGCAGGCTCACCCGCTCGGCGTCCCGCTCCGCGCAGTACCAACCGAGCCGCTGGCCGAACCGCCCTTCCGGCCCGGCCACCGGCCCGCCGCCCGACCACCGCGGTCCCGTACATCGCCACACACCGTCAGCGTACGACCGCCCACCGACAACGCCCCGACTCCGCCTACCCCACGTCGGACAGGTCCGCCGTCCCCCGGAACGTGCTGCGGTAGGCCCGCGGCGACACCCCCAGCGCCACCTGGAAGTGCTGCCGCAGCGACGCCGCCGTCCCGAACCCCGCCTGTGCCGCGACCCGGTCCACGCTCAGCGCCGTCTCCTCCAGCAACTGCCGGGCCCGCTCGATCCGTTGCTGCGTCAGCCACTGCACCGGCGACAGCCCCACCTCCTCCCGGAACCGCCGGGTGAAGGTCCGCACGCTCATCGACTCCCGGGCCGCCAGCTCGCGCAGGCTCAGCGGCCGGTCCAGATGGGCCAGCGCCCAGGCCCGCGCCGCGCCCGTCGACGACACCTGCGGCTCCGGGACCGGCCGCGGCACGTACTGCGCCTGCCCGCCCTCCCGGTGCGGCGGCACCACGGTCCGCCGCGCCACGTCGTTGGCCACCGCCGCCCCGTGATCGCACCGCACCATGTGCAGGCACAGGTCGACCCCGGAGGCGACCCCGGCCGCCGTCAACACGTCGCCCTCGTCCGTGTACAGCACGTCGGCGTCCAGCTCGACCTGCGGGAAGAGCCGCCGGAAGTCGTCCACCGACCGCCAGTGCGTGGTCGCCCGCCGCCCGTCCAGCAGCCCCGCCGCGGCCAGCACGAACGCCCCCGTGCAGATCGACGCGATCCTCGTCCCCGGCCGGATCCGGGCCAGCGCGTCGGTCATCGCCGGGCTCAGCCGCCCCTCCCGCCGCTCCGGCCCCGGGTCGTAGTCGACCGCGGACGCCGGCAGGACGACCGTGTCCGCGGTCCCCAACACCTCCGGGCCGTGCGCCACGTTCACCGTGAAGTCCGCGTCCGTGGGCACCGCCCCCGGCTCCAGCGTGCAGGTCACCGGCTCGTACAGCTGCTCCCCGGCCGCCGATCTGGCCTCCCCGAAGATCCGGTGCACGATCCCCACCTCGATGGGCAACATCCCCGGCCGCACGAACACCGCCACCCGGTGCCGCCGCCCGCCCCGCTCCTGCTCGCCGCCCGTCAGACCACCCATGGCCCGATCCTTGCACACACTGACCATCCGGCCACTCGTCCGCGCCGCGCCCCGCCCGGAGGCTGGAGGCCATGAAGGTCCTCTGGCTGTTCGCCCACCCCGACCCCCGCTCCCTCAACGGCGCCCTCAAAACGGCGGGGCTGCACACCCTCGAAGCCCACGGCCACCAGCACCGGGTCTCCGACCTCTACGCCATGAAGTGGAACCCGCTGGTCGACGCCGCCGACTACGACCACGACCCGACCGACCGCCTCCTGGTGGGCGACGCCTCCGAACGCGCCTACAGCGCCGGCCGCCTGAGCCCCGACATCGCCGCCGAACAGCGCAAACTCGCCTGGGCCGACACCCTCGTCGTCCAGTTCCCCCTCTGGTGGTACGGCATGCCCGCCATCCTCAAGGGCTGGTTCGACCGGGTCTTCGTCAAGGGCTTCGCCTTCGGCCACACCGACCCGACCACCGGCCGCCCCCAGCGCTACGGCGACGGCCCGCTCACCGGCAAGTCCCCCCTCTGCCGCACCCAACTCACCCACCACCTCAACCTGAACCCGTAGACAAGGAAGCGCGAAGACACTGGGAGCACAGGAAGCGGAAGCCCCAGGAGGAAGGCTGACCCGAACCGACTTCGTCATGCCCGAGCCAATCAGCCCACCGCCCCCAAGGAACGCCGCAGCCACCAACGACAGCCACCCGACCCCGCCGCCACCCTTCACCACCGCACCACACGACAAAGCCCCCGCCCGGATACCCGGCGGGGGCTTTGACCTACTGTGCGCTCGGCAGGGTCCGAACCGGCAACCTTCTGATCCGGGGCTCTAGCCGGATCGATCAGCCCGGCTCATACACGGCGCTGCGGCGCAGCTGGCGGGCATGGCGGGACCCGAACGGATACTGAGGTCGCTGTACTCCGCTGCTGTACAGGTCTCCAGCATGGCCCGGCGCTCCCAATCGCGTCGCCTACTCTCTGGACCATGGGTGACTCGGAGGCCTTTCGCGCAGCGGTCAGCGCGCGTGCGGCGGCCATGCTGGACAACAACACTTCGCCGTACGAACCGGCGCTGGAGATCTTGGGCCTCGTCAGTGGCGGGTTGCCGCTGGATAATGGCGACGAAGCGCTGGAATCGCTCGCACTAATCTGGGGCGAGCTGACCGATTGGGTCGAGCTTCGGCCTGCGGAAACGGATCAAGCCGAGACGCACATGGTCACTGCCGCCCGTGAGTGGCTGACCGTCGAGGGCGACCGAGAGGCCGAGGCCCAGTACCTCGGCCGTTGGCTTCACGAGATCCTTGGGTTCGAACGTCCGGTTCTCCGGCAGACTTAGTACACGATCTCGAAAACCCTCGTGGCGAGAGTCAGCGTGGGTTCAAATCCCACACCCACCCCGCAGATCGCAGGCCCCGACCAGCAACATGAGTCGGGTACCTGCGTCACGCTCGCTGCCCGCTGGTTACCGTGGTTCGCCGTGACTTCCCGGTCTATCGGGCACGGTTGGGGCACGAGCTTCAGTCGCCCTGGAACCACAGATAGCTGCCTGGAGTGCCGGCACACTGCTGCAGCGATGTTGCAAGGTCGTCCAACGCAGTGAGCTGACGCTCATCGGTGCACCGTTGCCGTAGACCGGGGACCTCGTCGAGAGCAACGGCCGCCTCTTGCTCGTTCATCAGAGCATCCCCGTACGGATCCACGGCGGTCAGCCGCCCAGGCACTCCGAGCAACCGGAGCGAGCCGATCACATCGGCCAACGCATCCCCGTGCCCATACGAACTCTGCAACAGCGTCGCTCGGGACTTGCGCCAGTTACGCGCCGGCCGCGCTGAGTGCAGCTCCACGTCGATTCCCACACGCTCATGATGCCTGCTGCAGAAACGCGCCGCGATAATGGTCGGGTGAAAGAAGAGTCGCCGGTGCCAACGCCCGTCATCCTCGGCATAGACGACCTCCGGCCGCTGCCCTGGACTACACAGATCGCGCGCAGCAGCGGCGAAGGTATCAAGCTCCTGCAAGAGCACCGCGACAGCTTCATCGACGAACTCTGGCTCGACCACGACCTGGGCGGCGACGACAGCATCTTGCCCGTGGTGACCCTCATGGAAAAAGCCGCTTTCAATGAGCGGCCCTTCCGCATCGGCACAGTCTTCGTACACAGCGCCAACCCCATTGGCTCCGAGACCGTCGTCCGGTCGCTCACGCGCTGGGGCTACTCGGTCCAGCGCGCGACGGCCTAGGAGTTTGGTTTTGATATCTGGCCTCATCCTTGTCAGGTCGGTCAAGGGGCCTCTCGACCTCGACTCACTCCGGCTGTCCCCCATCCGCCTGCCTCTGAGTCTCGGCGTTGACCTGCGCTGTTCGGGCTCATTGGTGTCAGCCGTTGATGTCAGCTAGGCAGCGGGGCTTGACTCAGGCGGCCCTGCGGGGTCGCCACGTCCCCGACTTTCGGTCCCGACCGGCAGACCCGCGAGTTCGAGTGCGAGTGCTGCCACGCCCCCATCGAGCGGGCGTGGAACTTCATCTACTCAGACGGGAACCCGTACACCGTCTACTTCGCGAACTGCGGCCCGACCTCGCCCCGCTCACGTACGTGTCGTACGAGGGCTCCGTGCGGCTCTACATCGCGCCGCACCTGGGCCCCAAGCGCCTCGACAAGCTCACCGTGCGCGATGTGCGGGAGTGGCTGACCAAGCTCTCCGGTATCTGCCGGTGCTGCGCCCAGGGGAAGGACGCCAAGCGGGCTCCGGGAAGCCGACGTTGCTGTGCCGCCGGCGAGTGCTGCGAGGCGCACCCGTCCCGCCGCGTCGTCCAGGCTGCCCGCGACGCCCTACGAGCCGCGCTCACCCACGCCGTCACCGAAGAGGAGATCGGCAAGAACGTCGCCGCCCTCGTCAAGGTCCCCAAGCCGCGCCGCCGTCGCATCAAGCCCTGGTCGGCCTGGAAGTCCGTCGACTTCGAAGCGGGCGAGCTGTACGTGGACCACCAGATCCAGCGGGCGGGCCGTCAGATCCTCCACCGGGAGACGAAGACCGAGGAGTCGGACGACTTCCTTCCCCTGCCGGCGCTCTGCCTCAAGCCGCTCCGGGTTCGGCGTGCTCAGCAGACCGGGGACCGGAAGGCGGCCGGAGACCTCTGGCAGGACAGCCACGATCTGATCTTCACGACGAAGTACGGCACGCCGATCGAGCCGGGGAACCTGACCCGCATGTTCGCGCTGCGGGCGCGTCGCGCCGGGCTCCGGGTCATCCCGCTGCGGAACACCCGGCACACCTGCGCCGCGCTGCTGGTGCTCCTAAAGGTCCACCCCAGGGTGGCTCAGCGCATCCTCCGGCACTCGCAGATCGCGATGACGATGGAGGTCTACGCCGAAGCGGATGACGCAGCGGTGCGTGAAGCCCTGGCGATGCTCTCCGGAGCCATGGGCGGCGCCGGCTGACCCTGTTGCTGTACTTCACTGCTGTACCACACGACAAAGCCCCCGCCCGGAGAACCCGGCGGGGGCTTTGGCCTGCTGTGCGCTCGGCAGGATTCGAACCTGCAACCTTCTGATCCGTAGTCAGATGCTCTATCCGTTAAGCTACGAGCGCTTGGCTTTCCGGCGGTTTTTCTTGCCGGTCGGCGTTGCAGGAGAAACATTACATGAGCTGCGCCGTAAGGCGAAATCCAGTTCCCAGACCCTGCCTGACCTGCGAAAACGCCCGTGCGCCCGTGTTGCGGTTCAGGCCGGCCAGGGGGAGTCCTCGATGATCCGGACGAAGTTCGGGCGGGTGTAGTCCGCTTCGAAGCGGTCGAGGACGTCGGCCTTGACGTTGCCGAAGGCGGTCTGGGGGCGGTGGGCCAGGCCGGCGTGGAACGCGCGCAGGATGCGGCGCTTGAAGTCCGGGCGGGGATGGGCGGCGACGACGGCCTCGCGGGTCTGCGGGGGCAGGGCGTCGTAGCCGATGCCGAGGACGTCGAGTTCGACGCCGGCCGTGACGAGGGCGACCTCGGGGGCCATGTGGTGGGGGATCTCCGGGGTGGTGTGCAGGGCGATGCCCTCCCAGACCAGGCGGGCGCGGTCCTCGGGGATGCCGCGGGCGGTCAGGAAGGCGCGGGCCTCGTCGGCGCCGTCGATCTCGAAGCGCTGCTGGGAGGTGCGGAACTGCTCGGTGAGGCCGAGGTCGTGGAAGAGGGCGCCCACGTAGAGCAGCTCGGGGTCGAACGCCAGGCGGTGGGTGCGGCCGTGGTGGGCGCCGAAGAGGTAGACGCGGTGCGAGTGGTGGTAGATCAGGTCGTCGGTGACGTCGCGGACCAGTTCGGTGGCCTCGCGGGCCAGGCGGCTGTCCGGGACGGGGATGCCGGCGAGGGTGGACGTGGGGACGGGGTCGTTGGTGGTCATGGGGGAAGGTTCGCGCGGCGGGGGTGGTCGGCGCCCGGTGTGTGCCGGCCAGGTGGCCCACGGATGAGGACATCCGACGGGGACGTGCGGCGCGCGCCGGTGGGGGTCAGCGGGTGGTGGTGCGGAAGCGGGAGCGGTAGGCGGAGGGGGTGACGCCCAGGCGGCGGAGGAAGAGGCGGCGCAGGGACTCGTCGCTGCCGATGCCGGTGCGGCGGGCGGTGGCGGTGGCCGTCTCGCCGTTCGCGAGGAAGGTCTGGGCGGCCTCCAGGCGCACCGCCTCGACGTAGCCGGCCGGGGTGGTGCCGGTGTGCTCGCGGAAGAGCCGGGTGAGGTGACGGGGGCTGAGGCCGGCGCGGGCGGCCAGCGCGGTGTTGGAGTGGTCGGCGGCCGGGTCGGCGGCGATCGCGTCCAGGAGGGCGCGCAGTGCGTCGTGGCGGGGCCGCGGGGTGCGGGCGGGCACCGAGAACTGCGACTGGCCGCCCGGCCGCTGCATGAAGACGACCAGGTCGCGGGCGACCTCACGGGCCAGGTCGGGGCCCTCGTCGGCCTCCACCAGGGCCAGGGCGAGGTCGATGCCGGCCGAGACCCCGGCGGAGGTGAAGAGCGCGCCGTCGCGGACGTAGAGCGCGTCCGGGTCGACGGTGAGGGTGGGGTGGCGGGCGGCGAGGGTGGCGGTGTGGCGCCAGTGGGTGGTGGCCCGCCGTCCGTCCAGCAGCCCGGCCCCGGCCAGGGCGAACGCCCCGGCACAGACCGAGGCGACCCGGCGGGAGCGGCCGGCGAGGCTGCGGACGGCGTCCAGCAGGCCGGGCGGGAAGCGGCCCTGGGTGAGCTCCTCGGCGCCGGGCACGAGGACGGTGTCCACGGGGCGGCCGGCGACCTCCGGCGCCGCCGCGTCGACCACCAGGCGGGTGCCCGAGGCGGTGGTGACGGTCCGGCCGTCGGGGGAGCAGATGCGGACGGCGTAGCGGCCGCCGAGGCGGGCGGCGGAGCTGAAGACCTCCAACGGGCCGGTGACGTCGAGCAGTCGGGCGCCCTCGAAGGCCAGCATCACGACGGTGCGCGGGGTGGGGGCGGGCC
>LIQL01000222.1 GCA_001418405.1 Streptomyces diastatochromogenes | reverse complement strand
CGGCGGCCGCGGTGTTCGAGGCGGTGTGCGGGGCTGTGCTGGCCGCCGTTCCGTCGACGACGGCGACGGCGATGGCGGGCCGGCCGGTGCCGGACACCCGCATCGTCGGCGGGGGGAACGCGGACGTGCGGGACGTGCCGTGGCAGGTGTCGCTGCGCAACCGCGGGGGCCACATCTGCGGCGGTTCGATCGTCCGCTCCGATGCGGTGGTGACCGCGGCCCACTGCACCGTGGGGGCGCCACCGGGGTCACTGAGCGTCCGGGCGGGCAGCGCCGCCCGTGGTTCGGGCGGGCAGGTGGTCCGGGTGGCCCGGGTGTTGCGGCACCCGAAGTACGACGCCGCCACGATCGACTACGACGTGGCGGTGCTGGTCCTGGCGTCCCCGCTCCGGTTCGGTGACGGGGTGCGGGCGGTCCCGTTGGTGCCGGCGGGCAGCGAGCCCTCGGCGGGCACCCCGGCGACGGTCACCGGTTGGGGCGCGACCCGGGACGGCGGCGCGTTGCCGGAGCGGCTGCGGCGGGTCGACGTGCCCAAGCTCAGCGACGCCTACTGCAAGGGCGCCTACGGGCCGTCCTCGATCACCCCGCGGATGACGTGCTACGGCTACCAGGAGGGCCGCAAGGACGCCTGCCAGGGCGACAGCGGAGGGCCGCTGGTGGTGGACGGCCGCCTGGCGGGCATCGCGTCGTGGGGCTCGGGGTGCGCCGCGCCGGGGCACCCGGGGGTCTACACCAAGGTCAGCGATCCGGCGATCCACGACTACATCACGCAGTCGTAGCGCGGACCCGGCGCCTATGCTGACGCGGTGTTCGCACCCGAAGGTCCCACGTTCCGTGAGCTCGCCGTCCAGGCGCTGTCGTCCGTCGAGCGGGGCTACGACCTGCTCGCCCCGAAGTTCGACCGGACGCCGTTCCGGACGCCGGAGGTGGTGCTGGAGCCGGTGGTCCGGGAGTTGCGCGAGCTGGGCCCGTTCGCTGCCGGACTGGACCTGTGCTGCGGTACGGGCGCGGGGATGGAGGTCCTGCGGCGGGTGTGCCGGGAGCGGGTGACCGGCGTCGACATCAGTGCGGGCATGCTCGCGGTCGGACGGGCCCGCGCGTCGGAGGCGGAACGGGACGGGACGGGACCGCGCCTGGAGTGGGTGCGGGCGGACGCGCGGGCGCTGCCGTTCGGCCCGGCCTTCGACGTCGTGGTGAGCTTCGGGGCGTTCGGGCACTTCCTGCCGCGGGCCCGACCGGGGTTGTTCGCCCAGGTCGGCTCGGTGCTGCGGCCCGGCGGCCGGTTCGTGTTCCCGGTGCTGGCGCCCGCCCGGCCGGGCTCGCCGTTGTACTGGGCGCTGTGGGGTTTCGACGCGGCGATGCGAGTCCGCAACGCGCTGTGGCGCCCGCCGTTCGTCATGTACTACCGGGGCTTCCGCCTGGCCGAGGTGCGGGCCGAGTTGGGGCGGGCCGGGTTCGCGGTGGAGTTGCGGGCGCTGCCGGAACTGGGCCGCCGGCCGGACGGCAGTCCCCGGTGCCGCCTGGTGGTGGCGACGCGGGTGGGTGCACCGGCCGACTGAGCGGTGGCGGGGACCCTCCGTGCCCGACTGGGTGCGCCAGTGGCCGGCCGCAGCGGACGTCCACGCGGCGGCGGGCGGCGGGCGGCGGCATGAAGGAAACGTGTACATACTCAATTGTGACTGTTGCGTGGGTAACCGTTGGCCAACTCCTGGGCTGGGTAGGGTTGTTCGCATGCCGCAGAACGACGTCGCACCGTTGCCGGAGGTCGCCGATCATGCGCCACGCCACCTGGTCACGTTTGTGTCGTTGAGTCCTTCGTGAGCTCATATCCGGACCCCGCGTTCACCGGCGCGGCCACCTGTGACCTGTGCCATTACCGCCGTCCCGCCATCGACGCGCCCCCCGTGGCGGTGCGCCAGCCGGCCGGTCCGCAACGGCGTCAGGTGCGGTTGTGCGCACCGTGCGGTGAGGACCGCCCCGGCCGACGGCGTCGCGAGCTGATCGAGGAGGACTTCAGCTGGCAGGCGATGTCCCGTCAGGCCCACGACCTGGCGGACGCGTACACCGCGGGTCGCTGGCTGCCCTACGAGGACGAACACCGCTGGGCGCTGGGCCTGGCCCGCACGTACTGGACGCGGGCGGCGCTGGAGGCCGCGTTGGGCGACCCCAACCCCTACCTCCGGGCCGGCCGGCTGGTCCGGGTGGTGGAGCCGCTCCCCCGCGTCCTCGCCGTCGTGGGCCCCGGAGACCGCGCGCTGCGGCCGGTCCAGGCCCTGCTCGACACCCTCGCCGTACGCTCCGCCCGGTCCTGACGCACCGCGTCGACCGCGCCGCGCCCGTGCTGAACGCGCCGCGCGGGCACACCGCCGGCCTGCGCCATGCGGCGGACCGACCGACCGCGCCGGTGCGCCGGGCGGCACGCCCCGGCCCGGCTTGCGACGATGGGCATCCGCCGGTCCCCGGACGTCCCCCACCGCACGGAGCCGCCATGTCCGCCAGCACCGATCTGCTCGTCGACGCCTTCGGCCGGATCCGCGAGGTCGTCGAGGAGGTGGTGGACGGCCTCGGCCCCGAGGAACTCGGCAGCCGCCCCGACGGACGGGCCAATTCCATCGCCTGGCTGGTCTGGCACCTCACCCGGGTCCAGGACGACCACGTCGCCGGGGTGGCCGGCACCGAACAGATCTGGACCGCCGACGAGTGGTCCGAGGCGTTCGGGCTGCCGTTCCCCCAGGCCGACATCGGCTACGGGCACTCCCGGAAGGACGTCGCGAAGGTCCGGGGCCTGAGCGCCGAGCTGCTGACGGGCTATCACGCCGCCGTGCACGAGAGCACCGCGCGGTTCCTCGCCACGCTCGCCGTGAAGGACCTCGGCCGGGTCGTCGACCGGGGTTGGTCGCCGCCGGTCACCCTGGGCGTCCGGCTGGTCAGCGTGGTCTCGGACGACCTGCAGCACGCGGGTCAGGCCGCCTATGTCCGGGGCCTGTTGGGTCGGTGACCTCGGGCGGGGAGGGCTCAGCGTCGAGGGGGCAGGCGGTGCAGCACGACCTCGGTGAGTCGGCCGCCGGTGATCTCGGCGGTCACGTACGTGCAGGCGGGCTGCCGGCGGCGGTCCGTCGGGGAACCGGGGTTCAACAGGCGCAGGCCCGTCTCCGTCGTGGTGTCCCACGGGATGTGGCTGTGTCCGAAGACGAGCACGTCGAGGTCGGGGAAGCGCTCGGCGCAGCGGTGTTCCCGGCCCCGGGCGGGGCCGGTCTCGTGCACCACGCCGAGGCGCAGTCCGTCCAGGTCCGCGCGGGCCACCTCCGGCAGCCGGGCGCGCAGTTCCGGGCCGTCGTTGTTGCCGTGGACCGCGATCAGCCGACGGGCCCGGGCCCGGAGCAGGTCCAGGGTGGCGAGGTCGGTCCAGTCGCCGGCGTGCACCACGACGTCGACGTGCGGTACGGCGTCGAGCAGGTGCGGCGGCAGGGCCCTGGCGCGTTGCGGGACGTGGGTGTCGGAGGTGACCAGGAGGCGCAGCGGCACGGGTCAGCGCTCCTGGGCGGTGGGCCGGACCATGATTTCGTTGACGGCCACCCTGGCCGGTTGGGTGACCATGAAGGCGATGGCGCAGGCGACGTCGTCGGCGTGCAGCCAGGCGTCCCGGGGCAGGCCGTGGGCCAACGCGGCCTGACTGCCGAGGGTCATCTCGGTGGTGGTCATGCCGGGTTCCACCAGTCCGACGCGGACGCCGCGACCGGTCACCTCCTGGCGCAGGGACTCGCTGAAGGAGCACACCGCGTGCTTGGTGGCGGAGTAGACGCTGTTGTCCTTGCGGGGCACTCGGCCGGCGACGGAGCTGACGGTGACCAGGTCGGCGACCCCGCGCGGGCCGGACCCGGCCGCGCGCAGCAGGTGCGGGAGCGCGGCGTGCGACATCCGTAGGACGGCCCTGAGGTTGAGGTCGACCATCCGGTCCCAGTCGTCGGGGTCGCCGTCCTCGACGGCGGCGCGGGCGCCGTAGCCGGCGTTGTTGACCAGTACGTCCAGGCGACCGAGGCGTTCCACGGTCCGTTCGACGGCCTGCCGGGTCTGTTCCCCGTCGCTGAGGTCGGCGGCCAGGGCGACGGCCGGGCCGCCGCCCTGCGCGGCGATCGTCTCCGTCAACGCGTGCAGGCGGTCGGCCCGACGGGCGATCAGGGCGAGGGAGCAGCCCTCGCGGGCCAGTGCCAGTGCGGTGGCGGCGCCGATGCCGCTGGAGGCGCCGGTCACCAGGGCGACGCTGCCGGTGAGCGCCGTGCTGGTGCTGTGGTCCGCCGTCGTCGGGGTGTCGGTGCTGCCCGTGGCCATGATGGTCGCGCGCTCCTCGTCGTCGGTGCTGCCCCGTGTCGGTCGCGGAACGTTTACCCCTCAGGGCGTCGGAAGCATCACCGTTCCCTCGCGTTCCGCAGCGTCGCGGGCCTGACGGATCGGCGGCCCGAAGACTGGCCGTGGCGCGGTGCGGGGGCCCGAACAGCGGGTATCACCCGGGGGAATCCGCTTCTCACGCTCTCAGGAGCCGCTCATGAAGCACACCCATCCCCTGCCCGGTGACATCGGGCTCACCCAGATATCCGGTGTCACCGGCCGGTTGATCCGCTTCGGCCAGTGGATCAACGGAGACGGCTTCGCCGACTACGAACACGCCTTCCTGGTACTGCCCGGTGACCGGTTGTTGGAGGCCGAGCCGGGCGGCGCCCGCATCCGGCAGCTCACCGAGTACGACGGTTCCGACGTGCTGTACGTGTGCCCGAATCGGCTCACCGAGCAGCAGCGCGAGGGCATCTGCGCGGCCGCCGACCGGTACGTGGGCGTGCCGTACAGCTTCCTCGACTACGCGGCGATCGCAACCCACCGCTTCCACCTGCCCGTTCCGGGCTTGCGCCGCTACGTGGCCAGCACCCGGCACATGATCTGCTCCCAGCTCGTCGACCAGTGCTACCAGGACGCGGGCGTCCACCTCTTCGCGGACGGCCGCTGGCCCGGCTACGTGACGCCGATGGCCCTGTACACCCTGCTGGCCAGCTGAGGCGGGCGGCACGGGCGGCCCGGCGCGCGGTGACGGCCGGGGTCGTGCGGTGCCACCGTCCTGCGGGGTGCGGGCGTGCCGGCCGGAGCGGCGGCACGCCCGCGGGACCGCTCAGGTACCGGGCTTGCGCCCGTAGACGTAGACGTCGTCGCCGTTGTGCAGCAGCGACCAGTACTTCTTCGCGTCGTTGGTGCGCATGTTGACGCAGCCGTGCGAGCCGGGGGCGGACCAGACGCTGCCGCTGATGGCGTGGAACGCCTCACCGCCGTCGAAGAACTGGCTGTACGGCATGGGCGTGTGGTAGATCGACGACACGTGGTTCAGGTGCCGCCAGTACACCCGCTTGAGGCCGGTGCGGGTCGCGCCGCCCTTGCGGCCGGTGCGGACGGGTACCGGGCCGTACACCAGTCGCCGGCCGTCCTGGATCCAGCTGATCTGCCGGGTCAGGTCGACGCAGGCGATCCGGCCCTTGTTGGTGGGGCACTTGTGGGCGCTGTTCGGGTTGCGGCCGGCGGCCCGCTGCTTGGCCACCACCTGCATCACGCTCCAGGTGACCGGGCCGGCGTAGCCGTAGTTCGGGGTGATGCCGTGGCTGTTCTGGAAGGCCCGGATGGCGCGGCAGTCGGATGTCGACTGCCGACCGTCGACCTTGAGTCCGAGGAACCGCTCGGCCTGGCTCTGGTAGGGGCCGCGGAGTCCGTAGCAGCCCGAGCCGGCGGCTTGGGCGGGCGAGCTCAGGGCGACCGTCAGCGGGAGGGTGAGGGAGGTCAGGGCGAGCGCTGCGCCCGCTCGCCGGCCGAGGGCGCCAGCCGCGGGTCTGCTGAGTCGGAAGGGTATGCGTCGCTTCATGTCCGGTAGGACTCCCGGCTCCGCACGGTGGTTGCGGTCGGGGGCGGGCGGCAGCACCTTACGCGCCAAGGAATCCGGTGGGTCGGGAGCCGGGGATTCCACTCACGGTGCGGCTTCGTCCGTCGCGGTGCGGGGAGTTGATGACCGATATCCAACGCCGTTCGAGGTCCGGAACGTGCCGTGGCGTGCCGGATCGGAGAAACGGGTGACTGGCACCCTTCGCGGGTGGACCAGGTGAAGTGCTGTGTTTCCTCCCGAGCCGCGCCAGTCATGGGGATACGGGGCTGATCTCCGGAACGGTGCCCGTGCAAGGGTTCGTTGACGCCGCGGAAGCGTGCCGCCTAGAGTCCGCACGATCACCAGGATGCGATACGAGCATTCCATCATATGGAACATCTCGTGGGAAGCGGGCGTTTCGCATCCGTTCGACCGGCGGCGAAAGTGAGGGGCGAGATGCACGAGGCCGAGGCGATGGGCCCGATTTCGGCGGCCACGGACCGCTTCGTGAAGACCGTCGCGGCACTCGCCGACGCGGACGTCGGTGGCACGACACTGGTGCCGCCGTGGACCCGCGGCCATGTGATCACCCATGTGGCGCGTGCCACCGACAGCCTCTGCCGGCTGCTCACCTGGGCCCGTACCGGAGTGGAGACCCCGCAGTACGCGAGCATGGACGCCCGGGCCGCGGAGATCGAGGCCGGTGCCCGGCGCCCGGTCCGCGAACTGGTCGCCGACGTCCTGGCGAGCGCCGAGCGCTTCGACCACGCCGTACGGGCCCTGCCCGACGCGGCCTGGAGCTACGAGGTCCGCATGCGCACCGGTGAACTGCGCACACCGGCCGCCCTCCTGCCCACCCGGTTGCGCGAACTCGAAGTCCACCACGTCGACTTGGCCGCCGGCTATGCCTTCGCCGATGTGCCGCCGGAGGCCGCCCGCTGGATCATCGACGACCTCTTCGCGGCACAGCGGCGACGCACGGGCATCGCACCCCTGCGGATCGCGGCGTCCGACAGCGACCTGGCCCTGGAACTGGGCGTCGGCGGACCGACCGTGACGGGCCCCCAGGCCGAGCTCCTCGGCTGGCTGACCGGCCGCACCACCGGCGCCGGCCTGTCGTCGTCCGAACCCGGCCCGGTCCCCCGGGCGCCGTACTGGATCTGACCGCCGCCGTCGACGACGGCGGTCACGACCACGTCCCCTTCCCGGTCACCGGCGGGCGTCGCCCCGCCGGCGTGGCTGCCGGTGGCACGGCGAGAGCGGATGCGCCCGGGCGCCCGTCACTGGCCCACCCGCCCGTCGATGCATTTGCGCAGCAGGTCGGCCTGACCGCAGTGCCGGGCGTACTCCTCGATCCGGTGGACCAGCAGCTCGCGGATCGCGAACTTGTCCTTCCCCACCCGCTCGCCCAGGTCCGGGTGCGCGGCCAGCGCCGCGTCGGTCGCGGCCTGCTCGCGCTCCAGGTCGACGTAGGCGGCGTCGACCACGGCCTGTTCGCCGACGGCCCCGTCGAAGTCCCCGTCGCGCACGCCGTACAGCTTCGGCAGCGGGTCGCCCTCGCCGAGCCAGCCGCGCCAGTCCCGTTCCACCTCGGCGAGGTGGCGGACCAGGCCGAGCAGGGACAGCGTCGAGGGCGGGACCGAACGCCGGGCCAGTTGCTCCGGGTCCAGGCCCTCGCACTTCATCCGCAGGGTCATCCGGTAGTTCGTCAGGAAGTCCTGGAGGGTGGCGAGTTCGCCGTCCGGGACGGGGCCGCCGTTGTCGCGGGGATCGTCGTCGGGGTCGGCCCACATGTCGGGGTACACGGTCGCCTGGGTCCATCGTGCGGGTTGGTCGGTCATGCATGGCATCGTGGCCCGGGGCGGCCCGGGTTGGCCACCGAGTTCTCGTGCCGAGGCGGCGTCGGCACCGTCAGGCCGTGCGGCGGCGGAACGCGCCGTACTGGAGTGCGGCGAAGCCGCCCACCACGACGCCCTGCAACGGAATCCACACCGTGCCCGCGGTGCTGGCGTCGAACCAGAGGGCCGGCGCGACGAGGCTCGACACGGCCCAGACCACGTTGGCCAGCACCACCAGCCGCACGGCGAGGGCGGGTTGCCGCGCCCGCACCGCGAGCACTCCCACCGCCACCCCGTACGCCGTCAAGAACGCTCCGAGCCCGGCCAGCAGGCCCGGATCGACGCCGATCAGGCGGCCCACGGGACCGGGGGCGAGGAGGTAGGCCAACCCGTTGGCCCCGGTGACCACCGCGTCGAGCGCCAGGAAGCGGCGCAGCCAGGTGGCGGGACCGGTCGTGGTGGGGGCGCCCTGCGTCGCGGCGGGCTTGACCGAGGTCATGACATCACTCCTTGGTGAACTATCCGTCTGTGGCCGGAATGCGCGGTTGTGGTGGCCCTCGTCCTCTGAATCGGGTCACGCACCTGCGGCGGCAAGCCTGCCGGCCACGGCGCACCGGATCGATTACCGGAGAGGTAATGCCGAGGTCATCGACGATCCGCGGCGAAGGCGTCGCCGCCGACGCGGGAGGATTGCTACCGTGGTGGGGCGGACGGCGCGGATGCATTCCTCCGCGCCCGCAGGTCAGGTGGAGGATCCGATGAGCAGTTCCGGTCGGTCGTGGACGGTCGACGGCATCTCCCACGCCCTGCCGCATTCCGAGTTGCGGGCGACGTTCATGCGGGAGATCGGCTTCACCGACGTCCGCGAGCTACCGGCCGTCCTGAACCGTTGGGTGAAGTTCATCGAGACCTTCGAAGCCGACCGCGAGCGGGTCGAGCACCTGCGCACGTCGTTCTGCGGGGCCGGGAACCTCCCCTCCACCTACCGTGCGGGGCTGATCGACGTGAGCGCCGAGGAGTTGCGTTCCGCCGCCGGCGAGAACGGTGCGCACGGGTGGGGCGCCGCGTGACCTACCGGCTCCACCTCGACCCCGCCCTCCACGCCACCTACAAGTCCCTCCCGGACGAGGCGCGTCAGGACCTTTCGGTGCTCCTGCTGGACGCGCTGGTCGACCCGCCCTCGTACTCCGAGCCCTACGGGACCGACGACGGGGTGATGCGGACCATCGCCCGCAGCCACGTCGCCGGCGTCATCCTCATCGGCGACACCGAGATCACGCTCGTCCAACTCACCTACGCGGGCTGAGGGACCGGCGTGGCGACGGGCTGACGGGCCGGTCCGCGCCGCCGTCAGGCCAGGTCCAGGAGTTGCTCGTAGAAGCCGCCGAACTGCCTTGCGCGGTCGACGAAGTGGAGTTCGAGGATCCAGTGGCAGGCCCGTCCGGCCCGGTCGGTGCGGCGCAACGGTGAGGTGTTGTCCGGGGTGATGTAGGACTCGGACTTGGCGCCGTCGTTGGTCTCGTGGGGGAACTCGCCGACCAGGTGGCCGGTGTGCCAGATGCCGATCTCCCATCCGGCCTCGGCGGCCAGTTCCTCCACGGTCCGGTACAGGCGGGCGCCGGTCATGGTGTCGTCGGCCTGGAAGGCGGCGCGGCCGGCGTCGAAGATGCGGGGCAGGTCGGTCAGGAGGCGGTGTTTGTCGGGGTCCTGACCGAAGACGTAGGTGCGGCCGAAGTCGGCTTCGTACTCCTCGAAGATCGGGCCGAAGTCGGCGAAGGCGACGTCCTCCTCGCCGATGACGCGGTCCGGTGGGTTGTCGCGGTAGGGCGCCAGCGTGTTGGGGCCGGAGCGGATGATCCGCTTGTGCCAGTGCTTGGTGGTGCCGAACATCTCGTTCGCCAGGTCGCGGACGTGGTCGCTGACCTCCCGCTCCCCGCGTCCGGGCGCCACGATCCCGCGCGCCTCCACCTCGGCGAACAGCGCGATGGCCTTCTCCTGCGCGGCGACCAGACCCGCGATCCGTGCCTCTTCGGTGTCCGTCATGCCGATCCCTCCTCGTCATCGGCGCCCGTCAAATGGCGCTTTCGTATCGGTAGTTGGCTGGTGATTCGGATGTGCCCGTTGGTGCTTGTCGGGCGCGGGAGTTCGGGACCGTGTCGCTAGGGGGCGTCGTCCTCTTCGTAGGAGTGGCGCTTCCCGGTCCAGGGGTCGGCGGTGTTGTGGTAGCCGCGTTCCTCCCAGAAGCCGCGCCGGTCCCGGGTCATGTACTCGATGCCGCGCAGCCACTTCGGCCCCTTGTAGCCGTAGAGGTGCGGGACGACCAGGCGCAGGGGCGCGCCGTGTTCGGCGGTGAGCGGCTCCCCGTCGTGGTGGGTGGCCATCAGGGTGGTGTCCGCGGTGACGTCGGACAGGCGGAGGTTGGCGCTGTAGCCGTACTCGGCCCAGGCCATGACGTGCGTGACGTCCGGGGCGGGCGGGGCGAGGTCCAGCAGCGCGGCGGCCGGCACCCCGTAGAACTCGTGGCCGATGGTGCTGGTGCCGGACGCGCAGTGCAGGTCCGCCACGATCGTCACCCCCGGCAGGGCGACGACCTCGTCGAAGGTCCAGGCGTGCGGCTGCCCGCTCGCGGTGGCGCCGAAGACGCGGAGGGTCCACCGCTCCGGGCGGAAGCGGGGCACGGGACCGTAGTGCGAGACGGGCCAGCCCTTCACCAGACGCTGCCCCGGCGGAAGCATGCCTTCGCCCACGAGACCCCCTTGCCGATGGTCACAGATGCAAGGCATGAGCGTAGTTCACCGCCGCATCTGAGACCCGGCAGAGGGCTGCCCGGGTGTGCCGGCGGGCAGCCCCCTGCCGGGCACGGGCGCGTCAGCCGCGCCCCGCGCGGGGGTGCAGCCGCACGTCGAGGGAGTCGAGCCCGAATACGGCAGCACCAGGTTCCGCAGGTGCCGGTGGCGCGGGGGGGTCGGTGAGCGCCATCATCTTGCCCGCACCGGCCGGCGCCCGGTCCCGGCCGGTGCCCAGCAGCGACCCTCGCTCGGAGCTGAACCGTGCCGCGTCGCCCAGCACTTCACCGGCCAACTCGTGCGACAGCACGCACCACAACGGCCCCTCGGTCGCCGATTCCAGGTGCCACAACGGGGCCCGTTGGCGCAGTTCCCGGAGGATCGGGAGACTGTCGTCGCCGGCCCAGAACGCGGGGTCGGCGACCAGGGAGGTCGGCCCGCCGGGCGCGGTGCGCCCCAGCACGGCGCAGTGCCGCACCGCCGGGTGGCGCTCCAAGGCGAGTCGCACCTCCGCCGGCTCCACCCGGAACCCCCTGACCTTCACCTGGTCGTCGATCCGACCGACGAATTCCAGGTCCCCGTCCGCGTTCTCCCGGACCAGGTCGCCGGTGCGGTACATCACGGCACCGCGGGAGTCCGCGTACGGATCGGGCACGAAGCGCGCGGCCGTCATCGACGGACGCCCCAGGTACTCCCGGGCCAGTGGCCCGCCACCGACGTACAGCTCACCGACCTGCCCGCGTACCACTGGCGCCAACTCGGCGTCCAGCAATCGGAGTTGTCGGCTTCCACAGGCCGTACCGATGGGGATCTCGTCCCGCGCGGCCAGGCCGGCGGGCACCCGGAAGAGGGTCGAGGTGATGACGGCTTCGGTCGGCCCGTAGGCGTTGAGCAACGGCACGTCGGGGAGGATCCGCTGCCAGTTGACGGCCGCACGGGCGGACATGCGTTCACTGCCCGAGATCATCAACCGCAGCGCGCGGCGCTGGGTGCGCTGCTGCTCCGTCAGGGCGAGGGCCCACCCGTTCCAGTACCCGCCCGGCAGGTTGGCGACGGTCACCGCGTGGCGCTCGACGAGGTCGGCCAGTTCCCCGAAGGTCGGCACGCCGGGCCCGCGGGTCACCACGGTGGCCCCCACCCGCAGTGGCGTCAGCGCCTGCTCCCACGCGACGTCGACGTGCGGGGCGGCGAACCACAGGACGCGGTCCTCCGGCACCAGTTCCAGCCGCTCGGCCATGTCGTCCACGTGCGCGGCCAGGGCCCCGCGGGTGACGCACACGCCCTTGGGGCGCCCCGTGGTGCCCGACGTGTACAGGAGGTACGCGGTGTTGGCGTCCGTGGGCTCGACCCCGACTCCCGTCCAGGCACCGGATGCGGTGCCTGGACGAGCCGGGCCGTCGCTCGCGTGGACGACCAGCAGGACGGAGCGGAACGTGCCCGTGGTAGCGTCTCTCCCTTCTCCGGAGCCTCCGGACGGAGTCCCGTCAGGCACCCCATGACCGACCCGCACCAGCAACTCCGCGAGGCCCTCGACGCCCTGGACGTCGCCTTCGCACCACGCGCCCACCTGCCGATTTCCGTGGGCGGCTGCACCCACTGCTACGGCGAAGAGGACCTTGCAGCCCTGGCCGGTCCCGTGCACCGGATACCGGACGACCTGATCCCCTACGTCGCACACGAGGTCCCCAGTCACTGGGACGACTTCCCCGGCCTGTACCGCAGGGTCACGCCGCGGATCGTCCGGCTCCTCGTCGCCGACCAGCTCCTGTCCGATGCGGTCGCCTCGCAGTTCATCGCCGCCGGCTGGCGCACCTGGCCCGCGCCGGAGCGCACGGCGCTGGAGAACGTGTGGCAGGCCTGGTGGCGGTCCCTCCTCCACAGTCACCCGAGCACCGGAGACGTCACGCGCGTCCTGGAAACACTCGGGGCCCTCACCGGCACCCTCACCCCCTGGCTGACCGCCTGGGCCCGGACCCGCACCCAGGCAGCCGACCGCCACCTCGGCGACGCACTCGACTGGTGGCTCATCGAGGACGAACTCGCCGACCTCCGCTTCGGCTTCCACAACGAAGTGCACGCCACGCCGGAACTGTTGCCGTGGCTGCTGTCCCTGGAGGACGGCCGCATCGGCGCGGCCCACCTGAGGGAGATCGAGCGCATTTCCCACGGCTGAGCGGGGAGGGGACTCCGGTCCCGCACGGTGCGCCGGGGCCCCTCCCCACCCCTGCGCCGCGATATCCGGTGGCGGGCCCGGCCTGCGGCGGTGAGGATCACGCCATGCCCCGCTTCCTGGAAACCGAACGGCTCGCCCTGCGGCCGTTCACCGACGCCGACGCCGAGCGCCTCTTCGCCCTGGACGACGACCCCGAGGTCATGCGGTTCATCAACGGCGGCAAGCCGGCCAGCCACGAAACGATCCAGGCACGGACCCTGCCACGGCTCCGCCACCACCACCCCTGCCTCGGCACCCCTGGCTACTGGGCCGCCGAGGAGCGGGCCGGCGGCGAGTTCCTCGGTTGGTTCGAGTTCCGTCCCCTGGACGAGCACGACGCGGCAGTGGTCGAACTCGGCTACCGACTGAACCGGGCCGCCTGGGGCAAGGGGTACGCCACGGAGGGATCCCGGACCCTGATCGACAAGGGGTTCACCGACCTCGGCGTCGAACGGATCACCGCGAACACCATGGCGGTCAACGTCCGTTCCCGACGGGTGATGGAAAAAGCCGGCCTGGTCTTCCTACGGAACTTCACCGGCGACTGGCCCGAGGCGATCGAAGGGTCCGAACACGGCGAGGTCGAGTACGAGCTCACCCGGACCGCCTGGGAGCGGATCAGCCGACGCGCGCGGTGAGGACGGGCTGGAAGAACCCACTGCACTCGGGGGTCCGCCACGTCACGTCGGTGAACCCCGCCTCGACCGCGAAGCGCGTCAACTGCCCCTGGGTGAGGGCCCAGTAGGTGGCTCGTCGCATGCGCACGCTCCAGTCCCCTCCGTCCGGGACGAGTTGGAAGTGCTCCAGGTCGTAGCGCTCACCGTCCGGATGCCAGTCCCACAGCTGGAACGAGACGCTCCTGCCGTGCGGCGACGCGGCGAGTTGCGGCGGGGTCGACGCGGGCCGCGCCCGCCGGATCTCGTCGTAGGGGCGCGTGCTGACCACCAACAGCCCCTCGCCGCGCAGCACCCGTCGCATTTCCGTCAGGGCCGTGCGCACGTCGTGCGCGGTGAGCAGGTGGGGCAAGGAGTTGTCGGCGCTCACCACCACGTCGAACCGGCCGTCGGGAAAGGGCAGACGGCGCATGTCCGCGGCCGCGGCCGGCAGCGGGACACCGCGCTGAGCCGCTTCGCGGACCGCGCGGCTGACGGCCGACGCGCTGATGTCCGTGCCGGTCACCCGGTGACCGCACAGGCCCAGACCGATCGCCTGGGTACCGATGCCGCACGAGCAGTCCAACACCGAGGCGCCGCCCTGCACTTCGAGCTCCGCTCGGATGACGGCGTCCAGGGCCCGCCCCTGCCGGGCCATGCTGGCGTCCCAATCGGCATAGATGCGGTGGTAGTCGGCCGCGAGCTGATCGTAGAAGCGCGCCACCTCTGAAGCCTCAGGCATGATGCCAGGCTATCCAACGGACCGGCCGGCCGTGGGCGTTGCTCAGCTCCCGCGCCGGTGCCGGCGCGGCCCCGGCTACGCCCAGATGGCCTGGGCCAGGGCCGCCCCCACGAAGGCCGCTCCGAGGCCGGCGACGATGCTGCCCACGACGTTGGCCGCGGCGAGGAATCCCGCCCCGTCCTCCGACAGGCGCAGCGTCTCGTAGGAGAACGTGGAGTACGTGGTCAGGGCCCCGCACAGGCCGGTTCCGACGAGCAGTTGCACGTGCGGCGAGGCGGCCCCGGCCGCCACCGCACCGGTCAGCAGCCCGAGGACCAGGCTTCCGGCGACGTTGACGGTGAAGGTCCCCCAGGGGAAGACGGTGTCGTGGCGGCGCTGCACGCTGCGGTCGGTGAGGTAGCGCAACGGTGCGCCGACCATCGCGCCGATGACGACGAGGGCCCAGGTCATGCGTGGTTCTCCTGCTTGCTGGTGGTGCGGATGGCTTCGACCTCGTCGAGGATGACGAGGCCGCCGTCGATGAGCGCGTCGAGTTGCGGGAGGAAGGCGCGGACGGGTTCCTCGTCGTCGACGATCACGATCGCCACCGGCAGTTCCTCGCTGAGGGACAGCAGCCGCATGGTGTGGACCATCGACGAGGCGCCGAAGCCCTCGACGCCGCGGAAGACGCTGGCGCCGGCGAGGCCGGCGGCGTGGGCCCGGTGGACGATCTCGGTGAACAGCGGCCGGTGGTGCCAGGCGTCGTTCTCCCCGACGACCACCGTGAGCCGCAGCGCGGGGCCGTGCACCGTGGTCATCGCGTCCTCCGTTCGATCAGGCGCCGGGTCACCGCCGCGGCGGCCCACACGGCCGCCAACGCGGAGAGGACGGTCAGCGCCAGGTAGCTCAGCGCCATGCCGGCCCGGCCGCGCTCGACCAGGCGCTGGACGTCCACCACGTAGGTGGAGAACGTGGTGAAGCCGCCGAGGACGCCGGTGCCGAAGAAGGGGCGCACCAGTCGGTGTGCGCTCCACAGGTCGGTGATCACGACCATGAAGGTGCCGATCACCGCGCATCCCAGCACGTTGATGACCAAGGTCGTCCAGGGGAAGGCGCCGGCGGCGGTGGGCCAGGTCAGCGACGCTCCGTAGCGGGCGACAGCGCCCAGTGCGCCCCCGACGGAGATCGCACCGAGCACCGGCCACTGGTCCGCGCGCTGCCCGCGCCGCGGCCGGCGCACGCTGTCGAGGGACCCGACGTCGGGGTCGAGGGGCTCCTGTACGGCCCCGGGGTGAAGGGGTTCCACGCGCACGTCTCCTACTCGCCAGGCACCCGGAAAAGGGTGCACTCGTTCGCAAGTAGGGACCGTTGGCGGCGACTGTGCTGCGGTTCGGGTACGGCGGGCCCCACCGCCGTACGGCAGCGGAAACGACTGCCGTGGCATCCCAGCGTAGCCGCTGACCAATGGAGCTCCAACCCGGCCGCCACCGCCTTCCCCGCCGACGACGAACGCCTGCGGACATCTACTGATGTCCGCGGATCTCTGCGGATGTCTGCGGATGTCTGCGAACGCCTGCACACGTTTCGGATGTCTGCGGATCTCTAGGGACGACTGGGGCGGCCCGCCATGTCGACGCACACATGCCGCACCCACGCCGCACCCGGACACCGCCCCGTACTCTGCGGTCGTTCGCACCATCAACGGCCACTGTGCCGAGGCGGGGGAAGACAGATGACTCATCGACGCGCAGCGATACCGGCCCTGGTCGGAGCCCTGTCGCTGACGTTATTGCTGTGGTGGGCGGGAGCGAGCGCGCAGGCACTCGAACTGCGCGGCACCACGAACCTGTTGGACATCCAGTCGATGAACGAACTCCGAAGATGGCTCACCCCGTGGGCGTATGACACCCCGACGACGCTGTTGCCGGGCGACGGCCCCCAGTACTCCACACTCCACCGCACCACGATGCAGATCAGGTTCGTGGCGGTCTTCGTGGCCTACCTGGCCGGCGCGCTGCACCTGGTCCGGAGAATGCCGCCGACGCCGGGCCGCACACCGGCCACGCTGCTCGCGCTGTGGGCCTGGGGCCCGGTGGCCGGCACGCTGGCCGGCATCGCCTCCGCGCCGTGGCTGATCGCCTCCTCGGGCCACGGCAGCTTCCGGCTCCTGCCGCAGTTGGCGAGCATGAGCGCGTCGAGCGGCCCGACCGTGGTGTTCGCCGCGTTGGTCAGCTCGCTGGTCACGGTCGTCGTGGCGCGGATCACCATGAAGGACGCGGACGCGGCGCCCCGGGGTGATGTGCCGCCGCGGGCCGCCCGCCTGGCCGCGAGCGTGGGGACCGCGGTGATCGCGCTGTCCCTGGTGGTCCTGTCGTACGAGGCCGTGGCGGCCTGGATCCAGACGTCGGTCGTCGGTAGCGGGCTGCTGTCCGAGCCCGGTGACCTGCTGCGCCAGTGGTTGCTGCTGGGTGGTTGGTCGGGCCCGGGGCGGACGCCGTTCGGCGAGTGGTTGCTGCACCGGGCCGGCGACGTACTGATGCTGGCCGTGGTGTGGTGGGCCCTGCGACGGGTCGCCGCCCGGCCGACGTCTCACGCGGCAGGCCGCCCGCCCACCGGAGAGCCGACGGCGCGAAAGCGCCTCCCGCATTTTGATCGATTATCGATAATTCGAGAGCCCTCAACGCGTGGCGGAAATGCCGAAAAGTTCAATTAAAGTGTGTCTCGATCTTTTCGCACGGCAGAACGGACGTAGCCCGGCATGGACATGAGCGCGGCCGGCAGCAAGAACCTCAGCCTCTTCGCTCTGATCATGATCGGACTGGGCTCCATCTTCGGCTCCGGCTGGCTCTTCGGCGCCGGTCAGGCCGCACAGGTCGCAGGCCCCGCGGCCCTGGTCGCCTGGGTGATCGGGGCCGTCTTCATCGGCATGATCGCCATGTCGTACGCGGAAGTCGGGGCCGCCTACCCACTGCCCGGCGCCATGGCCCGGTTCGGTTCGATCACCCACGGGCCGGTGCTCGGCTTCGTCAGCGGCTGGGCGGTGTGGATCGCCATCGCCTCCCTGATCCCGATCGAGTCCATCGCGGGCACCCAGTACATGTCCTCCTGGGACTTCGGCTGGGCCCAGGGGCTCGTCTCCGACGGCAGCCTCACCGCCTCCGGCATGGCGATGGCCCTGTTCCTCACCTTTGCGCTGTGGTTCGCCTGCTACTGGTCGGTCGCCCTGCTGGCCCGGGCGAACACGATCCTGACCCTGGTCAAATTCGCCATCCCGGTGTTGGCCGTCGCCGCGCTCATCGCCTCCGGCTTCCACCCGGACAACTTCACCGCCCACGGCGGCTTCGCCCCCAACGGCTGGTCCGCCGTACTGACGGCCGTCACCACCTCGGGCGTCGTCTTCGCCTTCAACGGATTCCAGGCCGTCGTCAACCTCGGCGGCGCCGCCCGGAACGCCGGCCGAGCCATCCCGCTCGCGCTCGTCGGCGCACTCACCCTCGGCCTGGTGATCTACCTCGCCCTGCAAGTCGCGTTCCTCGGCTCCGTCCCGCCCGAGAAGCTCGCCGAGGCCGGCGGCTGGCACGGAATCAACTTCGCCTCCCCCTTCGCCGACCTGGCCAAGCTCCTGATGCTGCACTGGGTCGTCACCCTGCTCCAGTTCGGCGCCTTCATCTCGCCGTGCGGCGCCAACATCGGCAACGTCGCCTCCGCCTCGTACCTGGCGCAGAACCTCGCCGAGACCGGCTTCTTCCCCAGGAAGATCGCCGAGGTGCATCCCCGCTACGGCACCGCCCGCCCCGCGATGTGGCTCAACCTCGGCTTCTCCGTGCTCCTGCTGCTCACCATCGGCCACAGCTGGGAGGCCCTGGCCAGTGTCATCTCGGCCGCCATGGTCGTCTCGTACCTGATCGGCCCCATCGCGGTGGGCGTCCTGCGCCGCACCAAGCCGGACCTGCCGCGCCCGTTCCGCCTGCCCGCGGCCTCCGTGCTCTGCCCGCTCACCTTCGCCTTCGCCGCGTGCGCCCTGTACTGGTCGAAGTGGCCCAACACCGGCAAGGTGACCCTCCTCGTGATGGTCTCCGTGCCGATCGCGGCGCTGGTGCTGCGCCGGCGGGGCGAACGAAACCTGGCCCGGCAGTTCGCCGCCGCCTGGTGGATGATCGGGTTCCTGCTGTGGCTGTCGGTGCTGTCTGCCCTGGGCAGCACGGAGTTCGGCGGCCACGGCGTCCTGCCGGGCGGCGTGGACGTCGCACTGGTCGGCATCTCCGCCCTGGCCTTCTACTTCTGGGCGGTACGCGCCGGCGTCCAGGCACACCGGGAAGGGCTGACGGACCCGGACCCCGTGCCCGCCCCAACCCACGAGCCCGATCCGGAAGCCCCCGTCATGCCCGGCCAACGCTCCCAGGAGCACGAGCCAGTGCCCTCCTGAGACACCCCTTCCGAACGGCCGCCGGAGCCGGCACGCACGGTCCGTGAAGCGTGCTCCGCCGCCGGAGCCCGCTTCACGGAGACGTAGACGCGGCTCACGGAGACGTAGACGCGAGTCACGGAGACGTGCACGCGGCCCTATGCATCACAGGCTGACAGTTGCCAAAGGTCCTCGCGCTCAATGGCCCCCACAGCCGTGCCCCCCGCAACCATGGCCGCCACCGCCTCCACAGCTGTGCCCGCCAGAGCCGTGCCCTCCGCAGCCAGGGCCGCTTCCGCAACCGCCCCCGCCGCCCCAGCTGTTGGACCCGCCGCGCCGCTGACCGCGCGTCCCGCTACCGGGGCGCCGAACCGTCCCCCGCCCCCCGTAGCCCCGTTCCTTCTCCTTCACTCGCTCTGCCCACCGCGCGTCCCCCCCACGCTGCGCCTCCTCCACCCTCCGCACCCACTCGCGCCTGGCCGCATCCCCCGCC
>LIQL01000221.1 GCA_001418405.1 Streptomyces diastatochromogenes | reverse complement strand
CCGGTGTCCGTGCGGCCGAGCGGCACCGGCGCCCCCGACGACGTGCTCGCCACGCTCCCGCACGTCGCCGACCAGCGGACGCCGGTCGTCAACGGACTGGCCCAGCTCCCCGGCACGCAGGGCTGGCTGGCCGCCGCCGAGTCGCTGCGCGCACCGCAGGGGCCCGAGGACGCGCGCGAGCAGCTGGCCGCGCTGGTGCGGGCCGCCACCCACCGGTACCTGGACTACGGCCACGGCGACGCGGTCCTCCTGGTGCACGCGGCCACCGCGCCGAGCGCGGTCCTGCGCACCCTCCCGGCGCTCCCCCGTGAGCTGTGGGCGCCCTCGCTCGGGGCGGCCTGGGCGGCGAGCGCCGCGCTCACCTCCGTCTACAGCCCCGACGCGCCGTTGCCGGCCCTCAAGGCCGGGGCGCTCACCCCGGAGGAGGTCTTCGAGCGGGCCGCCGCGCACGGCGACGCGCACGCGATCAAGCTGACCGACACCGCACTCGACGTGGCGTCCTGGACCCCGGACGGCGACGACCGCGCCCTGCTGGCCGCGCTCCGGTCCCTGGAGTTGATCACTCCGGGCGAGGACTGAGCACGCCGGGGGCGCACCGGCGCCGCTCCGGCCGTCCGGGCACGCGGGCGGAGCGCGCCCGGATGGCGCCCCGGCCGAGAAATGGCTTCGACATTAACGACATAACGGCGCTACGGCGTCACACTGGCGGTATCCGACCGCCCCGCGACGATGGCCGCCCCACCGCGGGGCACTCACACCTGCGGCCGACCCGCTCCCCCCGCGCCCGGATCCCCGCACCCCGCCCGTTCGTCGGCACCGGGCCCATCCGACCGGAAGAAGGTCGTTCTCAGCCGAAGCCGTATTGTTAAATCTTAAATAATTCGTCTGGCGGTGAGAGAGTGGATGGCATGAGCAACGAATCCGCGACCGAGCCGCGCTGGCTCGACGACGAGGAGCAGCACGCCTGGCAGGCGTACCTCCACGCCACCACGCTCCTGGAGGACCACTTGGACCGCCAGCTCCAGCGTGATGCCGGGATGCCGCACGTCTATTACGGCCTGCTCGTCCAGCTTTCCCGCGCGCCGCGGCGCCGGATGCGGATGACCGAGCTGGCCCAGAACGCCAAGATCACCCGGTCCCGACTCTCCCACGCCGTCGCCCGCCTGGAGAAGAACGGCTGGGTCCGGCGCGAGGACTGCCCGTCGGACAAGCGGGGCCAGAACGCCCACCTCACGGACGAGGGACTGCGGATCCTGGAGAAGGCCGCCCCCGGACACGTCAACGCGGTCCGGGCCGCGATCTTCGACCGCCTCACCCCGGAACAGATCGGCCAACTCGACGCGATCTGCTGCGTGATCGCCGACGGCCTCCAACCGCAGGGCGCCGACCTCCCCTGGCTCCGCTGAGCGTCAGCGGAACGAGGGGAGGCCGGCGCAGCGCCACGCGTTCGGATGGTTTCGGGGCGTGTGGGAGCAAGGGGGCGCAGCGGCCGCACCGGCCGCGCCGACGCCGCGCCGGTGCCGGCGCGGCGTCGTCCCGCGGGCCCCGCCCGCCGTCCCGCCTCAGTGCACCAGCACCGGGACCTGCGCCGCCTCCTCGGTGCCGGCCGACGCGCCCGCACCGTCGTCCGACGACGCCTTCGGCGAACCGCCGCCGGGCCGCCCGGTGTTGATGAAGGTGAAGGCGATCACCGCCGCCAGGGCCAGGATGCCCACCGCCCACCAGATGGCGGAGGTGTAGCCGTGCACCATCGACTGGAGCTTGAGCAGGTCCGCCGAGCGGGCGCCGGCCGCGTGCGAGGTGGCGTACGCGGTGGTGGCGCTGGCCGCGATGGTGTTCAGCAGGGCGGTGCCGATCGCGCCGCCGACCTGCTGCGAGGTGTTGACCATCGCGGAGGCGACGCCGGCGTCCCGCGGCTGGACCCCGTGCGTGGCCAGCGACATGGCCGGCATGAACGCCGTGCCCATGCCCAGGCCCATCAGGACGAAGCCGGGCAGGATCAGCGCCGGGTAGGACGTGTCCAGGTCGATCTGGGTCAGCACCAGCATGCCGAGCGCGGCGACCGTGAAGCCGGGCGCCATCAGCAGCCGCGGCCGCACCCGGGTCATCAACCGGGCGCCGATCTGCGTCGAACCGGTGATCATGCCCGCGACCATCGGGAGGAAGGCCAGACCGGTCACGACCGGCGTGTATCCCTTCACGATCTGCAGGTAGTAGGTCAGGAACAGGAAGAGACCGAACATGCCGATCACGGCCAGGCCCAGCGACGCGTAGACGCCCGCGCGGTTCCGCTCGGCGACCACCCGCAGCGGCAGCAGCGGCGCCGCCACCTTGGACTCGACCACGACGAACGTCAGCAGCAGCACGGCCGCCGCGGCGAACAGCCCCAGCGTCGCGCCGGCCAGCCAGCCGTCCGACTCGGCCCGGGTGAAGCCGTAGACCAGCGAGACCAGGCCGAGCGTCGCCAGGATGACGCCGGGCACGTCCAGCCGGGAGGAGTTGCGGCCCTCCGCGGGCTCGCGGATGACCAGCACCGCGCCGGTCGCGGCGACCACGGCGAACGGGATGTTGACGAAGAACGTCCAGCGCCAGTCCATGTACTCCGTCAGCACGCCGCCGAGGATCAGGCCGACCGCGCCACCACCACCGGCGATCGCGCCGAAGATGCCGAACGCCTTGGCCCGCTCCCGGGCCTCCGTGAACGTCACCGCCAGCAGCGACAGTGCGGACGGCGCCAGCAGCGCACCGAAGGCGCCCTGCAACGCCCGCGCGCCCAGCAGCATGCCCTCGTTGAGCGCGGCCCCGCCGACCGCGGAGGCCGCCGCGAAGCCGATCAGGCCGATGACGAAGGTCCGGCGCCGGCCCCACAGGTCGGCGATCCGCCCGCCGAAGAGCAGCAGCCCGCCGAAGGCCAGCGCGTAGGCCGTGATGACCCACTGCCGGTTGGCGTCGCTGATCCCCAGGTCGTCCTGGGCGGAGGGCAGCGCGATGTTCACGATCGTCGAGTCGAGGACGACCATCAGTTGCGCGAGGGCGATGAATATCAGCGCTTTCCAGCGCCGGGGATCGACGGACGAAACGGTTTCAGGCATGACGGGGTCCACCTAGTGGTGCGTAACGGAACAGAGGTGACGAACGGGGCGGAAGTAAGGAACTAAGGAACTAAGGAACTAAGGAACTGAGGAGCTGCGGAGTCGTGCAGTCGTGGACTGGCGCGGACGGAAGATCGGGAAGCGGGCGCACACCCGCAGGGGAACGGAAACGGACGACGACGTCCCGACGGAGGACGCCGGAGGCCGGGGGCTCGACGGGCCGGTCGGTCCGGCCCGCTCGCCTCAGCCGCCGCGGCTCACGAGCAGCGGTGCCTCAGGTCCTCCAACGTGACGGCGCAACCGGGCAGTTCGGACCGGCCGGGGGCCCGTAGACCGTCCAGGAACAGCTGGAGGTGCCGGTGCACGAACTTGTCGAAGTCGAGACAGCCACTGCCCGGCAACGGACGCGTGAGCTGGGTGAGCGCCACCATCAGGTCACCGACGGCGATGTCGGCGCGCAGCTGACCGTCGTCGCGCGCGGCACCCATGACGGCCTCGATGGCCGCGTCCAGGCGCCCGCGCGCCGCGAGCAGATCGGGATGGGCCGGGTCGAAGCCGTCGGAGAGCAACGGGCACAACGCACCGATCCGCTCCTCCACCGCGTCGTGGACGAAGCGCCGCAGCGCTTCAAAGGCATCTGACTCCTCGGCGAGGGCGCGCTCCGCGCGGTCCGCGATACGGGACATGACGGAAAGCGTGACGTGGTGGATCAACTCCCGGCGATCCGTGAAGTGACGGTAGAGCGTCGCATTGCCGACACCCGCACGTCGAGCGATTTCATCGAACGGCACCTCGGCGCCGAATTCGACCATCGTCTCCCGCGCGGCAGCGATGATCCGCTCCCGGTTGCGCACCGCATCGGCCCGCAGCCGCGGCTGCTCACTCTTCACCCGCACCTCTCCGGACACGTCGGCACACTCCCTTCGTACGCGCCACACCCACGAAACCGGGGAGCCACTCCCCACTTCGCCCAACACCACGTACAAACGGGGATCGGCTCCCCGGATATTTCCCACCCGTCATGTGACGTGGAGCACAAGCGGTCGCGCCTGCCGGCCCCGACGCGCGCCGACCATCCCTCCGCACCACCCCGGCCCTCCATTTGACGCATCCCCACGCGCGGGCGACCATCCGCCGCCGCAGGCTGAGCAACATGAGGCAGAAGGCATCCGCCCAATGACCCGAACGGTCCGCCCGCACACCGGCCCGGGCGACGCGCACACCGGCCCGCGCCGCACGGCCGCCGGCCAGCCCCCCGTGGCCGCCGGCCCGCCCGCGGCGGACGCCCGCCCGCACCACGCCGCCACCGCCCCGCACCCCGCGCACACCGGCACGCCCGAGGCCCCCTCCGAGGCATCCCCATGCGCCCCCTGACACACCGGCTCCGCGCCGCCCTGGCGACGACCGCCACCTGCGCGGCCGCCGCCATCGCCCTGACCACCCCGCGCTACGCCACCGCCGCACCAC
>LIQL01000220.1 GCA_001418405.1 Streptomyces diastatochromogenes | reverse complement strand
GGCGGTCCGGACGGGCCCGACTGGCTGATCGACGGCAGCAAGAGCTTCACCAGCAACGCCCACCAGGCGGACTGGATCTGGCTCGCCTGCCGCACCGACCCGGACGCGCCCCCGCACCGCGGCATCTCGATCGTCCTCGTGCCGACCGACGCGCCCGGCTTCTCCTGGACCCCCATCGAGACCGTCGGCGGGCTGATGACCACCGCCACCTACTACGACGGGGTGCGCGTGCCGTACGGGAACCTCGTCGGCGCGGAGAACGCCGGCTGGGGGCTGATCACCAACCAACTCAACCACGAACGCGTCGCGTTGGCGGCCATCGGCATGCAGGCCGAGGACGCCTACGACGCGGCGCTGGCCCACGCCCGTACACCGGACGCGGAGACCGGGGCGCGCCCCGCCGACCTGCCCTGGGTGCGCTCCCGGCTCGCCGAGGCGCACGCCCGGCTGGCCGCCACCCGGCTGCTCAACTGGCGGCTGGTCGGCGACGTGGGCGCCGGGACGCTCAGCCCCGGCGACGCCAGCGGGGTCAAGTTCGCCGGGACGGAGAGCACGGTCGAGGTCTACCGGATGTGCCAGGAGGTGGTCGGCGACACCGCGCTCGTGCGGGCCGGCTCGCCGGGCGCCCACGCGGACGGCGAGTTGGAGCGGATGAACCGCGCCGCGCAGATCAACACCTTCGGGGGCGGGGTCGGCGAGGTGCAGAGGGAGATCGTGGCCACGATGCGACTGGGCATGCGGAGGGGGCGGCGACGGTGAGCGGGGAGAAGGAGACTCCGGAGCGGACGGCGGTGCCGGCGGACGCCGCGTACGAGCGGGCGCTCAAGGCGTTCGAGGGGCGGCCGGCGACGACCGGGGGCACGGGCAAGGACCCCGTCAACGAGCCGATGATCCGGCACTGGTGCGAGGCGATGGGCGACGCCCACCCCGCCTACCGGGGACCGGACGCCACGGCCCCGCCGACCATGCTCCAGGCGTGGACGATGGGCGGGCTCGCCGGCCACCAGGGCCGCGCCGCCGGCGCCCACGACGCACTGTTCGCGCTGCTCGACGGCGCGGGCTACACCGCGGTCGTCGCCACCGACTGCGAGCAGGAGTACCTGCGGCCGCTGCGCCCCGGCGACGCGATCAGCTACGACTCGGTGATCGAGTCGGTGTCCGCGCGCAAGACGACCAAGCTGGGCACCGGGCACTTCGTCACCACGCGGACGGACGTCCGGGCGAACGGGGAACTGGCCGGCACGCACCGCTTCCGGATCCTGAAGTACGCGCCGGCGGCCCGCCGCGGCCCCACGGAGCGGGACGCCGGCGGCCCGTCTCGGGCGAAGCGGCCCCGGCCGGTCGTCAACCGGGACAACGCCGGGTTCTGGGACGGCGTGGCCGCGCACAAACTGCTGATCCAGCGCTGCGGCGGCTGCGGCCGGCTGCGCCTGCCCTGGCTGCCCGGCTGCAACGGCTGCGGCGCGGCCGAGTGGGACACGGTCGAGGCGAGCGGCGCGGGGACGGTCTTCTCGTACGTGGTGATGCACCATCCGCCGTTCCCGGCCTTCAGCGCGTCCGAGGGGGCCACCGGCGCGGCGGGGCCGTACGCGGTGGGGCTGATCGAGCTGGCGGAGGGGGTGCGGATGGTCAGCAACGTGGTCGGAGTGCCGTACGACCGGGTGCGGATCGGGATGCCGGTGCGGCTGGAGTTCCTGCGGGTGGACGAGGAGTTGGTGCTCCCCGTCTTCCGGGCCGGGGACGATCCCGCCGCGGGGGCGGACCCGGCGGCGGGCGCGGGCGGGGAGGGCTGACGTGGACTTCACGCCCACCGAGGAGCAGCGCGCCGCGGGCGACCTGGCGGCGGAGATCTTCGGCGACCTGTCCACCCCCGAGCGGCTGGCCGCCCTGGGCGCGGCCACCGACGCCGACCTGTGGAAGGCGCTGTGCGCCGCCGGGCTACCGGGCGCGGTGGCGGAGACCGGGCTGCTGGGCCTGGTGCTGATGCTGGAGGAGCAGGGCCGCACGACCGCCCAGGTGCCGTTCGCGGCCAGTTGCGCGTACGGGCTGCTGGGCGTCGGCGCGCACGGCAGCGACGCGCAGCGGGCCCGGTTGCTGCCGGGGCTGAAGGACGGCACGGAGGTGGCGACCGGGGCGTTCGCACGGGGCGGGGCGCGGCCGGTCACCGTCGACGGGACGGCCGGCTCCGGACGGGCCCGACTCATCGGCACGGTGCCCGTCGTCCCCTGGCTGTGCGAGGCCACCGTGCTGCTGGTGCCGGACGCGCAGCGCCGGCTGTGGCTCGTGCGGACCGACGAACCCGGGGTCGGCGTCGCACCGGTGGCGACGACCGCGCCCTGGTCCGCGGGCCGGCTGACGCTGGAGGGCGCCGCCGCCGAACCGCTCGGCGACCCGCGCCCGCCCGGCCGCGCCCACGACGACGTGCTCGCCGTCGCCCGGACCGCCTTCGCCGGCCTCCAGGCGGGCGTGTGTGCGGGCGCGCTGGCCCGGGCGGTCGCGCACACCACCGTCCGGGAGCAGTTCGGCCGCCCGCTCGCCACCCACCAGGCGGTCCAACTGCGGGCCGCCGAGGCGTACATGGACACCGAGGCGATCCGGGTCACCGCCTACGAGGCGGCCTGGCGCCGGGACGCCGGCCTGGAGCACGCGACGCACGCGCTGACGGCTGCCTGGTGGGCCTCCGAGGCCGGCAAGCGGGTGGTGCACACCGGCCAGCACCTGCACGGCGGCATCGGCGCCGACCTCGACCACCCGGTGCACCGGCACTTCCTCTGGGGCCGGCAGCTCGACGCCTACCTGGGCGCCGGCGCCGCACTCCTCGAAGAGCTGGGCGCGTTGCTGACGAAGGAGTCGCAGGCATGACCACCGACGCCGCCCGGGACGCGGACGGGACCACCGCGCCCCATCCGGGCCAGGAACTCGCACCCCTCACCCTCCCCGTCACCCGCACCCTGATCGTCGCCGGGGCGCTGGCCTCGCGCGACTACCAGGACGTGCACCACGACGCCGAGGCGGCGCGGGAGAAGGGCTCCCCGGACGTCTTCATGAACATCCTCACCACCAACGGCCTCGTCGGCCGCTACCTCACCGACCGCCTCGGCCCCCGGTGCGTCCTGCGCCGGCTCGCCATCCGGCTCGGCGCCCCCAACTACCCAGGAGACACGATGGTGTTGAGCGGCACGGTCACCGCCGTCGACGGGGACGTGGTCGAGGTGCGGGTCGTGGGGGCCAACGGCCTCGGCCACCACGTCACCGGGACCGCCACCGTCCAGCTGGGGACGGCCGCCCGATGACCCGCCACCGCCCCGACGCCCTCGGCGGCCGGGCCGCGATCGCCGGCATCGGCGCCACCGAGTTCTCCAAGGACTCCGGCCGCAGCGAACTCAAGCTCGCCGTCGAGGCCGTCCACGCCGCCCTCGCCGACGCCGGACTCACCCCGGACGACGTGGACGGCCTGGTCACGTTCACCATGGACACCAACCCGGAGATCACCGTCGCCCAGGCGGCCGGCATCGGCGAGCTGACCTTCTTCTCCCGAGTCCACTACGGCGGCGGCGCGGCCTGCGCCACCGTCCAACAGGCCGCCCTGGCGGTCGCCACCGGGCTCGCCGACGTCGTGGTCTGCTACCGCGCCTTCAACGAACGCTCCGGCCGCCGCTTCGGCGCCGGCGTGCAGCAGCGCGAACCGTCCGCCGAGGGCACCGCGCTCGGCTGGAACCTCCCCTTCGGCCTGCTCACCCCGGCCTCCTGGGTCGCCATGGCCGCCCAGCGCTACCTGCACGCCTACGGGCTGACCCCGGACGCCTTCGGCCACGTCGCGGTCACCGACCGCCGGCACGCCGCCCGCAACCCGGCCGCGTACTTCCACGGCAAGCCGATCACGCTGGCCGACCACGCCGCGTCCCGCTGGATCGTCGAACCGCTGCGGCTGCTGGACTGCTGCCAGGAGACCGATGGCGCCCAGGCACTGGTGGTCACCTCCGTCGAGCGGGCCCGCGACCTGCCGCACCCACCCGCGCTGATCACCGCCGCCGCCCAGGGCGCCGGCCGCGCCCAGGAGCAGATGACCAGCTTCTACCGCGACGACCTCACCGGACTGCCCGAGATGGACGTGGTCGCCCGCCAGCTGTGGCGCACCTCCGGCCTCGCCCCGGCCGACATCGACGTCGCCATCCTCTACGACCACTTCACGCCCTTCGTCCTCATGCAGCTGGAGGAGTTCGGATTCTGCGGACGCGGTGAGGCCGCCGACTTCGTCGCCGCCGACGCGCTCCCCCTGAACACCCACGGCGGCCAGCTCGGCGAGGCGTACCTGCACGGCATGAACGGCATCGCCGAGGCCGTGCGCCAGCTCCGCGGCAGCAGCGTCAACCAGGCCGGCACGCCCGCCCACGTCCTGGTCACGGCCGGCACCGGAGTGCCGACGTCGGGGTTGGTGCTGGGGCGGGCGGGGTAGCCCGGTGGGCGTCGGGCGCCCGGCCCGCCCCTAGGGGAGCGCCCGGCGCGGTCCCCCCTGAGGAGGTCCGGCGGACCCCACCCCTACAACTTGAGGGGGACGCGGCTTCGGCACCTTGGGCCGACGCCCGCGCCCCACCCCCGCTTCTAGCGTGGAACACATGACCACGTCAGTGTGCACAAGCGCCTCGACGCCCGCGACGTTCCCGTCGTTCGCGTCCTACGTACGGGCCCGGGGGCCGGTCCTGCTGCGCGCCGCGCGGTCCCTGTCCTCGAACCCGAACGACGCCGAGGACCTCCTGCAGACCGCGCTGACCAAGACGTACGTGGCCTGGGAACGGATCGAGGACCACCGTGCGCTCGACGGCTACGTGCGGCGCGCGCTGATCAACACCCGCACCTCCGAGTGGCGCAAGCGCAAGGTCGAGGAGTTCGCCTGCGACGAGCTGCCCGAGCCGGACCCGGTGCCCGCGCCGGACCCGGCCGAACTCCAGGGACTGCGCGACGCGATGTGGCGCGCGATCATGCGGCTGCCGGCGCGGCAGCGCGCGATGGTCGTCCTCAGGTACTACGAGGACCTCAGCGAGGCCCAGACCGCCGAGGTCATGGAGGTCTCGATCGGCACGGTCAAGAGCGCCGTCTCGCGCGCCCTGGCCAAGCTCAGGGAGGACCCGGAGCTGGCGGGCCTGGGCCTGAGCCGGATCGCCGCCTGACGGCCGGCACACGCGACGGGGCGGGCCCGGGGGCCGTCAGGGCGTCCGGCTGTGGTGGTCCAGCAGGCGGGTGAGCAGTTCGACGAGTTGGTCGCGTTCGGCCGGGGCCAGGGGGGCGAGCAGTTCGTCGTGGAGGTCGTCCAGGAGCGCGTCGAGGCGGCGCAGGCGGCGGCGGCCTCGGGGCGAGAGCGTGATGAGGTTGCGGCGCTGGTCGTCGGGGTCCGGCGTCCGCTCCACGAGGTCGCGGGCGACCAGTTCGTTGATCACGCCGACCATGTCGGGGCGGTGGATGCCGGTGCGCCGGCTCAGCGCCGCCTGGCTGGCGGGCCCGTACTCCAGTAGGGAGGCGAGCACCGCGTAGTGCCACTTGCGGGCGTCGACCCGGGCCAGTCCGTCGTTGATCAGCCGGTCCGACCGCAGGGTCAGTTGGGACAGCAGCCGGCTGGTCCGGCGGCGCAGCCGCTCGGGCGTGCGGGGTGTGCTGTCGTCGGGCAGGTCCGCGGCTTCGGCTCTGGTCACGGGGCTCATCCTAGCCATTGCGTTAGTGAGACTAACGCTATACGTTCGGTCCGCGCCGGCGGCGTTGGGCGACCAGCGGCAGCGGGCGCGCCCACAGGAAGGACCATCCGCCATTCCCACCACGACGTTGCAGATTCCCACCCCGGACGGCCGGGCCGACGCCTTCGCCGCCTTCCCCGACGGCGGCGGCCGGCACCCGGGGGTGCTGATGTACGGGGACGCCTTCGGCATCCGGCCGGTGCTGCGGGAGATGGCCCGCGAACTGGCCGGGCACGGCTACTACGTGCTCGTCCCCAACGTCTTCTACCGGCGCGGCCCGACCCCGGTGGTCGAGCTTCCCGCGCACATCGGGGAAGCCGCCCGGACCGCGGCCGTCGCCCAGCTGATGCCGTTGATCCAGGCGCACACCGCCGCACGCACCCTGAGCGACGCCGACGCCTTCCTCGACTTCCTCGCCGCCCGGCCCGAGGTCGGCGCCGGCCCGGTCGCGGTGACCGGCTACTGCATAGGCGGCCTGCTGGCCTTGCGCACCGCCGCGGCCCACCCCGGCCGGGTGGCCGCCGTCGCCGGGTTCCACGGCCCCGTGCCGGCCGACGGGCCCGACGGCCGGCACGGCCTGCTGTCCCGGCTCACCGCCGAGGTCCACCTCGGCCACGCCGCGACCGACGTGACGCCCGAGGACCTCGACGCGCTCAACGGGGCCCTGGACGCGGCGGGGGTCCGCCACACCTCCGAGATCTACCCCGACACCGTCCACGGCTTCACCATGGCCGACACCGACGCCTTCAGCGCCGAGGGCCTGAAGCGGCACTGGGACCGGCTGCTCCCCCTGCTGGCGCGCACCCTGGTCGAGGTCTGAAGCCGTCGGCCGGGGGCGGCCGCGCCGGTCGCCCCCGGCCCCGTCCTACGCCTCCCGGCCGGCCATCAGCCGTTCCACCGCCTCCTCCAGGGCCACGATGCGGTCGGCGAGCCCGGCGGCTTCGAGGTCCCGGGCGTCGCGCAGGAGCAGTTCGATCTGGACGAGGCGGCTGGCGATGTCCGACAGGCGGGCCTCGTCGCCGGCCGTGGGCGCCGCGGCGGGCTCCCGCGTGCCGGGCTCCGACGCGGGGGGTGCCGGCCGGTGCGGGGCGGGCTCGCGGAGGTCGGGTCGGCGGGGTTCGGCGGCCGGCGGGGCCTCGCCGGGACCGGTCAGCAGGCGTTTCAACTGGTCGGCCTGGGAGGCGAGTTGGTGGTTCTTGCGGTACAGGTCGAGGAAGACGTTGACCTTGGTGCGCAGCAGCCAGGGGTCGAAGGGCTTGATGAGGAAGTCGGCGGCGCCGACCGTGTAGCCGCGGTAGGCGTAGTTCGGGTCGACCGAGGCGCCGGTCAGCAGGATGATCGGGACGTCCTTCGTCTGGTCCAGGCCCTTGATGTTGGCCGCGGTCTCGAAGCCGTTCATGCCCGGCATCAGCACGTCGATGAGGACGACCGCGAACTCCTCGCGGAGCATGGCCTTCAGGGCCTCCTCGCCGGAGCGGGCGCGGACGACCTTCGGGGTCAGGGAGCTGAGGACCGCTTCGAGGGCGACCAGGTTCTCCTCCATGTCGTCGACGATGAGGATGGGCGCGGTGTCGGGTGGGGGTGTCATGGCTGCGGCCCTGCCGTTCCCTCGTCGGAGGTGTCGTCCGTGCTGTCGTCTGGGGTGGTGTCCGGGGCGTCGTCGGGGGTGACGTCCGGGCACCCGGCGGCCTTCCTGGTCTCCGGGTCGAGGAGTTGGCAGATGACCCCGAGCAGGCGGTCCACGTCGACCGGTTTGGGGATGTAGTCGTCGGCGCCGCTCTCGATGGTCTTCTCCCGGTCGCCGGGCATGGCCTTGGCGGTGAGCGCGACGATCGGCAGGTCGGCGAAGCGGGGCGTGTGGCGGATGGCCCGGATCATTTCGAAGCCGTCCATCTCCGGCATCATGATGTCCATCAGGACGAGGGAGACGTCCGGGGTCCGGTCGAGGACCTCCAGTCCCTCGCGGCCGTTCTCGGCGTACTTGACGTTGATGCCGACCCGGCCCAGGACGTGGGTCAGCGCGAAGACGTTGCGGATGTCGTCGTCGACGATGAGGATCCGGCGCTCGGCGAGGATCCGCCCGGGGCGTCCGCTGAGCCAGTCCTTCAGGCGGGTCGCCTCCGGCCAGCTCACGTCGCCGCTGTCGCCGGGGCGCAGGCCCGCGTGCGCCGCGATGCCCTCCCGGGCGGGGAACAGGTCGCCCGGGGACGCGGCGGTGGCGACCGGTGGGGCGGTGAGCTGTTCGGCCAGGACCGGGTGGGCGGACGGGCCCGTCGGGGCCGGGGGCGCGGCGCCCGGGGCGGGCGTCTCGCCGGTGACGGTGGGCCCGCCGCCGTCCGGGGGAACGAGGGCGGTGGGCCCGCCGCCGGTGCCCCGCGCTGCGCCGGAGGCCGGGGTCGTGGACGGCCCGGTGTAGTGGGCGGGGACGTAGAGGGTGAAGGTGGAGCCGACGTCCACCTGGCTCTCGGCCTTGATCCGACCGCCGAGCAGGGCGGCCATGTCGCGGCTGATGGACAGGCCGAGGCCGGTGCCGCCGTACTTGCGGTTGGTGGTGCCGTCGGACTGCTGGAACGCCTCGAAGATCCCGTCGAGCTTCTCCGGCGGGATGCCGATGCCGGTGTCCTTGACGGACAGGGCGATGACGGCGTCGGCGGTGCGCAGGGACGCCTCGTCGAACTGGCCGCACGCAGGGCCGGGGACGCGTTCCACGAGGAGTTCCACGCCGCCGGTGGAGGTGAACTTCACCGCGTTGGACAGCAGGTTGCGCAGGATCTGCTGGAGGCGCTGCTCGTCGGAGAAGAGTTCCGCGGGGACGTCGTCGCCGACCCGGACGTCGAAGCTCAGCCCGCGGTCGACGGTGAGCGGGCGGAACGTGGCCCGTACGTAGTCGAGGAGCTTCTTCAGCGGCAGGGCCTTGGGGTGGACGTCCATCCGGCCGGCCTCGATCTTCGACAGGTCGAGGATGTCGTTGATGAGTTGCAGCAGGTCGGAGCCGGCGCGGTGGATGGTGACGGCGAACTCCACCTCCTGCGGGCTGAGGTGCTTCTCGGGGTTGTCGGCCAGCAGGCGGGAGAGGACGAGCAGGGAGTTCAGCGGGGTGCGCAGCTCGTGCGACATGTTCGCCAGGAACTCGGACTTGTACTGGGAGGAGGTGGCGAGCAGTGCGGCCTTCTCCTCCAACTCGGCGTTGGTGAGCTGGAGTTCGTCGGAGCGTTGGCGGAGTTCGGCGGTCAGCCGCTGGGATTCCGACAGCAGGGATTCCGTACGGGAGTTGGCGATGATGGTGTTGATGGAGACGCCGATGGTGTTGACGAACTGGTCGATGAAGGCGAGGTGGACGTCGCTGAAGCGGCTGAAGGAGGCCAGCTCGATCACGCCGAGGACGTGGTCCTCGAAGAGGATCGGCAGGATGACGACGCTGGCGGGGGCGGCGGCGCCGAGCCCGGAGCTGATGGTGAGGTAGTCGGTGGGGACGGCCTCGACGAGGATCCGGTTCTTCTCCGTCGCGGCCTGGGTGATCAGGCCCCAGCCGGGACTGCCCATCCGCAGCCGGGGCAGGGCGCTGCGGCCTTCGGTGCGGCCGGTGCCGTAGCCGGCGATCAGCTCCAGGCCCTCGCCCGGTGCGGCTCCCGCCTCGGCCAGGAAGAACGCCCCGAACTGGGCGTTCACCAGCGGGGTCAGCTCGCGCAGGATCAGGTCGGCGACCTCGACGAGGTCGCGGTGGCCCTGCATCAGGCCGGCGATGCGGGTCAGGTTGGACTCCAGCCAGTCCTTGGCGCGGGTGGTCTCGCGGAGGTTGGCGACCATGAGGTTGATGTTGTTCTTCAGGGCGGCGACCTCGCCCTGGGCGTCGACGGTGATCGAGCCGGACATGTCGCCCTGGGTGACCGCGCGGGTCACCGCGGCGATCGCGCGCACCTGCGTGGTGAGGTTGAGCGCCAGCTCGTTGACGCTGGTGGTGAGCCGCTTCCAGGTGCCGTAGACGCCCTCGACCCGGGCCTGGCCGCCGAGTTGGCCCTCGCTGCCGACCTCGCGGGCCACCCGGGTGACCTCGGAGGCGAACGAGGAGAGGGTGTCGACCATGGTGTTGATGGTCGTCTTGAGTTCGAGGATCTCGCCGCGGGCGTCGACGTCGATCTTCTTGGAGAGGTCGCCGCGGGCCACCGACGTCGCGACCTCGGCGATGTTGCGGACCTGGGACGTCAGGTTGTCCGCCATGGAGTTGACGTTGTCGGTGAGGTTCTTCCAGACGCCGGAGACGCCGTGCACCTGGGCGCGGCCGCCGAGCCGGCCCTCGGTGCCGACCTCGCGGGCGACGCGGGTGACCTCGTCGGCGAACGCCCGCAACTGCTTCACCATGGTGTTCACGGTGTCCTTCAGCTCCAGGATCTCGCCGCGGGCGTCCACGTCGATCTTCTTGGTCAGGTCGCCGTTGGCGACGGCGGTGGTGACCTGGGCGATGTTGCGGACCTGCGAGGTGAGGTTCAGGGCCATGGAGTTGACGTTGTCGGTGAGCTCCTTCCAGACCCCGGAGACGCCCCGGACCTGCGCCTGACCGCCGAGGTTGCCCTCGGTGCCGACCTCGCGGGCGACGCGGGTGACCTCGTCGGCGAAGGCGGAGAGCTGGTCGACCATGGTGTTGATGGTCGACTTCAGTTCGAGGATCTCGCCCTTCGCCTCGACGGTGATCTTCCTGCCGAGGTCGCCCTCGGCGACGGCGGTGGCGACCAGCGCGATGTTGCGGACCTGCGTGGTGAGGTTGTCCGCCATGAAGTTGACGCTCTCGGTGAGGTCCTTCCAGACGCCGGAGACGCCGCGGACCTGGGCGCGCCCGCCGAGCTGGCCCTCGGTGCCGACTTCCCGCGCGACGCGGGTGACCTCGTCGGCGAAGGCGGAGAGCTGGTCGACCATGGTGTTGATGGTCGACTTCAGTTCGAGGATCTCGCCGCGGGCGTCCACGGTGATCTTCTGGCTGAGGTCGCCGTTGGCGACGGCGGTGGTGACCTGGGCGATGTTGCGGACCTGCCAGGTCAGGTTGGACGCCATGAGGTTGACGTTGTCGGTGAGGTCCTTCCAGACGCCGGAGACGCCGCGGACCTGGGCGCGCCCGCCGAGCTGGCCCTCGGTGCCGACCTCGCGGGCGACGCGGGTGACCTCGTCGGCGAACGCCCGCAGCTGGTCGACCATGGTGTTGACGGTCAGCTTCAGCTCCAGCAGCTCGCCGGTGGCCTCGACCGTGACCTGCTGGGTCAGGTCGCCGCCGGCCACCGCCGTGGTCACCACCGCGATGTCGCGGACCTGGGCGGTCAGCCGGGACGCCATGGTGTTGACCGCCTCGGTCACGTGCAGCCAGTCGCCGGCCAGGCCCTGCACCTTGGCCCGGCCACCGAGCCGGCCCTCGGTGCCGACCTCGCGGGCGACCCGGGTGACCTCGCCGGTGAACAGCGAGAGCTGGTCGACCACGCGGTTGACGCAGCTGCCCAGGCGGCGCAGGTCGCCGCGGAGCTGGCGGCTGCCGTCGTGCAGGTCGACGTGGCGGGTCAGGTCGCCGTCGGCGATCGAGTCCAGCACCCGGGTGGCCTTGGCGACGGGGGTGACCAGCGCTTCCAGTACCGAGTTGGCGGCCTCCACGTTGGTCGACCAGCCGCCCTGGCCGGGGCTGGCGCTGAGCCGTTCGTCCAGCCGGCCCTCGCGGATGACCTCGTGGCGCAGGCGCGCCAGCTCGGTGGCCAGGTGGGCGTTGCGGGCGACGATCTGGGCGAAGACGTCCGTCATGTCGGCCAGCACGCCGTCGGCCGGCGGATCGCCCGGGGCGTGCACGGCCCGGGCGGTGAAGTCACCGTCCCGTAGGGCGTTCATGGCGGCCAGCAGGGGGCGCAGCTCGCTGGTGCGCACCCACTGGCCGTCGGGGCGGGGGTCCGGGGGTGACGCCGCGGACTCGGGCCGGGTCGGGTCGGGCGCCATGGCACACCATCCCCCCAGTGATCGAGACCGAACTTGAACCGAACGGGTACCGGGCCGGTCGGCTGGTGCAGCGCCGCTCGGCCCGTACCGGGCGGGGCGGTCCGGGGCTGGTCCGGTCCCGTCCCGGCAGGGTTCCGGAAGAGGCCCGGAACTGATCGAATTGGGCAGATATGTCATAGTATAAAGCGCCCGTAATGAGTTGCTTTTCCCAGTTTTATCAGGGGGCGCAGTGACGTCGCTGTCCCCGCGGACGACGGCCCCGCAGGAGACCGAAACGGTGTCCCGCACCGGACTGCCGGCGAACCAGCTGGCCGCCGCCGGGGCCCGCAGGTTCGTGCGCACCCTGCTGACCGAACGGGCCGCCGCCCCGGACGCCGCCCCCGGCGCCGCGGCGATCACCCCGGACCTCATCGACCAGGCCGTCCTCCTGGTCAGCGAGCTGGTCACCAACGCCGTGATGTACGCCGGCACCGACATCGACGTCGTCTGCCGGCTGGAGTACGGGTGCGGGCCGGCGGAGGGCGACGCGCGCCGTCCGGCCGCGGCCCGCACCGCCGACCGCCCCGGCCCGGCCACCGTCGCCGTCGTCCTGGAGGTCTCCGACCGCCACCCCTCCCGCGTGGTGCGCGGCGGGGTGGACGCCCGCAGCGGGGAGCCCGGCTTCGGCCTCCAGCTGGTCAGCGCGCTCGCCGAGTCCTGGGGCGTGACCTACCGCAAGTCCACCAAGACGGTCTGGTTCCGCCTGGAGGCCACCGAGGGCGTGCCGGGCGCCCCACCGGCGGGCCCGGCACGGCACCCGCACGGCGCCGCGACCCCGGTCCGGGTGCCGCCCGGGCCCGGTGGCCGCCCGCCGCACGGCGACGCCGCCGAATGGGTGGACCGCGGCGGGCCCTCGTTCCTCGCCGAGACCAGCGAACTCCTGGCCGGCCAGCTCGACCAGGACATGGTCACCGCGCTCGCCGCGCAGCTGCTGGTGCCGCGCCTCGCCGACTGGTGCGCGATCTGGCTGAGCGTCGAGGGCGGCCGGATGGCCCTCTCTAGGGTCTGGCACGTCGACGAGCGGCGGATCGGCCCGCTCCGCACCGACCTGGAGCGCGATCCGCCGACCGACGTCGCCGGCGCCGGCGGCACCCCCTGGCCCTGGCCGGAGTGCGCCGGTGCGTCCCCGACGGGCGGGTCCGCGCTGGCCTTCCCGCTGATGGCCCGCGGCGAGCTCCAGGGCGTCCTGCTGCTGGGCCGGGCCGGCAAGCTGACCATGACCGACACCGTCGTCCGGATGGTGGAGGACGTCGCCCGCCGGGTCGCCCAGGCCGTCCACACCGCCCGCCAGTACACCCGGCAGACCACCATCAGCCTGGCCCTCCAGCGCCGCCAGCTGCCCACGTCGCTGGCCAGCATCCCCGGCGTGGACACCGCGATCGTCTACGAACCGCACGGCGAGGGACAGGCCATCGGCGGCGACTTCTACGACGTCTTCCCCATGGGCGACCGCCGCTGGTGCTTCCTCCTGGGGGACGTCCAGGGCAAGGACCCCGAGGCGATGTCGGTGACCGGACTGGCCCGCCACCTGGTGCGCCTGCTGGCCCGCGAGGGCCACGGCGTCGAATCGGTCCTCGGGCGACTGAACCTCGCCATGGCCGAGGAGAGCGCGGAGGCGGTGGAGGTCGGCGGGGAGCGGGCCGAATCCCGATTCCTGAGCCTGCTCTACGGGGAACTGGCCGTCGACCCCGGCGTCCCCGGTGCCCGCTGCACGGTCGCCAGCGCCGGCCACCCGCCGCCGCTGCACCTGTTCACCGACGGCGTCGTGGAGCCGGCCTCCGACCCGCAGATGCTGCTCGGCATCGACGAGGGCACCGAGTTCCACGCCAGCACCTTCACCCTCGCGCCCGGCGAGACGCTGCTCTGCGTCACCGACGGGGTCACCGAACGCCGCTGCGGCAACTGGCAGTTGGACGACAACGACGGCCTGGTCGAGGTGTTGCGGGACGGCCTCGGCCTGGGCGCCAAGGCCCTGGCGGAACACATCCGCCGAGCCGCCCACGACTTCGGCACCGGCCCGGTGGAGGACGACCTCTCGGTACTCGTCCTCCAGGCGGTCATGCTGGCGCGCGGCCCGATGGGGTGAGGGCGGCTCCGCCGGGGACGCGGACCGTCCCCGCGACCCGCCGGGCCGAAGCCGCCGGAAAAACTTCCGGCAATCCCGTCACATCCGCGGGCGCCCCTCCGTCGGGGCTGTGAAGACGCCGACCGGCCGAACCGAAGGAGCACACCGCCATGACGAAGACCGCCCTCTCCCGGATGCCCAACCCGGCCGAGCTCGTGCCCGAGATGAACGACGTCAGCGCCGCCCTCTTCCGGGCCACCGGCAACCAGTCGGTGCCGCGCACCACGATGAACCTCGTCCACCTGCGCGCCGGCCAGATCGTCAACAACACCTACCTGACCGTCCTGAACACCAGCTTCCTGAGGAAGGCGGGGGAGTCCGAGGAGCGGATCACCGCCGTCTCCTCCTGGCCGGACGCGCCGTACTTCACCGACGCCGAACGCGCCGCCCTGGCGCTGGTGGAGGCCACCCTCCAGCCCGCCCCGCACGGCACGGAACGCGTCTCCGACGCGCTGTACGCCGAGGTGGCGCAGCACTACGACCCGAAGGCGCTGGCCACCCTCACCCTCGCGATCGGCCAGATCAACTTCTTCATCGCGGTGGCCGTCATCGGCAAGCCGCAGCCGGTCGCATCCCTCGCGGAAGCGCAGTGGGACTGACGCCCGCGGCAGGTCAGCGCCTTCCCGGCCGTTTCCGGTCCGAGGGAAAAGAACACGCCAGCAACGCGTGACATACCACCCGGTACGCATCGACAATCGCAGCACCACTACCCGCCCGTAACAAAGCGGAGGCACCCGGTGCTCAGCACGATGCAGGACGTACCGCTCACGGTCTCGCGAATCCTCACCCATGGGTCGACGGTCCACGGAAAGGCCCAGGTCATCACCTGGACCGGCGAGGCAGAGCCGCACCGCCGCACCTTCGCCGAGATCGGCCGCCGGGCCGCGCGGCTCGCGCACGCGCTCCGCGACACCCTCGGGGTGGGTGCCGCGGAGCGCGTCGGGACGCTCATGTGGAACAACAGCGAGCACATGGAGGCGTACCTCGGCATCCCCTCCATGGGGGCGGTGCTGCACACGCTCAACCTGCGGCTGCCCGCCGAACAGCTGGCCTGGATCGTCAACCACGCCGAGGACCGCGTGATCCTCGTCAACGGCACCCTGATCCCGCTGCTGGCCCCCCTGCTGCCGCAGCTGCCCACGGTGGCGCACGTGGTCGTCGTCGGCCCCGGCGACCGCGCCCCGCTGGCCGGCGGCCACGCCCGGGTCCACGACTACGAGGAGCTGCTCGCCGGCCGGCCGGAGCACTACGACTGGCCGCAGGTCGACGAGCGGACGGCCGCCGCGCTCTGCTACACCTCCGGCACGACCGGCGAGCCCAAGGGCGTGGTCTACAGCCACCGTTCCCTCTACCTGCACTCGCTCCAGGTCAACACCGCGGAGGCGTTCGCCCTCGCCTCGCGGGACATCGCGCTGCCGGTGGTGCCGATGTTCCACGTCAACGCCTGGGGCCTGCCGCACGCCGCGTTCATGGCCGGTGCCTCGCTGCTGATGCCGGACCGGTTCCTCCAGCCCGCCCCGCTCGCCGAGATGATCGAGACGATCCGGCCCACCATCGGCGCCGCGGTCCCCACCATCTGGCAGGGCCTGCTGGCCGAACTCGACGCCCACAAGCGCGACGTGGCCTGTCTGCACACCGTCGTCATCGGCGGCTCGGCCTGCCCGCCCGCCCTGATGCGGGGCTTCGAGGAGCGGCACGGCATCCGCGTGGTGCACGCCTGGGGGATGACCGAGACCTCGCCGCTGGGCTGCGTCTCGCACCCGCCGGCCGGGGTGAGCGACGAGGAGGAGTGGGCCTACCGCGCCACCCAGGGCCGCTTCCCGGCCTCCGTCGAGGCCCGGCTGATCGGCCCGGCCGGCGAGGAACTGCCCTGGGACGGCGCCGCGGCGGGCGAACTCGAAGTGCGCGGCCCCTGGATCGCGGGCGCGTACTACGGCGGCGCGCAGGGCGGGGCGCTCCGCCCGGAGGACAAGTTCAGCCCCGACGGCTGGCTGCGCACCGGTGACGTCGGCACCATCACCCCGGACGGCTACCTGACGCTGACCGACCGGGCCAAGGACGTCATCAAGTCGGGCGGCGAGTGGATCTCCTCGGTCGAGCTGGAGAACCACCTGATGGCGCACCCGGGCGTCGCGGAGGCCGCGGTGGTGGCCGTCCCCGACGAGAAGTGGGGCGAACGGCCGCTGGCGACGGTGGTGCTGACCGACGGGGCCGCCCTGACCTACGAGGAGCTGCGGGCCTTCCTCGGCGAGCGGATCGCCCGCTGGCAGCTCCCGGAGCGCTGGGCGGTGATCCCGTCCGTCCCGAAGACGAGCGTCGGCAAGTTCGACAAGAAGGTGCTCCGCCGCCAGTACGCGGACGGGGAACTGAACGTCACCCTGCTGGCCTGACCGCCCCCGGGGCCCGCCGGTCGCTTCCGGCGGGCCCGGTGTCCGTGCGGCGGTCCGGCTAGTTCGTGCCGATCTTCGCCAGCAGGTCCACGATCCGGGCCTGCACCTCGGCGCTGGTGGACCGCTCCGCCAGGAAGAGCACCGTCTCCCCGGAGGCGAGGCCGGGCAGTTGGGCCGGGTCCAGGTCGGCGGAGGTGTAGACGACCAGCGGGGTGTGGTCCAGATGCCCGTTGGCGCGCAGCCAGTCGACGATGCCGGCCCGGCGGCGGCGCACCTGCATCAGGTCCATCACCACGAGGTTGGGCCGCAGCTGCGTCGCCAGCGCGACCGCGTCGGTGTCGGCGTCGGCCCGGGCGACCTGCATGCCGCGCCGCTCCAACGACGCGGTCAGCGCGCCCGCGATGGCGTCGTTCTGCTCGATGAGCAGCACCCGCGCCGGCCGGTCCTCGGCGTCCCGCGGGGCGAGCGCCTTGAGCAGCACGGCCGGATCGGCGCCGTACGCGGCCTCCCGGGTCGCCTGCCCCAGCCCGGCGGTGACCAGGACCGGCACCTCCGCTGCCCCCGCCGCCTGGCGCAGCGACTGCAGTGCGGTGCGGGTGATCGGCCCGGTCAGCGGGTCCACGAAGAGCGCCGCCGGGTACGCGGCGATCTGCGCGTCCACCTCCTCGCGGGAGTTGACGATCACGGGGCGGTAGCCGCGGTCGCTGAGCGCCTGCTGGGTGGCGACGTCGGGCGCCGGCCAGACCAGCAGCCGACGCGGGTTGTCCAACGGCTCCGGGGGCAACTCGTCGTCCATCGGCGGTTGTTGACGCTCCGTCACCTCGACGGCGCCGTTCGGCCCGTCCAGCGGCTCGGGACCCTCACTGCCCTCGTCGGGCGCGGAGATGGCGAACGCCCGGCCCTCACTGGCGTCCATCAGGTGCGGCTGCGGACCCGGCTGCTTGGGGCGGGCGGCCGGCTGCGGCGGGGCACCCGCCGCCTGCTGCGGGGCACCGGGCGCGGCGGCCTCGGCGGCCGGGCCGCGCTCGTCCTCCGGCGGCGGCGCGGCGAGCTTGCGCCGACGACCGGAACCGGTGGGCGTGCCGCCCGGCGGCGTGCTCGTGCCGCCCGCCGGGGTCGCGCCGGGCTGTGGCGCCGGACGCTGCGGGTCGGTCAACTGCTGGGCGAACGGCACGCCCTGGCCGAGCGTGCGCACGCT
>LIQL01000022.1 GCA_001418405.1 Streptomyces diastatochromogenes | reverse complement strand
GTGGAAGGCGTGGCTGACCCGCAGGCGGGTGGTGCGACGTCCCTGGCCGGCGAAGTGCGTCGCGACGGCGAGCGCCGCGCCCTCGTGGCCGGACACGACGACGGAGGTGGGGCCGTTGACGGCGGCGATCGACACGTCGTCGGTGAGGAGCGGCAGGACCTCGTCCTCGGTGGCTTCGACGGCGAGCATCGCGCCGCCTTCGGGCAGCGACTGCATCAGTACGGCGCGGGCGACCACGAGGCGGCAGGCGTCCGCCAGGGAGAGGACCCCGGCGACGTGCGCGGCGGCGATCTCACCGATGGAGTGGCCGGCCACGAAGTCCGGTGCGATGCCCCAGCTGGCCAGGAGGCGGAAGAGGGCCACCTCGACGGCGAACAGCGCGGGTTGGGTGTAGCCGGTGCGGTCGACGAGTTGGGCGTCCTCGCCCCAGATGACGTCGCGGAGCGGATGACCGAGTTCCGCGTCGAGGACGGTGAGGACGGTGTCCAGGGCTTCGGCGAAGGCGGGGAAGCGCTCGTAGAGGACGCGGCCCATGCCGAGGCGTTGGGAGCCCTGGCCCGAGAAGAGGAAGGCGGTGCGGCCGGTGCCGGCCTTGCCGGTCACGGCGACCGGGTCGGTCTGGCCGGCGGCGAGCGCGGCGAGCGCCCGCAGCGCCTCGGTGCGGTCGGTACCGAGGACGACGGCCCGGTGGTCGAAGGCGGTGCGGGTGGCGACCAGCGAGTGGCTGACGTCGACGGGACGCAGCTCGGGGTGCGCTTCGACGTGGGCGAGGAGGCGGGCGGCCTGGGCGCGCAGGGCCTCGGGGGTCTTGGCGGACAGTGCCCAGGGGGCGGCCGGCAGTTCCTCGACCGGCCGGGTGGTGCGCGCGGCCGCGCGGAGTGCGGCGCCTGTCGGCTGTTCGAGGACGACGTGGGCGTTGGTGCCGCTGATGCCGAACGAGGAGACGCCGGCGCGCCGGGCCCGGCCCGTCTCCGGCCAGGCGATCTCGTCCGTCAGCAGCTCGACCGCACCCGCACTCCAGTCCACGTGCGAGGACGGTGCATCGACGTGCAACGTCCTTGGCAGTACGCCTCGTTGCATCGCCAGCACCATCTTGATGACACCCGCGACACCGGCCGCGGCCTGCGTGTGCCCGATGTTGGACTTGATCGAACCGAGCCACAGGGGCTGGTCGGCATCGCGGTCGCGGCCGTAGGTCGCGAGCAGCGCCTGGGCCTCGATCGGGTCGCCGAGCGTCGTGCCGGTACCGTGCGCCTCGACCACGTCCACGTCGAGGGGCGACAGGCCGCCGCTGGCGAGTGCCTGGCGGATGACCCGCTGCTGGGAGGGTCCGTTGGGTGCCGTCAGGCCGTTCGACGCACCGTCCTGATTGACCGCCGAGCCCCGCACCACCGCCAGGATCTCGTGACCGTTGCGCACCGCGTCCGACTGGCGCTCCAACACCAGCATGCCGACGCCCTCGGACCAGGCCACGCCGTCGGCGGCCTCGGCGAACGCCTTGGAACGGCCGTCGGGGGCCAGACCGCGCTGGCGCGAGAACTCCACGAACGTACTGGGCGTGGACATCACCGTCACACCACCGGCCAACGCCAACGAGCACTCCCCCGCCCGCAACGCCTGCGCAGCCCAGTGCAACGCCACCAACGACGACGAACACGCCGTGTCCACCGTCACCGCCGGACCTTCGAGACCCAGACTGTACGAAACCCGGCCGGAGGCGACGCTCGGTGCGCTGCCGTTGCCGCGGAACGCCTCGTACTCGTCTCCGGTGAGGGCGGTGCCGTAGTCGTTGTACATGACGCCGGCGAAGACGCCGGTGCGGCTGTCGCGCAGGGTGGCGGGGTCCATGCCGGCGCGTTCGACGGCCTCCCAGGAGAGTTCGAGCAGCAGGCGCTGCTGGGAGTCGGTGGCCATCGCCTCGCGCGGGCTCATGCCGAAGAAGTCCGGGTCGAACGAGCCGGCGTCGTGCAGGAAGCCGCCGGCGCGGACGTGGGTGCGGCCCGGGCGGTCGGGGTCGGGGTCGTAGAGGTTGTCGAGGTCCCAACCACGGTTGACCGGGAACGGGCCGGTGGCGTCGGCACCTTCGCTGACCAGGCGCCAGAGGTCCTCGGGTGAGGTGACGCCGCCGGGGTAGCGGCAGGACATGCCGACGATGACGATCGGGTCGTCGCTGTTGGCGGTCGGCGACGGAAGTGCACGGGTCGGCGTCAACTCGGCTTCCGTGCCGAGGAGTTCGTCGCGCAGGTGGTCGGCGAGGGCGTGCGGTGTCGGGTAGTCGAACACCATGGTGGCGGGCAGCCGCAGGCCGGTGGCGGAGTTCAGGGCGTTGCGGAGTTCGACGGCGGTGAGCGAGTCGAAGCCGAGGTCCTGGAACGGGCGGCCGGCGGCCACCTCGTTGGCGTCGGCATGGCCGAGGACCTGGGCGATCTGCGTGCGGACGAGGTCCAGGAGGGTTTCCCGGCGGGCGGCGGCGTCGAGTCCGGCGAGTCGCTGGGCGAGCCCGTCGGCGGTCTGGGACGCCTGGGCGGCGGCGCGCCGGACGGGGGTGCGGATCAGGCCGCGCAGCAGGGGGGCGATCTCGCCCTGGGTGCGCAGGACGGGGAGGTCGAGGCGGACCGGGGCGAGGGCCGCGGGACCGGCGGCGAGGGCCGCGTCGAAGAGAGCGGTGCCCTGTTCCGGGGTCAGCGGGGGCATACCGGAGCGGGCGATGCGTTCGACGTCGAGGTCGGAGAGGCTCTTGGTCATGCCGGCGCTCCGGCTCCACGGCCCCCAGGCGAGGGCGGTGGCGGGCAGGCCGGCGGCGGCGCGGTGCGCGGCGAGGGCGTCCAGGAAGCCGTTGCCGGCCGCGTAGTTGGCCTGCCCGGGGCTGCCGAGGGTGGCGGCGACGGAGGAGAAGAGGACGAAGGCGGCCAGGTCGAGGTGGCGGGTCGCCTCGTGCAGGTGCCAGGCCGCGTCGACCTTCGGCCGCAGGACGGCGGCCAGTCGCTCGGTGGTGAGCGAGCCGAGGACGCCGTCGTCGACGATGCCGGCGGTGTGGACGACGGCGGTGAGCGGGTGGGCGTCGGGGACGGTGGCGAGCAGGTCGGTGAGGGCGGCCGGGTCGGTGACGTCGCAGGCGGCGATGCGGACGGTGGCGCCGTGCCCGGTGAGTTCGGTGATCAGGTCGTCGGCACCGTCGGCGGCGGGGCCGCGGCGGCTGGCGAGCAGCAGGTGGCGGACGCCGCGGGCGGTGACCAGGTGGCGGGCGAGGACCGCGCCCAGGCCGCCGGTGCCGCC
>LIQL01000219.1 GCA_001418405.1 Streptomyces diastatochromogenes | reverse complement strand
AGCACGACGGGCCAGCACAGGGAAACAACCCCACTCCGCAACAGCACGACGGGCCGGCACAGGGAAACAACCCCACCCCACAACAGCACGACGGCCCGACACAGGACCACAGCCCCACACCGCAACAACACGACGGCCCGACACAAGACCACAACCCCACACCGCAACAGCACGACGGACCAGCACAGGGAAACAACCCCACCCCCCAACAACACGACACGACACCGCAGCAGCACGGTGGCGGCACCAACCCCACGCACGAGGGCAACCCGCCGCAGCACCACGCTCCCTCGGCCACCCCGACGTCGGCTCCGACGCCGGACTCGGCCCCCACCCCCGACTCCTCGCATTCGGCGTCCCCGGACTCCGGGAGCCGTCCCGAGACGCACGGTCCGCAGTCCTCCCCGAGTCAGGACCACGCCTCTTCGCCCGCGTCCGCGCCGGACCACTCCTCGACGCAGAACGACGGCGGCAGCGGGAGCGGGAACGGTCGGGGTGCCATGCCGACGGGCGGCGGCGTGCCGACCGGCGGCGCTCCGCATGCCGGCTCGTCGGGTCACCATTCCTCCGGTTCCCACTCCGGTGCGCCGCACCAGCCCGCGCCGCACCGCCCGGATGACGACGGCCCGGTCACCATGCAGACGGAGAGCGCGACTCTGGCCCCGCCGCCGCCATCCGGCCTCACGCAGACGGGACCGTCCGGCGGCGACGCGCCGGGCACGTCGGGTCCGACCGGCACGCCCTCGGCGTCCGGCCAGCACGCCCCGCCCCCCGGCGGGATGATGGGCGGCGGAACCGTACCGCCCACGGGTTCCCCCGCGGGTGGCGGGCACGGCTCCGCAACGCCGCCGCGGTCCTCCGGTACGTCCACGGGCAGTGGTGGCGCACCCTCCCGCCAGACCCCTGCCGGCGATCCGCGGAACAATCCGCAGGCCGGGCAGGATTCGCGTCCTCGGCCCACCACTCCCCGACCCGACCCGGCGCCGCGCACCGAGCGGCCGCAGGACAGCCAGCCGTCTCCGCCCCCGTCCCGGCCCGCGCAGCAGCTGCCGCAGGCCCATGACGGTCCGCCGGCGTCGGCCAAGCCGAACCCCTCGTCCGCGACTGACCACGACGCGCCGACCGCCGACAACACGCCCAAGCCCGCCCACGACCAGAAGCCCGACGGGGACCAGCAGTCCCACAACCCCCCGGAGACCGACGCCAACACGCCGACTCCTGACGGCAGTCCCAAGGACGACGGCCCCAAGGACGACGGTCCCAAGTCGGAGAGCAAGCCCCCGAAGGCCGACGAGACCCCCACGCCGGACGGCGACGCTCCGAAGCCCGAGGACAAGAACCCCAAGGCCGACGAGAGCCCGAACGCCGAGGGCAACCCCCCGAAGGCCGACGACGGTCCGGACAAGGACGCCCAGCCCAAGGACCACGGCCCCGAGCCGGACACCGACTCCAAGGCGGACGACAAACCGCACGACAAACCGCACGACGACGGTCACGAGTCCGACGGCAAGTCCGACAGCGACCCGAAGTCCGAGGACGCCGCCAAGCCCGAGAGCGACCAGCACCCCGAGGGCGACCAGTCACCGGACAAGAACGAGGAGAACGGCCCGGCCAAGGACGAGCAACCGGACCACTCCGACCAATCCCAGGAATCGGACCACCCGGACCAGTCGGACCACGCTGACCAGTCGGACTCCGACGGTGCGGACAAGCACGACGACCGTCCGAGCCTCGACGAGATCCGCTCCGGCATCCAGGAGGCACCCGGCGGCCTGGAGCAGCCGCACGCCGCCGACCAGCAGGCGTTGGAGAACTCCGTCCCGCGCAACGACGACGGCACTCCGCAACGCTTCCCGGACCCGACCGGCGACTGGTCCAAGTTGCAGAACGACGGCGGCACCGACGTGCCGGGCCGTTCCAACAACTGTGCCGACTGCAGCCGTTCGTTCCTGGAGACCTGGTACGGCAATCCCCAGGTGTCCGCACCGCGTACGCCCGACGTCAACCCCGACGGGACGCCCGACCGCTGGTCGCCGGAGAACAAGGCCAACGAGAACATCATCGACTGGGCCGGGGCGTCGCACTCCTACGCCGGCACCAGCCCGGACGGTCACCACGCGATCGCCCAGGACCTCCTGAACGCCGGGCCGGGCTCCTCCGCGATCGTCCAGGTCAACTGGGCGGGCGGCGGTGGCCACGCGTTCAACGCGGTCAACCACAACGGGAAGGTCGTCTGGGTCGACACCCAGAGCGGCGAGGTCAGCCACAAGCCCATCAACACCGACGGCGCCACGGACGTCTTCTACATCCCGCTGGACGCCGACCGGAACCCCCTCCACCAGGCCCCGGATCCGTCCTCCCACTCCGACACGCACTCCGACTCCGACTCCGACAGCTCGTACAGTCAATCCGACGACGGCTCGCACGACGGGGCGCATGACGGCGCCTCGACACACGGCGCACCGGGCCCGGACCATGCGAAGGGCGACCAGCCGGAGGCCAGCGACCCCTCGGCGAAGCGCAAGGCCGAGGACCAGCCCTCGCACGACGGCCAGACCGCCGAACCCGTTTCCGACTCCGACCCGCACAAGCGCACCAGGATGGAGGTGGACGACGACGGCCAGTCGGGCCAGCAGCAGGTAGGCAACGGCCAGAACAACACCCCGTCGCCGCCTCAGACCTCGTCCAGCAGTCTTCCGGACCATCTCGACGCCATGCACCTCGACGACCACATGGACGTCGACTCCTCCCCGTCGCACCAACCGCCGACGCAACACGGCCCGCCGGCCGGCCAGTCCGGTTCCGGACACGATGGGCAGTCCGGCTCCGGCACGCCCATGGACGTCGACGGCCAGTCGCACGCCGGGCCGTCACACGGCAACGGGCAGGGTTCCCCCACGCCGGACCACAACCAGGCGGGCCCGTCCACCACGGACTCGACGAAGGACGGCGACAAAGCCGGGCAGACAGCGGACAACAAGGGCGACGACAAACAGGACAACAAGCAAGACAACAAGCAGGACGACAAGCAGAAGGGCAAGGAGACTCAGGCCGAGGGCTCGAACGACGCGAAGTCCGACCCCAAGTCGGACTCGAAGGCCGACCCCAACCAGCCCTACTCCGACCCGAAGGACCGCGGTGACAGCGACACCGCCCAGCAGGAGAAGGACGGGAAGCACACCCTCGACCGGGAGGACGGGCACTCCAAGGAGTACGGCAAGGAGCCGGACGCGGAGCAGCAGAAGCTCCGCGAGCGGCCGACCCTGGACGTCCACCGCATCCCGCTCGACCGGGTCCACACGGACCTGACCCGATGGGCCGACGACGGGCACCTCGCACAGGTCTTCCGGGCCTCCTCCGGTCATGCCGACTCCGGTCCGGACGCCGGCAAGGGGCCGCAGAAGTTCACCGAGAGCGACCTGGAGAAGCGGCTGCCCGGATTCAAGGACCTGGACCGCGGTGAGAAGCTCGCGGTCGTCTCGTCCCTGGCGCGGATGAGCGGGGGATTCCACGAGCAGCACGGTGTGGGACAGAACCCGGTCGAGGTCAAGCATCCGTACCGCAATCCCAACGAAGCGGCTCCCGCTGACGGCACGAAGGACAGCGGCGCCAAGAACGCCGAGGAGTCCCTGGGGGCCCGCGGGCACCGCAACAGCGGTAACAAGGTCCTTGAGAACCTCAAGCTGACCGACAGCGCCCCGGACAGCCTGAAGAAGAACACCCCGGACTTCTCGGACCGCAACTACGCGGTCCTGGAGGTCAAGGGGCCGCCGCCCGAGAACCAGGTGCATTACGTCGCGGACTCGTCCGTCCCGGTGGGTGAGAAGAACGTCTCCGGACGGCACTCCGAGAAGCACCTCCTGGACTGGCTGGACCGGGCCAACAAGGAGGGCACGAAGTACACCGCGAACGCCCTGTACACCGAGCGCGAACCGTGCGGCAAGGGGCAGGGGCACGCCCACTGCTCGGACACGCTGCGCAAGATGATGCCGGACGGCTCCAAGGTGTACTACAGCACGACGTACCGCACCGATCCTGAGGACGTCCAGGCGAAGAAGGACATCGACAAGGAGAAGGCCAAGGTGAAGAAGGACGTGGCCAAGATGTCCCACGCCGACGTCCAGAAAGAGGCCAAGGAACGGCTCGACCGCCGCACGGACCACACCCAGCAGTGGATCGACCGGGAGAAGAGCAAGATCGACGGCTCCAACGACGCGGACGCCCGCAAGGAGCTCAAGAAGATGATCGACGCTGAGTACAAGAAGCGGAAGGACGAGTCCACGACGCCCGAGAAGCAGGCCATGACGCGAGAAATGGACCGGCACATCGAGCACCTGAACTCGACCTGGAAGAAGATCCAGCCGAGCCTGATGTAGCGGATGCGCAGAGCCGTGCCGCCGCTGGTTCCGGGAACCAGCGGCGGCACGGCTCGGGCCCGGTCCTCAGATGTCCAGGGCACCCCGGAAGCGGCCGTGGCCGACCTCCGGGTCGGTCACGGCGAGCCAGCCGTGGCCGACCCGGTCGAGTACCTCCACCACGGTCGGTTGGACGGAGATCGAGGAGGCGACCTCCTCGGGGTCGCGCACCCCCTCGGCGTACTCCTCGGCGGCTTCGGCGTCGTAGTCCTCCGAGTCCGGGTCCGCGTCCTCGTCCGGCATCAGGTCCCGCTCGAATTCCATCGGCTCACCGATCCACTGCGGATCGCCGTAGGTGCGGTAGCCGCGCCGGTCCTGTCCGTTCTCCGAAACCCACCACACCCACGCCCCGTCGTACTCGTCGACGGCGTAGAAATGAGCTTCTCCGCAGTGCGCACTGAGCCGGGTCACGACCTCCGCCCAATTCTCGTTGAGGTAGTCGGCACCGTAGACGAGTCGCCAGCCCTCGAATTCCGGGGTGATGAAGACCCGGTAGGAAGTGGCGTCGCTGCCGTCGTCCGCGGGGCGGCTCAGTGAATTCTCGTGGTGCACGGCGGCGGACAGTCCCATGGCCGTGGTGACGGGCCGGGCGTCGTGCAGGTCCAATGCGTCCACGATGTCGGCGACTTCCGCCTTGGGCACCGCGACCCAACGGTCGGCGGGCAGGTCGCCGGGCTGTTCGTCCGGCAGCTTGATCCGCACCAACCGCTCGACGGCGGCCCGGTCCGCGTCGCTCAGCGCGTCGCCACCGCCGAGCTCGGCCAGCATGCGCAACGCGGTGGCCCGGAGGGCGCCCGGACCGTGCGCCCGCACCTCGCGCAGCGGGGCCAGCGCCGCGCTGCCGATGTCTTCCAGACACAATTCGGCGGCCGTTCCGCCGGGCGTTCCGTCGTTCTTCAGCAGCGGCAGCAGGTACGGAACGACCGGGGCCCCGAGAGCGGTCAGTGCGTCCTGCGCGGCTGCGCGGTCGTCCCGACTCTCGGCGGCCAGTCGACGCACCAGTGCGGCAATCTCCTCACTCATGCACCCGACCCTAACCGAGCGGAACGAAGGGCTTCTCCGCTCCGCCCGGAAACCTGGAGTACGGTCGCGGCGAAGGCCGCAACGCCCGCTCCGACAAGGACAACTCCGCGCCGGACGACAGCTTTTCTCCCGATTCCCGCCCCGCATTTCGCATGTGCCAGGATTTCCCCACCACGACAGACGAGGAAGCACCATGACACCCGACCACGACTCCCCCACCGGCCCGCAGTCCGTTCCCACCAATTCCGACGAGGCCCTGGAAATCGTGCGGACCGCGTTCGGTGAGCCGCGTTCCTTCGACGGGAGCCCGGCCCCCTTGCAGGTGCGGGAATTCGACCTCGGCTACCTCGTCTACGCCACGTACGCCAAGCCGGTGGACGCGAACGGACGGCCGCTGCCCACGCCGCCGGGCGGTAGCAGCTTCGTCGTCGCCAAGGGCACCGGCACGATCTCGACGCTCCCCAACTACCCGCCGGATCAGGCCATCGCGCTCTACCGGAAGCAGCGGAACGAAAAGGACAAGTAGGGAGAGCGGGCGGGCCGCGCGGGGCAAAAGGGGTGGCGTTGNNCAACGCCACCCCTTTTGCCCCCTTGAGTTAAGTTCCTCCCATGTCCAACAACGAAGCGATCCGCGTCCCCGACCTCTCCTCCCGGCCGCACGAGCTCTCCGTCGAGCGCCTCATGGGCGCGCCGCCCGCCGCGCTGTACCGGGCCTGGACCGAGCAGGTCGACCGATGGTTCGCGGCCCCCGGGTCGGTGCTCATGCAGGGCCGGCCGAACACCGCGTTCTTCTTCGAGACGGAGCACGAGGGAGCCCGTCACCCGCACTACGGCCGTTTCCTGCGTCTCGAACCGGACCGGCTGATCCAGCTGACGTGGGTCACCGGTGCGGGTGGCACCGAGGGCGCGGAGACCGTGGTCACGGTCGAATGCGCCGCCGAGGGCACCGGGACGCGGCTGCGGCTGACCCACGCCGGATTCGCCGACGAGGCGGCGCGCGACCGGCACCGGGAAGCCTGGCCGCACGTCCTGGAGCAGCTCGACCGGCGGATCGACGCATCCGGCTGACAGCCGGTCACGGCCTCCGGTGACGCCGGCCCCCACCGTCCTTCCGCCGTCCGCCGCCCGTTGCCCGTTGCCCGCCCGGCGCTCCCGTCCCCCGCACCCCGCCGTTCGGGGGACGCGCTTGGGCCGGTGGAGGCCCGCCGCGCCGCCGCACCACGCCGTTCGACCGGGCGTCAAGGTCCCGCGTGGCAAAAAAGGAGGGGACGGTGTTTCGTTCCGCGAACGAAGGGCAGACGCCGCTTACCGGACCATGATCCAAATTATGGGAGGGCAGCCATGACGACGGCAGTCAGCACGCACACGGGAATCCGGCACGGCCACGTCCAGGGCCCGGAGCACCGGACCGTGAGCTCCGGAACGGGCGGGCTGCCGTATGTAGCGGACGCCTCCAAGGTCGCGCCCAAGAGCGCCAAGGCGCTGTCCCGACCGTTCTTCGAGCGGCTCGCGGAACTGGAGGAGGGCACCCACGCGTACCAGTACGTGCGCAACACGCTCGTGGAGATGAACCTCTCCCTGGTCCGCTATGTCGCGGCCCGGTTCCGCAACCGCGGTGGCGACCCGAGCGAGATGGAGGACATCGTCCAGGTCGGCACCATCGGGCTGATCAAGGCGATCGACCGTTTCGACCTCTCCCGCGAGGTCGAGTTCACGACCTTCGCGGTGCCCTACATCATGGGCGAGATCAAGCGGTTCTTCCGCGACGCCACCTGGGCGGTGCACGTGCCGCGCCGGCTCCAGGAACTGCGGATCGAGCTCGCCCAGGCGAAGGAGCGCCTGTTCGCCCGCCTGGACCGGGACCCCACCGTCGCCGAGCTCGCCCAGCACCTCGGGATCGGCGAAGACCAGGTGATCGACGGGTTGATCGCCGGCAACGGCTACACCGCCGGATCACTGGACCAGCCCACCGACCCGGCGGACGACGATTCGGCCCGCACCCTCGCCGACGCCCTCGGCGACGAGGACCCGCGGCTCCAGCTCGCCGAGGACCTGCACGCCCTGACGCCCCTGGTCCAGAAGCTGGACCGGCGGGACCGCAGGATCCTGACCCTGCGGTTCGTCCACGAGAAGACCCAGTCGGAGATCGGCGAGGAGCTCGGGGTGTCGCAGATGCACGTCTCCCGGTTGCTCGCACGGATCCTCGGGCGACTGCGGACGGGACTGGTCGGCCAGTCCTGACCCCCGCGGGACGGGCCGTCGGGCGCCGCGGGCCGGTCAGTCGCGGCCCCGGGCGCGCTTGAACCGCGCCAGTGCGTCGTCGAGTTGGACCACGGGCTCGGGATAGTCGTAGCCGGCGCGTTCTTCGGCCCGCAGCCGCCACGGCTGGTGGACCGCCGGGGCGGCGAGCCCGGCGAGTTCCGGCACCCAGCGGCGGACGTAGGCCCCGTCGGGGTCGTACCGCTTGGCCTGGAGCAGCGGGTTGAGGACGCGGTTGGGGCGGGTGTCGGTGCCGGTTCCTGCCACCCACTGCCAGTTGAGCTGGTTGTTGGCGACGTCGCCGTCGACCAGCAGGTCCAGGAAGTGCCGGGCGCCCACCCGCCAGTCCACGTACAGCGTCTTGGTGAGGAAGCAGGCGGTGAGCAGGCGGCCGCGGTTGTGCATCCAGCCCTCGTGGCTCAGCTGGCGCATGGCCGCGTCGATCACCGGGTAGCCGGTGCGGCCGGCCTTCCAGGCGGCGATCTCCTCGGCCGCCGCTTCCTCGCTGCGCCAGTGGTCGTGCCGGGTGCGGTAGTCGGCGGTGGACGCGGCGGGCCGGGCGGCGAGGACCTGGTGGTGGAAGTCCCGCCAGGCGAGCTGGCGGACGAACGCGTCGGCGCCGGCGCCCCCCTGGCTGCGGGCCCGCTGCACCAGCTCGACGGGTGAGAGGGTGCCGAAGTGCAGGTGCGGGGAGAGCCGTGAGGTGGCGTCGCCGGCCAGGTCGTCGTGGCGGTCGGCGTACTCCGCGGCGCCGCTGCGCAGCCAGGCCGTCAGCCGCTTGCGGCCCACCGTTTCGCCGCCCTCGGCCAGCCCCTCGGAGACCCCGGACCGGTCCTCGGTCGACGGCAGGTCCGCCGAGTCGAGGTGGTCGGGCACCGGCACCTTGCGGGGCGCGGCCAGCGGATCGCGCAGGTGCTGTTGGGACCAGTGCCGGAAGTAGGGGGTGAAGACCGCGAAGTGGTCCTTGGCGGCCGGGGCGACCGCGCCCGGCGGGACCGCGGTGATCACCGCGTCGTGGACGCACAGCCGGCGCCGTGCGGCTTCCAGCGCGTGGCGCAGCTTCTCCTCGCGGCGGGTGGCGTAGCCGCTGACCCCGGCCGCCAGGTGCACCTCGGTGGCGTCCGCCTCCGTGGCCACCCGGCACACCTCTTCGACCACGTCGCCGGTCCGGATCACCAGGCGGCCGCCGCGTTCGCGCAGGCCGGCGTCGAGTTGGGTGAGGCAGTCGGCGAGGAAGGCCCGGCGATTGGGGGTGGCGAATCCGGTCGCGGCGAGGGCGTCGTCGTGGACGAACAGCGGCACCACCGCGTCGGCGGAGCGCAGCGCCGCGCGCAGCGGCGGATGGTCGTGCAGCCGCAGATCGGAGGTGTACAGGACGACGGCGACGGTCACGGGGCGACTCCCTTGTCGGACTGGTCGGACTGGTCAGTCGGGGCGGTGTCCGCGGCGGCGCGGGCGATGTTGCGCGCCATCCCGCCGAACACCACTGCGTGGAAGGGTGACACGCTCCACCAGTACGCGTGGCCCAGCAGTCCGTGCGGGTGGAAGACGGCGCGCTGCCGGTAGTGCGACCGTCCGTCGCCGGTGGCCCGGCAGGACATCTCCAGCCAGGCCAGGCCCGGCAGTCGCATTTCGGCGCGGAGCCGGAGCAGCCGGCCGGGTTCGATCTCCTCCACCCGCCAGAAGTCCAGCGAGTCGCCGACCCGGAGCCGGCTGGCGTCGCGCCGGCCGCGGCGCAGTCCGACGCCGCCGACCAGCCGGTCCAGCCAGCCGCGGATGACCCAGGCGAGCGGGAAGGAGTACCAGCCGTGCACGCCGCCGACGCCTTCGATGACGCGCCAGAGCGCGTCGCAGGGTGCGTCCACGTCGAGTTCGCGGCAGTCGCTGTAGAGGCTGCCGCCGGCCCAGTCCGGGTCGGTGGGCAGGGGGTCGCTGGGGGCGCCGGGCACCGAGGCGGAGGACCAGCGGGTGGTGACCTGGGCCTCGCGGATGCGTTGCAGCGCCAGGGACACCGCGGTGTCGAAGCCGAAGGGGTGGCCCGGCGGGTCGGGCACGTAGCGGGTGATGTCGTGTTCGCGGCAGACGACTTCGTTGCGGAGCGACTCGGTGAGCGGCCGGGCGATCTTCGAGGGTACGGGGGTGACCAGGCCGACCCAGTGGCTGGAGAGCCTCGGGGTGAGCACCGGGACGGGCAGGATGAGCCGGCGCGGCAGCTCCGCGATGAGCGCGTAGCGGCGCATCATCTCGCGGTAGGAGAGGACCTCCGGGCCGCCGATGTCGAACGTGCGGTTGACGTCCGTCGGCAGTCCGGCGCAGCCGACGAGGATCCGCAGCACGTCGCGGACGGCGATCGGCTGGGTCCGGGTGTGGACCCAGCTCGGGGTGACCATGACCGGCAGCCGTTCGGTGAGGTAGCGCAACATTTCGAAGGAGGCGGAGCCGGAGCCGATGATGACGGCGGCGCGCAGCACCGCGGTCGGCACGCCTGAGTCCATGAGCACCCGGCCCACTTCGGCGCGCGACCTCAGGTGCGGCGAGAGTTCGTCCTCGGGGACGCCGGAGGGGGTGAGTCCGCCCAGGTAGACGATGCGTCGGACGCCGGCGGCGCGGGCCTGTTCCCCGAAGATCCGGGCGGCCCGGCGGTCGGTCTCCTCGAAGCCCTTGCCGGTGCCGAGGGCGTGCACCAGGTAGTAGGCGACGTCGATGCCGTGCATCGCGGCGCCCACCGAGGCGGCGTCGGTGACGTCGCCGCGGACCGCTTCGACGTCGCCCGCCCAGGGGTGGTCCCGCAGCCGGTCCGGTGAGCGCGCCAGGCAGCGGACGGTGTGCCCGGCGGCCAGGAGTTCGGGGACCAGGCGGCCGCCGATGTATCCGGTGGCGCCGGTGACCAGGCAGGCCCGTCCGCGGTGTTCCTCCGGAGCCGTCTCCCGGTCGTTCATGCTGCCGCCACCGCCTGCCGTCTCGTTCTCGTACTGCTTCCACCGCCATCACATCGGCTCCGGGGAGCCGTTCGGCCGCGCCACGCCGCCGGTGCGGTGCGGACTCGGCGCCGGCGGACGTCGCTCCGGGTCCGGGCGGCTCAGCGTCGCGCGTCGGCCGGCAGTACGGAGTGGACGTGGGCGGCGAGCCGGGTGCGGATCTCCTCGACCGAGAGCCGCTCGACGGTGACCAGGTGGGCGATGAGGTCGGCGCGGACGGCGGCCAGCAGGGCGTGGGCGAGGAAGCCGGCGCGCTCGGCGTCGGTGCACTGCGCCAGGCTGTCGCGCAGTGTCGTGTGCCACCAGGCGTAGGAGGGGCTCTCGTACGGGCTCGACGCGCCGGCCTCCTCCAGGACGAGGTAGAGGCTCTGGTTGTCGAGCTTGAAGCGGGCGAGGGCGTCGAGCACTGCGGGGACGCGCTGGTGGGGCGGGGTGTCGGGGCCCAGGGGCGCGGGTCCCTCGGCGACGGCCCGGCGCAGTGGTGCGGTGCGGCGTTCATCGACGCCGAGGACATCGCCGCGGTGGCCGCGCATGCCCTCACCGCCCCCACGCCTCCCAACACCGACTGGATCCTCACCGGCCCGCAGGCCCTCTCCTACGACGCCGTCGCCGCCGTCCTGACCGAGGTCACCGGCCGACCCGTGCGCCACCGGTCGGTGTCCGTCGAGGAGATGCGGGCTCGGCACGCGCGGGTGATGCCGCCGGAGTTCGCGACGGTCCTGGCCGACGTGGACCGCCGGATCGCCGACGGCGCCGAGGACCGGACCACCGACGCCGTCGCACGCCTCACCGGCCGGCCACCCCGTTCCTTCACCACTTACGCCGAGGACAACTCCGATGCCTTGACTACCTCATGACGTATCGTCAATGAATCATCGGTCGGTCGCGCCGCCGCTCCGCCCGCCACCCGGGCATCGGCCCCGCCCGCGTCAGCCGCGCATCACCCGGACCTCCGCCACTTCCATCAGGCCGTCGAGTTCGACCCGGCCGACGGTCTGGGCCGGGCGCACCGTGAGCCCGTCCCGGCGCACCAGGTCGAGGAGGCGTTCGGCGAGCGGCAGCACCATGTGACGGCCCCAGCAGCGTTCGTTGGCGTGCCCGAACGGCAGATAGCCGGGGTGATCGTCCGGGTCCAGGTCCGCCCACCGCTCGGGGCGGAAGGCGTCCGGCTCCTCCCACAACGCGGGATCTCGGTGACTCAGGAGGGGCAGCAGCAGGACGTCGTCCGCCGGGCCGATCCGGGCGTCCAGCACGGTGAATTCCGGTGAGGCCACCCGGAGGATGTTCCAGGACGGCGGCAAGAGTCGGAGCGCCTCGGCGAGCAGGTGCCGGTTCGGCACGGAATCGTCGAACGGTGCCCCCAGCCAGACCGCGTTGGTGACCAGTGCGGCAACGGTGAAGCAGATGGGTGCCGCCACCCGTCGGTAGAGGTACATGGCGTAGCGGCGGTCGGGGAAACCGGTGGCGCCGAGGACGAGGGCGGCGAGCTTCGAGAGGGGTTCCGTGCTGTCGGGGCGGCGCAGCAGGGCGGCGCCCGACGTGACGGCGGACCAGGTCAGTTTCGGGGTGAGCTCCAGCCTGCGGTCGACCAGGACCCGGAAGCGCAGGAGTTCCCGTCCGAAGACGAGGTCCCGGAGGTAGGCGTGCGGAACCTGCGGCCACGGGCCGGTCAGATCGACCGGCGCCTCCAAGGGGCGTTGCAGCGCCTTCCGCACGTCCGCCGCGACGGCCTGCATGTAGGTGGCGGCGTCGGCCCGGCTGACGTGGCGGCCGAGGACCGGCTTGAAGGTCGGGCGCTCCTCGGCGTTGGCCGGCCGGCTGCGGAGCAGGGCGTCCATCAGGTCGGCGCCCCCGACGCCGACCGTGGTGGGCTCCAGTCGGAACAGGTCCTGGCCGGTGTGCTGGCGGAGCAATGCGTCGATCCTGGGCGCGAAGCGCACCTGCCGGCCACCACGGCTGGCGGTCGATCGCTGGAGCATCGGGAACCTCCGGGAACACGGCCGGCGGCGGGCCGTCACGCCCGACCCGCCACCGTCCTCTACGGGCGTGGGCCGATCAGATCCAGCCGTACCACGCGTACGCCTTGAGGCTCTTGTCGCTGCGCATCCGCTTGACGAGACGAACGAACTTCATCCGTACCTCCATCGAGGGGAAGGGTTGTTCCCCAGTGGCAAGCCGTCGAATGGGCCTTCGACCGCGGCAGAAGTGAATGCCGGGACCCGGGCGGCGTCAAGTGACCCGGATCACTCCAAAGAACAACCGCCTCATGTTTCACGGGCGTTCGCGGCGCGAGGCGGCGCGGAGTGGGCGATTGATCCTGATGTAGCGGATATACATGCCAAATAGTGCATAGAACAGCGGTGTTGGTGGAGGCGTTGGAGCATCAAAATTTTACGGACGGACGGTCGAGCATCCGGCTCGGCGCGGGGCGCAGCGCGACCCCCCACCCGTCCCGCATGACGTCCGCCACGCTACTTCACACAAAGTGTGTGATGTTCTAGGGTGACTTCGCGGCAGCCGCCGGGACGTGGCGGCCGGGACGACGAAGGGACGGAGGGGGACCCTCGATGCGACCGAGCCGTGGCTCCGAGGCCGAGGTGGAGGAGCGCCGACAGGCGGTGCTGCGCCTGGTCGCGCAGGACGGCGAGATCCGCATCGCCGCACTCGCCGAGCGGATGCGGGTAAGCCTGATGACCATGCACCGCGACCTGGACAACCTCCACCAGCGGCAACTGCTGCGCAAGGGCCGCGGCGTGGCGACGGCGTTCCCCGACGTCACCATGGAGAGCGCGCTGCGCTTCCGCGAGCACGCCCACGCCGACGTGAAGACCGCGTTCGCCGAGGCGCTGGTGGGCGAGGTCGCGCCCGGCGACACGGTGCTGATCGACTGCGGCTCCACGCTCTTCCCCCTGGCCCGCCGGCTCGCCGCCGTCGACGGGCTCCGCGTCATCACCAATTCGCTGCGGGTCACCGCCCTCCTGGCCGGCTCCGCGGTCGAGGTGACGGTGCTCGGCGACCGCTACTACGAGGACTTCGAGTCCTGCGCCGGCCCGCAGGCCCGGCGCCAGCTCCAGGACCTCCGCGCCGACCTCGCCTTCGTCACCGCGACCTCGGTCCGCGAAGGCCGGCTGTTCCACCCGGTGCACGCCTACGCGGAGTCCAAGCACGCCTACCTCCGGGCCGCCGACCGGGCCGTCCTCGTCGTCGACCACAGCAAGTTCGGCCGCACCGCGACCCATCCGTACGGCGACGTCGGCGGCTACGACCTGATGGTCACCGACGCCGCGACGCCGGAATCCGAGGTCCGGGCCGTGCGGGACCTCGGCGTCGAGGTACGCACCGTGGACCCCGGCACCTGAGCCGCACCCCGCCTCCGGAACCTCCGCCTCCGTTCCCCGAGAAAGGCCCCGCCATGCGCGCCGTCGTCATCCACACCCCCGGGCAGTACGAGGTCACCACCGTCACCGATCCCGTCCCGGGCCCCGGCGAGGTCGTCGTCGCGCCGGCCGCGGTGGGCATCTGCGGGACCGACGTGCACATCGTCCAGGGGGAGTTCGCCCCCACCCCGTACCCGATCGTGCCGGGCCACGAGTTCACCGGCGAGGTCGTCGCGCTGGGGGCCGGCGTGACCGGGCTGCGCACCGGGGAACGGGTCGCGGTCGACCCGTCCCTGTTCTGCGGGGCCTGCCACTACTGCGCCAACGGCCACGGCAACCTGTGCGAGAACTGGGGCGCGATCGGGGACACCGTGGACGGCGCGATGGCCGAGTACGTCAAGGTGCCGGCCGCCAACTGCTACCGGCTGCCGGAGAACGTCGAGTTCACCCAGGGCGCGCTGATCGAGCCGTTGTCGTGCGCGGTGCACGGCTTCGACGTCCTGCCGCGCCGGCTCGGCGACCACTACCTCATCTACGGCGCCGGCACCATGGGCCTGCTGATGCTCCAACTCGCCCGGACCGCCGGGGCCGCCTCCCTCTCCGTCGTCGACATCAACACCGACCGACTGCGGGTCGCCGAACGGCTCGGCGCCGACGCCACCGCGGTCAGCGCCGAGGAGTTGGACCGGCCGCAGGGCTGGGAGACCGTCATCGACTGCACCGGTGCGATCCCCGTCATCGAGGACGGTCTCGGGCGGGTCCGCCGCGGCGGCACCTTCCAGCAGTTCGGCGTGGCGCCGTCCGCCGCCACCGCCGCCTTCTCGCCGTTCCGGGTCTACAACGACGAGATCACCATCGTCGGGTCGATGGCCGTCCTGCACAGCTTCGGCCGCGCCGTGGACCTGATGGCGAAGGGCGTCGTCGACGCCGACACGATGATCACCCACCGCTACCCCCTGGACGACTTCGACGCCGCGCTGCGGACGTTCCGGGAGGGCTCCGGCCGCAAGATCCAACTGCATCCGCAGCGCTGAACTCCCGTTCCATACCCTCCCGTTGCACGGAAGCGACACCGCCATGCCCACCGTTGCCGGGGTGGACTCCTCCACCCAGTCCTGCAAGGTCGTCGTCTGCGACGCCGATACCGGGGAGGTCCTGCACCGGGGCCGCGCCCCCCACCCCGAGGGCACCGAGATCGCGCCCGCGGCCTGGTGGCGCGCCCTGCGCGAGGCCGGCGACGGGCTGCTGGACCGCGTGGACGCCCTCGCCGTGGCCGGGCAGCAGCACGGCCTGGTGGCCCTGGACGCGGCCGGACGGCCGGTGCGCGACGCCCTGTTGTGGAACGACACCCGCTCCGCCCGGGCCGCCGCGGACCTCGTCGACGAGCTCGGCGGCCCGCAGGAGTGGGCCGAGGCGGTCGGCACGGTACCGGTCGCGGCCCTCACCGTGGCCAAGCTGCGCTGGCTGGCGGAGCACGAGCCGGCGCACGCGGACCGCACGGCACGGGTGCTGCTGCCGCACGACTGGCTGACCTGGCAGCTGTGCGGCGGGCCCGGGCGCGCCACACCGGTCACCGACCGCGGCGACGCCTCGGGCACCGGCTACTGGTCACCGGCGCACGGCCAGTACCGCCACGATTTGTTGACCCGCGCCTTCGGCGGACGCGAACCCCAACTACCCCGCGTCCTGGACCCGTTCGAGCCGGCCGGGCGCACGCCGCAGGGCGCCCTGGTCGCGGCGGGCACCGGCGACAACATGGGCGCGGCCCTGGGGCTCGGCATCGGACCGGGCGACGTGGTGGTCTCCCTGGGCACCAGCGGCACCGTCTTCGCCCGCGCCGCGCACCCCGCCGCCGACCCCAGCGGCGCCGTGGCCGGCTTCGCCGACGCCACCGGCCGCTTCCTGCCCCTGGTGTGCACCCTCAACGCAGCCCGGGTCCTGACGTCCACCGCCCGCCTGCTCGGCATCGCCCTCGACGACCTCGACCGGCTGGCGCGGACCGCCGCCCCGGGCGCCGGCGGGCTGGTGCTCCTGCCCTACCTCGGGGGCGAACGCACCCCCAACCTCCCGGAGGCGGCCGGCAGTCTGCTGGGGCTGCGCCACGACACCATGTCCCCGGCGCACTTCGCCCGCGCGGCCGTCGAGGGCATGCTGTGCAACATGGCCGACGCCCTGGACCGGCTGCGCGCACAGCACGTCGAGGCCCGCCGGGTGCTCGTCATCGGCGGGGCGTCCCGGGCGCCGGTGGTCGGCGAGATCGCCGCGGAGGTCTTCGGCGTCCCGGTCGCCGTGCCCGAACCCGAGGAGTACGTGGCGCTGGGCGCCGCCCGCCAGGCGGCCTGGGCGCTGGCCGGGACCCCCGAACCGCCGCCCTGGCCGCGCCCCGTGGCCCGCGAGGTGCCCGCACCCGCGGACCCCGGGCCGGGCCGGCAGATCCGCGCCGCGTACGCCGCCGCCCGGGCCACCGTGCACGGACGCGGTCACGTCGAGGGGTCGGCCGTCGTACCGTAGCGGCCGGCCAAGGCGGCCACCGCCGCGGCGACCGCCCGGCGCAGCTCGGGCGGGCCGAGGACCTCCGCCTCGGCCCCCAGTCGGAGCAGGTCGCCGACGGCCACGGCGGGCCCCTCGACCGACAGGCGCACCTCCGTCCACCCCTCCGCGTCCGGTTCGCCGGCCTCGGCCAACGCCCGCCGGCCGGCCGCCCCGTAGAACATCGGCAGCAGCCGGTGCGCCCGCGGGGAGATGCGCAGGTGCGCGGTGTCCCGGTGCAGCTCCGCCTCCAGGCGGCGGGACGACTCCGCCCAATAGGCGGCCAGGTCGAAGCCGGTCGGACGCACGAACACCTCGTCCGTGAGGTCGACGGCCAGGAACCGCGCGATCCGGTACGTCCGCACCGCCTCGTCGACGAGGGCCGCCAGGTACCAGATGCCGCCCTTGAGGACGATCCCGAGCGGGCGCAACTCCCGGTGGACCTCGCCGCGCCAGCGCCGGTAGTGGGTGCGCACCACCCGCTGTTCCCACACGGCCCGGGCGAGCGGCGCCAGGTGGGCGACCGGATCGGGGTCCCGGAACCAGGCCGGGGCGTCCAGGTGGAAGCGGTCCTGGATCAGCCGGGTGCGCTCGGCGAGCTCCGCCGGGAGCGCGGCCTGGACCTTCAGTTGAGCCGTCGCCAGCACCGCACCCAGCCCCAGGTCCCGCGCTGGGCCGGGCACCCCGGCGAGGAAGAGCGCACCGGCCTCGTCGTCGGTGAGCCCGGTCAGTCGGGTGCGGTAGCCGGACATCAGGCGGTAGCCGCCGTCCGGCCCGCGGTCGGCGCGGACCGGGACGCCGGACGCGCCGAGTGCCTCGACGTCCCGGTAGACCGTGCGGACCGACACCTCCAGTTCCGCGGCGAGTTCGGGAGCGGTCATCCGCCCGCGGTTCTGGAGCAGCAGGAGCAGGGCGAGGAGCCGGTCGGCGCGCATGGCCCGATTGTCCCGCGTACCTGACAGGAGGTGTCAGGTACGGCCGACAGACTGGTCGCACATCGCCTCCGCACCCGCCGTGCGGCAGATCGGAAGGACACCCCATGCCCGCGCAGACCACCGGCCGCATCACCTTCGCCAACTGGGAGGAGCGCCCCGTCGGTGGCGAGGGGGCGGGCCCGCGGCTCGCCCACGCCTCCGTCACCAACTCCTTCTCCGGCGGCATCGAGGCCCCCGACACGACCTGCGAGTACAGCCTGGTCTACACCTCGGAGAAGACCGGCGCGTTCACCGGACTTGAACTCCTGACCGGTCGGCTGGACGGGCGGGCGGGCACCTTCGTCCTGGAGGAGCGCGGCTCGTTCGACCCGGACGGCACGGTGCGCTGCACGTTCGACGTCGTGCCCGGATCGGGCACCGGGGAACTGGCCGGGCTGACCGGGTCGGGCGGCTACGTCTACCGGCCCGGCGAGCCGTCGTTCCCGTACGACTTCACCTACCAGGTGGGGTGAGCCGCGTGGGGCGGGCCGCGACCAGCGCGGCCCGCCCGACGTCCGTCAGGGGTACGCCACCACGGTCGACGGCACGGTCGAGCTGCCCGAGGTCGGGGCGCCGGTGTCGTTGATGACGCGCTCGAACTGGCCCTTGCCGCCGAGCGACACCACCAGCAGGTCGTGGAACGTGACCCCCGGTGCGTTCGGGGCGGCGAAGCCGTGGTGTTGGACGATGCCGGGATCGACGTTGTAGAAGCAGTAGCTGCCGAGCCCCCACGCCTCATGGCTGGTGACCGAGTCGGCGACCTTGTAGGCGGCGTAGCCCTTGACGTCGCCGTCCTGGACGGCGGCCTGGTTGGGGGCGTCGTACGCCTTCTCGTTCTGGAGGAAGACGGTGCGGCCTCGCTGGCCGTACCACTGCACGTCGTACTTGTTGAAGTGCTCCACGAACAGGCCGGTGGCCAGGACGTCGTCGCCGTTGACGCGGATGCCGTAGTCGGCGCGGTTGGTGTCCCAGCCGACGCCGTCGCCGTGGTCGGCGCGCCAGACCCAGGTGTGGTCGACGAGGGTGTGCCGGCTGTTGACGACGATGCTGGTGGTGGCCTTGCCGGGGCCCGCGCCGCCGATGCGCAGGAACACGTCCTGGACGGTGGTCGGGTTGCCGGCGTGGTCCGCCGCGGCGCCGTCCGGCCCGATTTCGAGCAGCGTGCGGGAGTTGACCGGTCCGGCGTCGATGAGGAAGCCGGCCAGGCGGATGCCGTCGACGTCCGCGGTCTTCAGGGCGGTGACACCGTTGTCGGGGATCAGCGTGGCGTAGCCGAGGCCCAGTACGACGGTGTTGGCCGCGGTCACGTTGATCGGCTCGTCGAGGTGGTAGATGCCGGGCGTGAGCAAGAGGTGGAGCCCTTGGGTGAGGGCTTGGTTGAGGGTGGCAGCGGAGTCCCCGGGCTTGGCGACGTAGAACTGCGACAGCGGCAGGGAGGTGCCGCGCGGGGTGCCGTTGCCCCAGGTGACGCCGCGGGCGTTGGTCCGCAGCTCGGGCAGGAAGACCCGGTAGGCGTCGCCGTCGAGGTAGAGGAACGGCTTCTCGCGGGAGAGCGGGGTGGTGTCCAGCACGGTGTAGGGCGGGTTCGGGAAGGTCTGGGCCGGGGCGCCCTCGACGCCCGAGAAGACCATGTTCCAGACCCCGTTGGACCAGCCGCCGACGGCGCTGTCGCGGCTGTACCACTGCTGTTGGGAGCGCGGCTCCACGGTCCCGTCGATGCGGCTGTCGGCGAGGTAGCCGCCGCTGGCCCAACCGTCGCCGGCGGGTGCCAGGTTGAGTCCGCCGCGGACGTGCATCCGGCGGAACGGCGCGGCCTGGGCGACGGCCCAGCGGTTGGTGCCGTTGACCGGGACCAGGGCGAGGTTCTCGGCGGAGCGCCAGAAGTTCTGGGTGGCGTTGCCGTTGAACCAGCCGGCGTCCACGGTGACGTCGCCGTTGATGGTGGTGTCGTCGGGGGAGAGTCCCAGGCCGGCTATGGAGGTGTAGAAGCCGAGTTGGGCGTTGAGGCCGTGGTAGGTGCCCGGTGTGAACAGCAGGGCGTACCGTCCGGTGTCGAACTGGGCTTTCTCCTGCTTGTTGAACACCTCGTCGAGCTTTGCCTGGATGCCTGGCGTGGACGGGTCGAAGACCAGGACGTTGGGGCCGAGGTCACCGCCGCCGGGCAGGGCGCGCGGGCCCTTGCGCGCCGGAGCGGCGGCGGCTGCGGAACGGCCGAGCAGGGCGGGGGCGGCAGCGGCCGCGGCGGCGGCGGCGCCGAGGACGGCCCGGCGGCCGACGGCGGGCCTTTCGGGGGTGGGGGATTCCTTGGAGGCAGGGGTCATGGGCGACCCTCCTGTTTCAGGAAGTGAAGACGTGGGGGGTGGGGAGCGTGCTCCCGCCGTCGCATGCTTCAGCTTCGTGAAGGGTGCGTCAAGAGGGGGGACCGGAGTTCCGCGCGGTGACCGCGAGATGCCAGCAACGTACGTCCGCATAAGGGGAGTTGATGCCCCTATGCGGCGCCGGGCCGGGTCACCGACGGATCCCTGCCGCCTTCAAGAAGTGTCCGACGCGGTGGTTCACTTCACCGTCTGGTCCCCGTCCGGGAGGTCGTGGACGGTGACCTCGTCGCGCGGTTGGCCGAGCCCGTCCGCCACCGCGCGGGCCAGGCCGTCGGGGTCGGGTCGGGTGGGCACCGGCACCTCGGCGCCCTCGGGATAGCTCTCGATCGCCGTGGTGAAGTAGCCGGGGTGCCAGGCACCGACCGCGCCGCGCACCTCCACGGCGCGGACCGCCCGCGTGCCGACCTGGTCCCGGAGCGCGGCGAGGATCCGGTCCGACCGGTACTCCCCGGGCACCTGGAACAGACTGGCGTGCGCGCCGACCAACCCGCCGTCCGCCAGGCGGACGGTGACCGTCAGACAACTCGTCACCGCGGGATAGAGGAGCGTGCCGCCGGGCCCGACCTCACCGACCTGCCCCTCGGTGATCCTGAGGGCGGCGGCCCGGGAGGAGGCGGCCTCGGACGCGGCGGGGGCGTGCGCCGCCGGCAGCGGCCGGGCCTGCGCCGCTCCGGCCGCGCCTGCCTGGAGGACCAGTGCCGCGGCGAGCACCGCCATCGCCCGGGTCCGGGTCCGGGTCGTGGTCATCGCTCGGCCGCCCGTCACTCGAAGCGGGACGGGTCGCCGGCGCCGCGTCGCACGATCTCGACGTCGCCGCCCGAGAAGTCGATGACCGTGGTGGGTTCGGTGCCGCAGTCACCGGAGTCGACCACCGCGTCGACGACGTGGTCGAGGCGTTCCTTGATCTCCCACCCCTGGGTCAGCGGCTCCTCCTCGTCGGGCAGGAGCAGGGTGCTGGAGAGCAGCGGTTCGGACAGTTCGGCGAGGAGTGCCTGGGCGACGGTGTGGTCCGGGATCCGGACGCCGACGGTCTTCTTCTTCGGGTGCAGCAGCTGGCGCGGGACCTCCTTCGTCGCGGGGAGGATGAAGGTGTAGCTGCCGGGGGTGGCCGCCTTGATCGCGCGGAAGACGTCGTTGTCGATCTGCACGAACTGCCCGAGCTGCGCGAAGTTCTGGCAGACCAGGGTGAAGTGGTGGCGGTCGTCGAGGTTGCGGATCGACCGGATGCGGTCGATGCCGTCCCGGCTGCCGAGCTGGCATCCGAGGGCGAAGCAGGAGTCGGTCGGGTAGGCGATGAGCGCACCGGAGCGGACCGCGTCGGCGACCGTGCTGATGGTGCGGCGCTGGGGGTTTTCCGGATGGACGTCGAAGTACTTGGCCATTTTCGCGAGTCTAGGTGATCGTCGCGCGGGTCGGTGTGCTCGGCGCGGGCGACGGCGCGCGGGTCGGTCGGGCGGGTCGGGTCAGCAGGCCCGACGCACGTAGCCGTCCTCTCCGGGGCGGCTGACGTCCCGGTCGCGCAGGGTGACGGAGAGCCGGTCGCCCACGGTGCGGCAGGCGGTGTCGAAGTCCGCGCGCCGGTACTCGACGTCGAAGACCCGGTCGTCGTAGACCTCCGCGTAGTCCGTGCACTCCCGGTAGCGGGCGCACTCCTCGGTGACGGCGAAGTCGAAGCCGGTGCGGCGGCGTTCGGGGAGCAGGTCGCTGGTGTTCTTCTGGGCGGCGGCCAGTCCGCGGTCGTGCGCCCGGCGGGTCAGCAGGGCGGCGAAGGCCCGGGCGTCGTCCTTGGTGAGCAGGTCGTCGGAGCGTTCGTAGGAGTCGAGGTTGTCGGGTTCGACGGCATCGAAGCCGGCCTTGGCACACCCGTCGATCCAGGGACCCACGACGTCCATCAGGGCGGTGCGCTTGGCGGGCGTGGAGACGTCGAGCAGTGGTTCGTCCCAGTCCTCGTCGACGACCAGTGCGCCGTCTCGGTCGCGCAGGAGGAGGTCGGGGTGGTGCCGCTGCCACCACCGTCGGGCGTCGGCGCCTGGCTGTGCCTGGAAGGCGTTGACGTAGCAGACGGTGTAGCGGCCGGCGCCGGCGGGCGGTGCGGTGCGATCGCGGGAGACCACCGTGACGTCGTCGGCCGGGCGGTACGGTCCGCCGATCTGGTAGTCGAAGACGGCGTTGGCGGCCGGCAGCCGGACGTCGTGCCGGACGGTCGCCGTCGGGGACGGGCGGTCGGCACCGGTCGACGGGCCGGCCGGGGCGCAGCCCGCGAGCGGCAGCACGGCCAGCGCGAGGGCGCCGGTGGCGCGGCGGACCGGTACGGGCATGCGAAACATCGGAGACACAGAGGACACAGAGGACACGAAGGACACGGCACGCACCCTAACCGCCCGCGCGCACACCGCTCGGACGACCTTCGCCGCGAAGAACCAACAGCCAAACCATGCAAGCCACTTGGTGAGACGTCAGAAGCGCACCACAGCACGGCGGTGACGCAGCTCACGTAGCCCACCGCGCGCACGGCCGCCGACGGAGGTGCCGCCCGGGCCCGACCCGGGCGGCACCTCTCGCGCTGGTCCAGTCCAAAGTGTTGACGCGCTCACGACGAGGGTTCACTCTGTGGTCGATTGGTCTGGACCACCCCCCCCTCTCGTCGGCTCGTGGAGGTCAAGTGCCACCTCGTCACGTCAGAACCCTCGCCGCCACCGTCGCGGCGGCCTGTCTCGCCCTGGGCGCCGCCGGCACGGCGCTCGCCACCAACCACCCCGCTCCCGCACGGCCCGCCGTCGCAGCGACCGCCCCGGCCCCCACCTCCCTGGGCAGCAACTGGTACGCGGCCGCGCCCTACCTCATGCCGCTGGACAACGACCCGCCGGACGCCGGCGCGGTGATGGACGCCACCGGACTCAAGGCGTTCCAACTCGCCTTCGTCCTCGCGCCCAACGGCGGCGGCTGCTCGCCGACCTGGGACGGCCTGCACCCGGTGGCGTCGGACACCGCGGTGGCCGGGGTGATCTCCGCGATCCGCGCGAAGGGCGGCGACGTCTCCGCGTCCATCGGCGGCTACAACGGCACCAAGCTCGGCCAGGCGTGCGGCACGCCCGAGGCCACCGCCGCCGCCTACCAACAGGTCATCGACAAGTACGGCCTGAAGGCCCTGGACTTCGACCTGGAGGAGCCGGAGTACGAGAACACCGCCGCCATCCACAACGAGATCGGCGCAGCCAAGATCCTCCAGCAGAAGAACCCCGGGCTCTACCTCTCCGTCACCACCGCCGGCACCGCCGACGGCACCGGATGGTTCGGCAAGCAGATGCTGAACGAGGCCAAGTCCCAGTCCTTCGTCCCGGACAACTTCTCCATCATGCCGTTCGACGGCGGCTTCACCGGCGCCGCCGCCCAGACCTCCGCACTGACCAACTTCAACGCCGTCCTGCGCTCCACCTTCGGCTGGGACGAGGCCACCGCCTACGCCCACGAGGGCATCTCGCAGATGAACGGCCGCAGCGACACCGGCGAGTTCTTCACCCAGGCGGACTTCCAGACCGTGCTGGACTTCGCCACCTCCCACCACATGGCGCGCTTCACCAACTGGTCCGTCAACCGGGACCGGCAGTGCACCCCACCGGACAACAACGGCCGGACCTCCGGCACCTGCAGCAGCGTCCCGCAGGGTGCCTGGGACTTCACCAAGTTCTCGGTCAAGTTCGCCGGCGCCACCCCGCCCACCACGCCGCCG
>LIQL01000218.1 GCA_001418405.1 Streptomyces diastatochromogenes | reverse complement strand
AGGGCCCCGGGCGGTGATGCCGGGCACGCGACGTACGTCACGTACGACCGGGGCTAGTCGATCCCGGGGCGGCGCGGGCCGCAGATTCCGGGGCGCAATACGGACATCTCGCCCGAACACACGAAGATGGGTAGTACACGGCATCATTGCCACCATCCCGGGCCGGCGCTAACCATGTTTCTCGTAACGCCGAGAGCCTGCGGACTCCGCCAGAGCGGTGAGCGCGGCACTGACCCTCGGACCCCGAGACGCCACCGATGGCCATCTCCCCCTGCCACCAAGCCCTGGAAGAGGTCACCTCCGCATGCCCATGCCCCACTTCTCCCTGCCCCGAACCGCCCGCCTCACCCGCACGCACAAGATCTCCGCGGCGCTGGTGGCCTCCGCGAGCTGCGCAGCCGCCCTGGCCATGACCGCGGCGCCGAGCAACGCCGCGGCGCCCGCCGCGCACGCGTCGGCCGTGGTGAAGCCGGTCAGCGCCAACGGCCTGCCGGTCGCGGCGAAGGACAAGGCGACCACGGAGCAGAACCACGTGGTCACCGCGTCCGTGGCGGACCACCTGAAGGTGACCGCGCTCGACAAGCAGGGCCACGCCGCGCAGCAGGCCGCCAACCGCTCCGCGGAGCGTACGGAGATCGCCAAGGAGGCGCCGAAGGCCGCCCCCAAGGCCGCCGCGCCGAAGCAGTACGGCAACAACCTCGACGGCTGGATCCGCGAGTCCCTGGACATCATGAAGTCCAAGGGCATCCCCGGCAGCTACGAGGGCCTGCACCGCAACATCATGCGGGAGTCCAGCGGCAACCCCAAGGCCATCAACAACTGGGACATCAACGCCCGCAACGGCATACCCTCCAAGGGCCTGCTCCAGGTGATCCAGCCCACCTTCAACACGTACCACGTGTCGGGCACGCCGCACGACCTCTACGACCCGGTGGCCAACATCACCGCCGCCGCCAACTACGCGGCGCACCGCTACGGCTCCATCGACAACGTCAACTCCGCTTACTGAGGCGACTTTCCGCGCCGGGACTCCGTGACAGAGCACCCGGCCGGGACCTCGCGCCCCTGAGGCGCCCCCACGCCAACGGCAATGGCCCTGACCGCACTTCGCGGTCGGGGCCATTGCCGTTGGCGCGTGAGGTCAGTAGATGTGGCTGTGACGCGAGGGGCCGCCGAAGAGGACGTCCAGGAGGTGTCCGGCGAAGCGCAGGCCCGCGCGCTCCTTGGGGGTGAGGTGGCGTGCGTGACGGCCGTGCCGGTGGTCCTGGTGGTGGTCGGCGGGGGCCGCGGCGGCGACCCCGGTGGCGAGGAATCCCGCGACGAGCAGGCCGCTGAGCACGACGGTGGTGCGACGGAACATGAGCACTTCCCTACGGTGAGTGGCGGTTGTGCGTGGTTCCACTCTCGGGGACCCGCGGCGCCGCCGCCCTGCGACAGCCCCGACGCTGCTACGGATGGACCAGCGGCGCCGCCGCATCGATGGATCCGGGGGGCGCGGCCCGCTCCCGATGCGCCCGGGGTCGCGAAGTACGGGGCGGCGATGGCCAATTCGGGGTGTGACCCAGGCAACTCGCAAGGGGTTCCGGAGGGGCTTTCGAGGGCCCCGGCAGGTGACGCCCGGCACGCGACGTACGTCACGTACGAGCCCGCCTAGTCGTTGCGGGAGCCGATCCGGCCCATGAACACGGGGTCGATAACCACCCATTCCGGACATCACCGGCCATCTCACGAAGAACGGTAGTACAGGGGGGCATTGCCACCCGCCGGGTCGGCCGTTAACTATGGATCCAGTCGCACCGAGAGCGCGCCGCACCTCCCGCCCCAACGGCGAACGCGGCACTCAGCCTCCGGTTCGAACGCGCCAACGATGGCCGCCTCCCCGTAACCCGCACCTGGAAGAGGTCACCCCCGCATGCCCAGTTTCACCCTGCCCCGCGCTGCCCGGATCGCCCGCATCACCCGCACCCACAAGGTCGCCCTGGCCGTGCTCGCCGCCGCCGGCGCCACCACGGGCCTGGCCGCCACCGCGGCCCCGAGCACCGCCGTAGCAACGGCCGCGCACGCCCCCGCCGCGGTCACGCCGGTGAACGCCAACGGGATGCCCGCCAAGGCCGACAGCGCCAAGGTCGAGCGTCCGGTCGCCGCCTCCGTCGCGGACCGCATCAAGGTCACCGCGGTCGCGAAGCAGGGCCACACCGCCGAGCAGGCCGCCAGCCGCTCCGCCGACCGCCCGGCCGCGCCGAAGAAGTACACCGACAACCTCGACGGCTGGATCCGCCAGTCCCTGGACATCATGAAGTCCAAGGGCATCCCCGGCAGCTACGAGGGCCTGCACCGCAACATCATGCGGGAGTCCAGCGGCAACCCCAACGCCGTGAACGGCTGGGACGTCAACGCCCAGAACGGCATACCCTCCAAGGGCCTGCTCCAGGTGATCCAGCCCACCTTCGACACCTACCACGTCGCCGGCACCGCCGATAAGCTCACCGACCCGGTGGCCAACATCACCGCCGCCGCCAACTACGCGGCGCACCGCTACGGCTCCATCGACAACGTCAACTCGGCGTACTGAGCCACCGTCGATGACGGACGAGACATCCGACCCGGCAGGGTCGCCATAGAAGCTGGCGAAGCGGCGACATGGCGCGTTCGCCGCTGAGCGGAGAGCGGGTCCCGGCACTGCCGGGGCCCGCTCGTCTCGTGCCACGGGCGCCGTGCGACGGCGCCGCGAACGCCGCCGGACGGGTGAGATGGCCCGGCCGGACGGCGGACCCCGGGCCCATCCAGCCATGGAACCTGGCATTTCAGCGTATAAGTCATTTCATCGGCAGAACCCTGCTCAAAAGCTGCCGAAACTGACTCAACCGAAGTCCTTCGGAGGCACGCGATGCCCTTGCGCAGATCCGCACCGGCCCGGCGGACGGTCCCCCTTGCGGCCGGCTCACTCGTCTCACTCGTCACCGTGCTCGCCCTGCCGCTCACGCTGCCCGGCACCGCCCTCGCGACGCCGGAGGTCGCCAAGACCCCCGCCCACCCCGAGCAGGACTGGATGGGGTCGACCATCGCCGCGCACGAGGGCATCGAGCAGGCCGCCACCTCGGAACCGCGCGGCGCCTGGCCCCGGAAGTCGGTGGCCGGCGTCGACGTCTCCAGCCACAACGGCAAGGTCGGCTGGGCGAAGCTGCGGCGCATGGGCGTGCGCTTCGCCTACGTCAAGGCCACCGAGGGCACCAGCTACAAGAACCCGTACTTCACCCAGCAGTACCGGGGCGCGTTCAACGTCGGCATGATCCACGGGGCGTACCACTTCGCGCTGCCGGACCACTCCAGCGGTGCCACACAGGCGCGGTACTTCGCGCACCACGGCGGGGGCTGGTCGCGGGACGGCCGGACGCTGCCGGGGGCGCTCGACATGGAGTACAACCCCTACGGCGCGACCTGCTACGACAAGAGCCACGGCGCCATGGTCAGTTGGATCGCCGACTTCGTACGCGCCTACCGGGAGGAGACCGGGCGGGACGCGGTGATCTACACCTCGACCAACTGGTGGAAGCGGTGCACCGGCAACTCCAGCCGGTTCGGCGGCAGCAACCCGCTGTGGATCCCCCGATACGGCTCCTCCGTCGGGTCGCTGCCGGGCGGTTGGCGGTTCCACAGCATCTGGCAGCACACGTCCTCGGGACACACCGTCGGTGACCACAACCGGTTCAACGGTCCCCTCAGCAGGCTGAAGGTGATGGCCTACGGCGCGGACGACGACGACTGAACCGGCGGAGAAAAGGAACAGGCGCACTGGCGGAATATCGCGTACAACCCTCCCCGTCCGGCTGGTGTCCAACACGGTGTAGCACCCCATCGGTGCACGACCACGCGAAGGACACCACCTGACGGGGGTTTTCCATGAAGCGTTCTCCTCTCTTGACCGGTTCGACGGTGCTGGCCCTGGCCGGTATCGCCACCATGGGCCTGGCCACCACCGCATCGGCCGCGCCGATCCGCAGCGCGGCGTACAACGGGGCGTGCGGCAGCGGTTACTCGGTCGTGAATTCCGTACCGGTCAGCGGAAAAGGCACGGTCTACCTCACGTACAGCGCGAAAACCGGGAAGAACTGTGTGGTGACGATCCGGAACAGCCCCGGAAAGCCGGTATTCGTCCACGCCGTGCTCGGACCGTCCGACCACAGTTCCGCCCCCGTGTTCGACAGTGGGAAATACACCGCGTACGCCGGTCCGGTCTACCTCGCGGCGAAAGGGCGGTGCGTGGACTGGGGCGGGGCCGTCGAGGCGGTGAGCGTCAGCGTCACCGGCTCCAACTGCGGCCGGCTGGCGCCGGGGGTCGTGGTCCGGCACTGACCGCAGTTCTCGCCAAGTGGCCTATGAATACGTGTAGTTGAGTGATCGGGAGGCGGCGGGTCAGTATCCGGTGGGTCGCACCAGGCCCGTCTCGAAGGCGAAGACGGCGGCCTGGGTCCGGTCGCGCAGCCCCAACTTGACCAGGATGCGGCCCACATGGGTCTTCACCGTCTGCTCGGCCACCACCAGGCGCTCGGCGATCTCCGCGTTGGACAGGCCCTGGGCGATCAGCGACAGCACCTCGGTCTCCCGTTCGGTCAGCCCCGCCGCCCGGTCCCTGAGCGGGGCGCGCGGGGCACCGGACATCCGGGAGAACTCCGCGATCAGGCGCTTGGTGATGCTGGGGGCGAGGAGCGCGTCGCCGGCCGCCACCACCCGCACCGCCTGTGCCAGTTCCTCGGCGGAGGCGTCCTTCAACAGGAAGCCGGAGGCACCGGCACGCAGCGCCTCGTAGACGTATTCGTCGAGGTCGAAGGTGGTCAGGACGAGGATCTTGACGGTGGCGTCCGCCGGTTCGGTGAGCCGGCGGGTGGCGTCGATGCCGCCGAGTCCGGGCATCCGGATGTCCATCAGGACGACGTCGGGGGCGAGTTCGGCGGTCTTGGCGACGGCGTCGTGGCCGTCCACCGCCTGGCCGACCACCTCGATGCCCGGTTCGGCGTCGAGCAGCACCGTGAAGCCCTGCCGGACCATCTTCTGGTCGTCCGCG
>LIQL01000217.1 GCA_001418405.1 Streptomyces diastatochromogenes | reverse complement strand
ATCCTGGCCATCGTCTGGCTGGTCCAGCACCACAACGACGCGTCGACGGACACGGCGACCGGTGGGCCGACGAGCAGCACCTCCGACGCCACCACCTACAGCGCCGCCCCGACGACGTACGGCCCCGCCCCCACCACCTACGGCCCCGATCCGACCACCTACCGTCCCGACCCCACGACCTACCGCCCGAGCCCCACTCCGTCCAGCGCCGACGACCTCGCCTTCGGCCGGATCGCCACCGACGACTGCCTGGGCAACCGCTACGATGCCAACTGGACGCCCGACACCCCGACGGTGACCGGGTGTTCCGGTTCCGACGCCTACTACCGGGTGCAGTCCGTGTCGCGGTCGTCGACCTGCGCCTCCGACGACATGACGTGGTTCCACACCAACGGCGACACCACCGAAGCCAACCTCTGCCTGCGGCGCAACTACGCCGTCGGCCAGTGCATGTTCGCCGTCGCGCAGGGCTCCTCGACGCTCTCCGTCTACACCAACGCCGTCACCCCGTGCGGCGCCGGCATCCCGGCCAAGTACCAGTACACCGTCCAGGTCACGCGGGTGTTCCCCAACGGTGCGCCGAACGACGCCTGCGGCAGCGACCGGCTCTGGAAGACCGACGGCGCCACCGTCTACTGCGGCAAGGCGATCTGGAAGCGGCACGGACTGCCCGACATGTAGGGCGCCGCCGGCCGCGGCCCGTCACAGCTCGCCCGCCCGCCACCGGGACTCCTCGTCGGCCAGGGCCGCCGCGCACGGGGTGCGTGCGCGCACCGCGGCCAGCCAGGCGTACAGGTGCGGGCCGAGGGACGCGGGCGGGTCCGGGGGCGGGCCGTCGCCGTCGCCGAGCAGGGCGAGGAGGGCGGCCGCGGTCGGGTCGTCCGGGGCGCAGGAAGGGCAGAGCACGGATTCCCTGAGTCCGTGCACCGGCGCTCCGGAGCGGTTGTGCCAGGTGTGGGGGTGGCGCACCACCAGCAGTACCGGGGTCCGGCAACGCGGGCAGGAGGGGGCGGCGGGGTCGGCGGTGGGGTTCATGCCAGGCCCGCCCAGGCTTCGGCGCCGAACGCGCCCTTGACGTCGGAGGCGAGGGTGCCGGCGTCCACCGTGGCGGGCAGGGCGTACACGGTGGTCTTGGCGCTGCCGCGGACGCTGAGGTGGACGGGGTGGTCGCCGGGATGGTCGGCGAGGAGCCGCTTGAGTTCGTGCACCCCGTCCTCGGTGAGGCGGTGCGCGAGGAAGGCCAGCCGCACCGGAGGACGTCCGCCGTGCTCGGCCGCGGACAGGTCCAGCACGGCCAGTTCGCGGCCGAAGACGTTCAGGGTGCCGTCGCGGTCCTCGATCCGGCCGCGGACGGCGATGACGGCGTCCTCGGTCAGGGCGGGCTGCACGAGCTGGTAGGCGGCGGGGAAGAACAGCACCTCGATGCTGGCGTCGCGGTCGGCGAGGGTGACGATGGCCCAGGCGTTGCCCTGTTTGGTCACCTTGCGCTGGATGCCGGTGATCAGCCCGGACAGCTGCACCTCCCCGGTGGTGCGGCCGGAGCCGAGCAGCTCGGCGAGCGAGCAGTCCCGGGCGCCGGCGAGGACGTGCTCGGCCCCGTCCAAGGGGTGGGCGGAGACGTACAGGCCGAGCATCTCGCGCTCGGTGGCGAGCAGGTGGCGGCGCGGCCACTCCTCCGCGTCGATCGGGAGGTCCAGGCCGAAGGCCGGTCGGTCGTCGGCCCCGCCGCCGAGTCCGGCGAACAGGTCGTCCTGGCCGAAGCCGGCCGCCTTCTTCACCGGGATGATCGCGTCGATGGCACCCTCGTGGACCGCGGTCAGTCCCTTGCGGGTGTGGCCGAGCGAGTCGAAGGCGCCGGCCTTGATCAGGGATTCCACGGCCCGTTTGTTCAGCGCGGGCAGCTCGACCTTGTCCACGAAGTCGGCGAACGAGGTGAACTTCCCCTTGCGCCGGCGGGCGTCGACGACGGCCTCGATGACGGCGTCTCCGACGTTGCGCACCGAGCGCAGCCCGAACCGCACGTCGTCGCCGATCGCGGTGAACTCCGCGACGGACTCGTTGACGTCGGGCTGGAGGACCCGGACGCCGTTCTTGCGGGCGTCGGCGAGGTAGACGGCGGCCTTGTCCTTGTCGTCGCCGACCGAGGTGAGCAGCGCGGCCATGTACTCCGCCGGGTAGTTGGCCTTGAGGTACGCGGTCCAGTAGGAGACGAGGCCGTAGCCGGCGGTGTGCGACTTGTTGAAGGCGTAGCCGGAGAACGGCAGCATCACGTCCCACAGCGCCCGGATCGCCTCGTCGGAGTAGCCGTTGTCGCGCATGCCGCCGTGGAACTTCTCCCACTCCGCGGCCAGCACCTCCGGCTTCTTCTTGCCCATCGCGCGGCGCAGCATGTCGGCGCCGCCCAGGGTGTAGCCGGCCAACTGCCGTGCGATGGCCATGATCTGCTCCTGGAAGATGAGCAGGTGGTGGGTGGAGCCCAGGATCGGCTCCAGCGCCTCCTTCAACTCCGGGTGGATGGGCGTCGGGTCCTGTTTGCCGTTCTGCCGCAGGGCGTAGTTGGTGTGCGCGTTGGCGGCCATCGGGCCCGGCCGGTAGAGGGCGTTGGCCGCGGCGATGTCCTCGAACCGGGTGGGCTCCATCAGTCTGAGCAGCGCCCGCATGCCGCCGCCGTCGAGCTGGAAGACGCCGAAGGTGTTGCCGTCGGCCAGCAGCCGGTACGTCGGGGCGTCGTCCAGAGGGATCACGATGGTGGCGGGGTCGCCGTCCAGGGGGTCCACGGTGGCCAGCCGCACGCCCCGGTTCCCGCGGATGTTCGCCAGCGCCTGGTCGATCACGCCGAGGTTCCGCAGGCCCAGGAAGTCCATCTTGACCAGGCCCATCGCCTCGCACGACGGGTAGTCGAACCCGGTGATCCGCGCGCCGTCCGCGGCCCGCATGTGCAAGGGGATCCGGTCGGTCAGCCGGGTCTTGGAGAGGATCACCGCCGCGGCGTGCACTCCGGTGCCGCGGGTCAGGCCCTCCACACCACGGGCGGTGTCGATCACCTGCTGCACGTCCGGTTCGGTGGCGTACAGCCGGCGGATCTCGCCGGCCTCGGCGTACCGCTCGTGCGCGGGGTCGAAGAGGGCGGCGAGCGGGGCGGACTTGCCGTTCTGGTCCGGCGGGAGCGCCTTGGTGATCCGTTCGCCGTGTGCGTAGGGGTAGCCCAGGATCCGGGAGGAGTCCTTGATCGCGTTCTTCGCCTTGATCTTGCCGAACGTGTTGACCAGGGCGGTGAACGCGTCGCCGTACTTCTCGGTGACGTAGCGGACCATCCGGTCGCGCTGGCGGTCGTCGAAGTCGAGGTCGACGTCCGGCGGGTTGATCCGCTCGGGGTTCAGGAACCGTTCGAAGAGCAGGCCGTGCTCCAGCGGGCAGAGTTCGGTGATGCGGGTGGCGTAGGCGACGAGGGAACCGGTGGCCGAGCCGCGGCCCGGGCCGATCGGGATCCGGTTGTCCCGGGCGTGCCGGCAGATGTCCGCCACGACCAGGAAGTAGGAGCTGAAGCCCATCGGCCCGATGACCGCCATCTCGGTCTCGAACCGCTCCAGGACGTGCGGGGGTACCGGGTCCCCGTAGCGCAGGCTCAGCCCCTTGAGGACTTCCTTGCGCAGCCAGGACTCCTGGGTCTCGCCCTCGGGCAGGTCCGGGAACTGCGGCATCTCGTCGACGTGGTCGAAGACCGCGTCGTAGGGTTCGACGCGCTCGGCGACCAGCAGGGTGTGGTCGCAGGCCGCCGGGAGTTCGGCGAAGAGCCGCCGCATCTCGGCGGCGGACTTCAGGTAGTAGCCGGAGCCGTTGAAGCGGAACCGGTGGGGGTCGGCCTTGTTCTTGCCGACGCCGATGCACAGCAGGTTGTCGTGGGCGTCGGCCTGGTCCTCGGTGACGTAGTGCGCGTCGTTGGTGGCCAACAGCGGGATGTCGAGGTCCTTCGCCAGGCGCAGCAGGTCGTCGCGGACGGTCCGTTCGACGTCCAGGCCGTGGTCCATCAGCTCCAGGAAGTAGTTCTCCCGCCCGAAGAGGTCCTGGTAGGCGCCGGCCGCGGCCCGCGCCTCGGCGTACTGGCCGAGCCGCAGCCGGGTCTGGACCTCGCCGGAGGGGCAGCCGGTGGTGGCGATGATGCCGTCCGGCCGCTGCGCGATCAGCTCGCGGTCCATCCGCGGCTTGCCGGCCGGGAACTGGCCCTCGTAACTGGCCTGCGTGGAGAGCCAGAACAGGTTCCGCAGGCCCTGGACGTTCCGCGCCCACATGGTCATGTGGGTGAAGCGGCCGCCCCCGGAGACGTCCTTGGACCCCTCGCCGTCGTCGCTGACGGCGCGCCGGCCCCCGGGACCCCAGAACTCCCGCTTCCGGGTGAACCGGGACGACGGCGCCACGTACGCCTCGATCCCGATGATCGGCTTGACCCCGTCGAAGCCCTTCGCGACCTGCGCGAACTCGTAGGCCCCGAACATGTTCCCGTGGTCGCTCATGGCGATCGCCGGCATCTGCTGCCGGGCGACCTCGGCGAACATCGGCTTGAGCTTCTGCGCGCCGTCCAGCATCGAGTATTCGGTGTGGTTGTGCAGATGGACGAAAGAGTCCGACACGGGTGCGTCACCTCCGGGAAGATGGGCGGCCCCACCCGGCCGGAGCCGCGGCGGTGGCCGTGCGGGCAGGCAGCAACGGAGCCGTGGGACGGACCGACCGGACCGTCCGCCACTCCGGACCCTTGCATGCCAGATACAACCAGAAGTTGTTCATGGTGCGGCCGGGCGTCGTGCCCGTGCGGACCGCGCAGGCGAAACCGGCGGACGTGCGCACGCCTGCGCGCCGCTGACCTACCGGTTTGTGCTGCACACTCCCTGGAGTGCAGTCCGGATCCCCGTTGACGACCGCCATCCAAGCCGCCCTCCGTGCGGCGGATCAAACAACTGCCACATCGGCGTGCCACAACGAACTGTTGTGTATGTAGGGTGTCGGCCGTGGACCTCAAAGCTGTGCGGACCTTCGTCGCGGTCGCGGAGACGGGGCAGTTCCAGAAGGCCGCCGTCGACCTCTCGCTCACCCAGCAGGCCGTCTCCAAGCGCATCGGCGCCCTGGAGGGCGAGCTCGGCGTGCGCCTGTTCACCCGGACGGCGCGGGGCGCCGTCCTCACCATCGACGGGCAGGCGTTCCTGCCGCACGCCCGGGCCCTCGTCCAGGCCGAGGAGCGGGCGGCGGCCTCCGTCCGGCCCGGCAGCCGCGCGCTCCGCGTCGACGTGGTCGGCCGGCGGCTGGCGACGGCCGGGCTGCTGCGCGACTTCCACCGCGCGCATCCCGCCATCACCCTCGACGTGGTCACGCTCTCCGACGCCGACGAGGCGGTCGCCGCCGTCCGGGCGGGTGCGATCGACGCAGCCTTCCGCGCCGTCACCCGGCCCGGCGGCCAACTGCCCGACGACGTCCGGGCCACCCCGGTCTTCGACGAGCCGCTCCAACTGTGCGTCGGCCCGGCCCACCGGTTCGCCGCCGCCCCCGCGGTCACCCCGGCCCAGCTCGCCGGGCACCGGATCTGGATGCCCGGCGCCGCCCCCGGCACGGAGTGGCGTGCCTACTACGACGATCTGGCCGCCGCCTTCGGCCTGACCCTCGACACGATCGGACCGGACTTCGGCATCGAGGCGCTCCTCGACGCCCTCGCGGACTCCGCGACGCTGGCGACCTTCTTCGGCCGGCGGACCCCGCTCGTCTGGCCCGACGGCCACGACCTGCGGCGGATCCCGATCCACGGGCCGACGCCGGTGTACCCGCACTCGCTGCTCTGGCGCGGCGACAACCCGCACCCCGGGCTCACCGCGCTCCGCGACCACCTCGCCTCGCTGCCCGTCGACCACTCCGACACCGAGACGTGGCGGCCGAGTTGGGCGCAGCGGCGCACACCGCCCGGTTAGGCCGGCGGCCCGGCGCCGGGTCCGTCGTCTGCCAGCCCCTTGCGGAAGACCGTGGAACTCCGCGCCACCGTCATGCCCACCCGCAGGTACAGTTCGAGCGCGCCGGTGTTCGAATGGGTCCACAGGGTGCAACGCCGCCTGCCGTGCCGGTGGAAGGCGCGGAAGGCGTGGCGCAGCAGCAGGCGGGCGATGCCCCGGTTGCGGTGGTCGGGGCGGACCGCGACCTGCTCGACGTAGCCCTCGCCGGTCTCCGGGAGGTCCAACGACATGACGGCGCCCACCAGTTGGCCGTCGACGAAGGCCAGCGACGACAGGCCGGGGGCGAAGGCGGGCCGTTCGACCGTGTGCCGGGCCCACTCCGCGTAGGACTTGCGGCGCGGCTGCCACGCGGCGAACGCGTCCTCGATGAGGCGGTGGGCGGCGCGTTCGTCGCCGGGGCGGAACGGCCGGACCGTGAGGTCCGCGGGGGGCGCGGGCACCACCGGCTCCTCGGGCATGGCGTACGCCAACTGCCAGGACCGCACCAGGGGTTGGTACCCGCGCGAACGCAGCAGGGCGACGGCGGCGGTGTCGTCGTCCGGCACGGTCTGCACGATCCCGGCGCTCCCGACCTGGCGCGCCCGGACCTCGGCCCAATCCAGGAGGGCGGCGCCCAGTCCACGCCCCCGGTGGGCGGGATGGACGTCCACCTCCGAACGGCGGTCCACCCAGGCCCGGGCGGCCAGTCGGCCCGCCTGGTCGTGGACCAGCAGGGTGTCCCGCGCCGGGTCCAGCCCCGGACGGTGCAGGTCCGCGGCGATGCCGCCGGGATCGGTCTCCGCCCTTCCGTGGAGGGCGCGTTCGCAGGCGGCCACCAGGCGATGGACCGCCGCCAGGTCGTCGGCCGTGGTCGGTCTGGCCCGGTAGCCCGCGGGCAGGGGCGGCAGGAGTTCGGACATCGGCGGAGACTACTCCCGGGGCGGGGCGTCCGCCACGGTCCTCAGCCCGCTCCGGGGTCGGTCGCGGTGCGGTCGACCAGGCGCTCGTAGCGCTGGCGGGCCGCCTGGGGGGTGCCGAGGCCGAGGCCGAAGGAGATCTCCTGCCAGGTCATGCCACGGCCGCGGGCCATTTGGAGGAGACCGGCCTCCAGTTCGTCCATCTCCCCGCGCACCATCGGGACCAGGCTCAGTGCGGCGGTGACGTCGGCGCGGTCCACCTCCGGCTCGCCGTCCTGGAGCAGGGCGGCCCCGCTGAGCAGGAAGGACACGAGCCGGACGGCCTCGTGCGGGCTGACGAAGGCGGGGTGCACCTGCCGCCGCCGCTGTTCGTCGGTGGCCGCGTGCCGCTCGGCGATCCGGAAGAGGGCGGCGTGGGCGCGGTGCGCGCGGGCCCGGCCTGGGTCCGGGGGAGTGAACGGGTCGGCGGGGGCGGTCGGTTGGTCGGGCTGCTGGGGCTGCTGGGACTTCTGAGGCTGCTCCGAGGTCGCTGACATGGCGTCAGGATGCCCATTTGCGTGAGGCATTGTCAATGGATTGAAGTGAACGAGTTGTTCAAGCGTGTCGCGGTCGAGGGAGGAGGGGCCCCTGTCGGGGGC
>LIQL01000216.1 GCA_001418405.1 Streptomyces diastatochromogenes | reverse complement strand
TGGAGGGGACCCTAGCCCGCCGCGCCTCAGAGGCGGTACAGGCGGGCTAGGGTCCCCTCCAACTCGGCCTGCAACGTACTGCTGGCGGTGTCGGCGTCGCCGCGTTCGACGGCCCGCACCAGAGCCTCGTGGGCCGCGTCGCCGTGTTGGGGCTCGTGGGTCCGCAGGTCGAGGATGTCCAGCAGGTCGATCAGCCCCGTGCGCAGCGCGGGGACGAATTCGACGAAGAGGTCGCTCAGCACGGGGTTGTGGGCGGCGGTGACGACCGCGGTGTGCAGGGCGATGTCGGCGTCGACGAAGCCCGCGTCATCGCCGGCCGCCGCGGCCCGGCGGGCCTCCAGTGCGGCCCGCATGGCGGCGATGTCGGCCTTGGTGCGGCGCTGTGCCGCCAGGCGCGCGGCCTGCACCTCGACGAGCATCCGGACTTCGTAGACGTCGGTGACCGCGGCGCGCCGTAGCCGGGTGGGCCAGTCCTCCTCGGGTTCGGTGGCGATCACGAAGACGCCGGCGCCCTGACGGGCCTGGACCAGGCCGGCCCCGGCCAGGGCGCGCAGCGCCTCGCGCACCGTGGAGCGGCCCACGCCGAGCGTCTTGGCGAGGGCGGTCTCGGCCGGGAGCTTGGTCCCCACCGGCCACTGTCCACCGGTGATCTGGTCGCGCAGGTGCTGGGTGGCCTGTTCGACCAGCGGACTGGGACGGAGGGCGCCGAGCGGCATTCCGCCATCACCTCTCAGGTTGTCTGATGATTCGGGTGGTGAGTCTACTCGGGGCGGCGCTGCTGCCGGGCGCCGGCGGAGGCGCCGATGGCGCGCGTCGCGGTGAGCCGAGGGGGAGGGGGGACGCAGTCCGGTCCGGCGATCTCCGGTCATTCCGCGGCCCGGTCGCACCACACACCCGTCGCTCCTCCCGCGCACCCGACCCTGGCTCTACGCCAAGCACGCGTCACACCAGGAACGTTGACCGCAGGCGTCCGCACCCGATCCACCGTCATCCACCAGCACATCAGGTTGTCTGAGGAGTTGGCAGCGGCTACTGTGCTCGCCATGCTGCTGATCGAAATCCTCCTCCTCGGTTGCCGCTGCGGGGCCTGACGCGACCGGCACCCCGCAGCGGGGTGGTGGGACGTTCGACCGGCTGGTCGTCATGAGGTTCGATCGCCACCCGGCTCCCCCTGTCGCCGCTCGTTCGTCAGGACTCCTCTGAGGACCCGAGGAGCCCGGGTGTTGGACTTCCCCGCAAAGAAAGTGAGTGGTGTCCCCACCATGAAAAAAGGGCAACTCGGCTTCCTGGCCGGCACGCATGTGGTCAACGACCTCTCTCAAGGGGCGATCCCCGCGATGCTGCCGTTCTTGGTGTCCCAACGTCACTACAGCTACGCGGCGGTCTCCGGCCTGGCCTTCGCGGCGAGCGGTCTGTCCAGTCTGCTCCAACCGGTGTTCGGTGCGCTGTCCGACCGCACGCCACGGCCCTGGTTGGTGCCCGCGGGATTCGGCACCGCGGCCGTGGGTGTGGCGGCGGCGGGGCTGTCCGGGAGCTACTGGGTCACCTGGTTGTGCGTCGCGCTCGCCGGCATCGGCATTGCGGCCTACCACCCGCCCGCGACCAGCCAGGCACGTGCTGCCGGTGGTTCGTCGCAGAAGGCCATGAGCGTCTTCTCCGTCGGCGGAACCATCGGCGGGGCCCTCGCGCCGACCCTGGTCACCCTCGTCATCGGGGGAGCGGGGTTCGGCGGCAGTTACCTGCTGGCGGTCCCCGCGCTGGTCATGGTCGTCCTGTGGCTCCTCAAAGGCCCCTGGATGCGCGCACGGGGCCACGTGCCGGCCGCGCCGCTGGCCACCGGCGCGGCGGCCAAGGCAGGGGCGGGCGGTGCGGAACGGGCGGATGACTGGCGTGCCTTCGCGCGGCTGGTGGCCGTCATCATCGGATGGTCCGTTCCCTACGTCACGGTCACGTCGATGGTGGCGCTGCACGCGCAGCGGGATCTGGGGGAGTCCACGGCGGCGGGTGCCGCCGTGCTCAGCACGTACACCGCGGCCGGGGCGGTCGGCACGTTGCTCGGTGGTTGGCTGGGGGACCGGTACGGCCGGATGACGTCGCTGCGGGTCGGCTACTTCGTCGCGTTCCCCGCACTGTTGGGCATTGCCTGGGCCCCCGCGTTCCCGGTCCTGGTGCTGAGTGCGGCGGTGTTCGGCGTGGCGATGTTCCTGCCGTTCGCCGCCCAAGTTACCTTGGGCCAGGACTACTTGCCCCATCGCCCGGGCACCGCCAGCGGGCTCACCCTGGGACTGGCGATGGCGGCCGGCGGACTGTGCTCGCCCGCGTTCGGATGGCTCGCCGACGCGCGAGGTCTGCCCGCTGTCTTCTACGCGCTCCTCGCGGTCTTCGTCCTGCCCGTCGTCATGGCCACCCGGCTGCCGGACCGCAACCTGACGGCGCCCGACCCGCAAGCTCCCTCACCGGTCGAAACCGCACACACCGCTCAACAGTCGCTGTAGGGAACTCCGTCGTCAGCAGCGAGGCAGTTCACGCGCGCCGGATCCGCATGCCGAATCCGCATGCACCGTTCCTGTGGCGTACCCCGGATCTTCGTTTGCCTGGTAGGTCACCGCGAAGGACCTGCCGGCCGGGGTCGCAGCGGAGGTCGTGTGAGTGGCCTGGTGGCCGCCAGTAGGACGGCGGCGGGCGTGTCCGTCAGGCGACGGCCCCCGGGCTGCCGTACCCGACCGGATACGGCAGCCCGTCGTGCCTGGACCGGAAGCGAGCGGAAACTCGCACCGGACACTCCGAGGCGCACCTCGCCGAGCCCTCTCCGCCCCTGGGACGGTGTTGGAGCTGGCCAGGGCGGGTAGCTCAACCGGTCCCCGCTGCTGGCCCGCGCTCATCGGCGCTGGCTGGTGTCACTGGTCCGTGCCGTCACCGGGGACGGTGCCGTCGGGGCTGGTGTGCCAGTTGGTGACGATCGGCTTGTCGATCTTGAGGGGGCCGGTGTTGACGTCTACGGGGTTGGGGTCGGAGGTGCCGATGCCGGCGATGAGGAAGGTGAACTCGACGCTGTTGTTGTCCTTGGTGGTCTTGGGGTTGATTCCGGCGTAGGCGGTCTTGGAACCGCCGAGCTCGATCGCCGGGCCGACGGACTGTTCGGCGGGCTGGGCTTCGATGCCGCCGGAACCGAAGGAGATCGAGGGCAGACCGCTGGGGATGGTGCAGGTGATGCCGGACTTGGCGCGGGCCGCGAGCAGGATGTAGCCGCCCGCCTGGGACTTGGAAGTCGCGCTGAACGTCAGGTCGTTGGCCCCGCAGGTCTGCCCGTAGCCCTTCTTGCCGTCCGACGGCGCCGATCCGGTGCCCGCGGAGGAGCCGCCCTCCTTCGCCGTCTTGCCGTTCTCGCTGCCGCTGGCCTTGTCGGAGGTGTCCTTGCCGGCAGTGTCCTTGCCGGTGTCGCTCGACGCGGCGTTGGTGGCCTTGCCGGAGGCGGCGGAGTCGTCGGAACCGCTGCCGTCGGCCGGGCCGCAGGCGGTGACGGTCACCGCGAGTGCCGCACCGGCGGCCACGGTGAGCGCCACGCGTCGGAGTCGGGCGGTGTAGGTGCGGTTCACGGTTGTTCCTCGTTTCGTTCGGGCATGCGCAAAGGCCGGGCCACAACAGTGCCGTTGCCCCGTTCATCGGATGACTTCATCTTCCCCCACGCCGCTACCAACGCGCTAACGCGTCACTGATGCTCCTTCAGGCTGCTGTTAGGGGAGACTTGTTCGACGCCGGATGCACGATCCCCATTAGGGGGCTTCTTTCGAATCATCTGAGCATTGGTCCGATGTGTCGTCGCTCGACGCTCAATGGGGCTGATTTGAGGCTCAGTTGTCGAATCGGACTCCGAAGCGAGGCGGGTGGTGTCGTGATCGCCATCACCCTCGCCATCACCGCCAACCGGTCGGCAAGACAATCCGAAGGAAACGGTCTGGGGGATCCCTCACGCGCATGATGCATTTGATTCACCATGCGTGTGCCTTTCGCACGGATCGGGCATGCGGTCGCTTTCTCGTATAGCGGTCCTCTTTCGCGGTGGTCGCATTCGTTGAGGCGCAGGGCAGTCGGCACGAGTTCCCGTCCAAGTCGTGCGGAGTCAACATGCCCGTCGGCATCTGGGCGCTCGCCGCCGGGCGTTGATAGCGCGGCATCCGGTCGGCCGGGACGCGGTGCGCTCGGTGGCCGCTCGTCCGCCCCCGAGCCGCCCACCAGCGCCCGCGCCGGGGGTTCGCGAGGCGACGGCTTCACCCAGGGCAGAACGCCGGTCCCTTCCCCCGGAGTCCGGGATCCCTAGGCTGAGGGGGTGACCACTCATGCGCCGAACGAAGCCCGCGTCATTCCCCTGCGCACGCCGCCCGCGCCGCCCGCTTCCGGTGGGGTGGACCGTGCCCCGCACCGGCCGGCGGAAGCCCCGCGGACACCCGCACCGAGGGAACCGCTGTGGCGCGACCTCGTCGGCGACGTGCTGCGGCGCGAGCGGCTCGCCCAGGAACGCACGCTCAAGGACGTCGCGGAGGCGGCCCGGATCTCGATGCCGTACCTGTCGGAACTGGAGCGCGGCCGCAAGGAAGCCTCCTCCGAGGTGCTCGCGGCCGCCGCCCAGGCACTGGGGCTCGGCCTCGCCGACCTGCTCCAGCGCACCCAGGACCACCTGGCCCGCCACACCCGGAGCCGGGTGGCCCGGGGCCGTACGTCCCCCACCGCGCAGTACAACGGCCTCTGCCTCGCCGCCTGATCGAGCCGACGGCCGGTACGTCGGGGCGCACCACCGTCGTACCGGCCGGCTCGCCGGCCCCGGCCACGGCCGCGCGTGGTCAGACGAACGCGAGTCGCCGGCTCAACACCTCGTCGGCCAGCCCGTAGGCGACGGCCTCTTCGGCGGTGAGCACCTTGTCCCGGTCCATGTCCGCACGGAGCGTCGCCACGTCGTGGTGCGTGTGGCGGGACACGACCTCCTCCACCTGCGAGCGGATGCGGACCATCTCCTTGGCGGCGAGGCTGAGGTCGGAGACCGTGCCCTGCCGGCCGCCGCTGGCCGGCTGGCCGAGCAGCACCCGGGCGTGCTGGAGCACGAAGCGCCGTCCGGGATCTCCGCCGGCCAGCAGCACCGCGGCCGTCGACGCCGCCTGGCCGACGCAGAACGTGGAGATCGGCGACTGCACGAACGTCATCGTGTCGTAGATCGCCATCAGCGAAGTGAACGAGCCGCCGGGCGAGTTGAGGTAGATGGAGATCTCCCGCTCCGGGTTCGCCGACTCCAGGTGCAGGAGTTGCGCGATGACCACGTTGGCGACGCCGTCGTCGATCTCGGTGCCGAGGAAGATGATCCGCTCGTTCAGCAGTCGGCTGAAGACGTCGTAGGACCGCTCGCCCTGTGTGGTCCGCTCGATCACGTAGGGAACCGTGTACGACCCCATGTCACAACCCCATCCGTCGCCGCGACGCGGCCGGGCGGATGTCGGCGAGCGACTCCACCACCCGGTCCACGATCCCGTACTCCTTGGCCTGTTCGGCCGTGAACCAGCGGTCCCGGTCGCCGTCCCGCCTGATCGTCTCCGGGCTCTGACCGGTGTGCTCGGCAGTGATCCGTTCGATGGCCTGCTTGGTGAATTCGAGGTTCTCCGCCTGGATCTCGATGTCCGCGGCGCTGCCGCCGATGCCCGCCGAGGGCTGGTGCATCATGATCCGTGCGTTCGGCAGCGCGAACCGTTTGCCGGGCGTCCCCACGGCGAGCAGGAACTGGCCCATGCTGGCGGCGAACCCCATCGCCAGCGTCGAGACGTCGTTGGGGACGAGCCGCAGCGTGTCGTAGATGGCCAGGCCCGCGGTGACCGAACCGCCGGGGCTGTTGATGTACAGGCTGATGTCGGTGCGCGGGTCCTCCGCCGAGAGCAGCAGCAGCTGCGCGCACACCCGGTTGGCCGACACGTCGTCGACCTGCGTGCCGAGGAGCACGATCCGTTGGGCGAGCAGCTGGGCCGCGAGGTGGTCGTCGAAGCGGCTGGGCGGTGTGTCGCCCTCCTCCGCGCGCAGCGGCAACGTGGCGAGTGGATGCATCGGGTCTCCTTGTCGAGGCGGGCATGCCGTCGACTCCACTCTTGACCTCGGGAGACCCCCGGATGCGGTTTCTCTGCCCGCAGCAGATTCGCCACGGGCAGAGGCCGGGGCCGGCGGCGGGTTCGACGCCGAGGCCGCCGCGACGTACGAGCCTGGTGGGGTCTCGGGTGGCCCGGCGTCCGGCGGTTGTGAGGCGTCGACGCCACCGACAGCGCGTCATCCCGACGGGCCCCTCCCACCGACGGGCCTGCATGGGCCTGCACGGGCCCGCAAGGGACCTCGACGGTCTCCTGCTCGCGCCGGTGGTGCCTTGCCTTGAGATGACTCACCGTCAGGCAACCTGCTGCGCGAGCGCGCGAGGTTAGCCGGGTGTTAGCGGAGCGGCAGTCCCGCGATAGTGGTCCCGAGCAGAGTGGGTGTCGTAGCCAGGAGACCTCGTCACCGACTTCCCCCGGGGGACCCCAATGAATTCCAAGACTGTTGTCCGTAGCGCCCGTCGTCGCCGTACCCTGCGCGTTGCCGCGGCGGCCCTGACCGCCGCCGCTGCCCTGTCCTTGACCGCGTGCTCGGGTTCGGACGCCGGTGGCGGCAAGGCCGCGGGGCAGGCCGCCACCGCCGGGTCCAACGGCGCGGGCTCCTCCGCCGCGGCACCGGCCGACTCCCAGGCGGACTCCGGCGCGAAGGGTGACGCCAAGGGCGGCGGCACGGGCGAGGCGAAGTCGAGCGCTGCGGGCACGCAGTCGGGCGGTTCGCGCGCCGGCAAGGGCACGTCACCATCCCCGATCCGCACCGTGAAGTTGGTGGATGGCAGCAAGGCAGAGGTCTACGACCTCGGCAAGCAGCGCTACCGCGCCAAGATCATCAGCAAGGGCTCGGTGCTGGCGACCATCGAGACGACGGGGCAGGAGATCGACGCCGGGCTGGACGCCAACGACATGTTCGTGGTGCTCACGATGGGTGGCGAGGTCCACTCCTGGATGGGTGGGGGGCAGCAGGGTCCCGGCACGTTCCACCTTGCCGGTGGTTGGACCGCCAAGGTGACGAAGATCGGCGAACTGCGGTACCGCGCGCAGATCATCGGCCACGACGGTTCGGTGGACGCCACGTTGGAGACCAAGGGCCACGACGTCGGCCTCGACGCCAACGGCGTCTACATCGTGCTCAGCACCGGCGGCATCATCAGCGCCCACGAGTGACCCCCGGACCGCGCCCGGGCCCGCACCCGGACCGGCCGAACGGCTGGCCGAGTGCGGGCCCGGGCGGCGCTGCCTCCCCCTCGCGCGGGCGGGCCTGACGGCCTGACGGCCGGGTGGCCGGAGCCCGACGCGGGACCGGTGGTCACTCGCGGCGCCACAGCGCCGACACGTTGGGCGGCTCCCAACCCACCATCGACGTGTGGGCCTGCACACAGCGGTACGTGCCGCCCCGGTAGGTGACCCGGTCGCCCGGGGCGTAGGCGCGGCCGGGCGTCCAGGCACCGCTCGGCGGATCGGTGGGCGGTTCGGTGGGGTCGCCGGGCCCCGGTGTCCCGTCGACGTCCAACACGAAGTCGAACGTGCCCTCCTTGCCGCTGCCGGCCCCGCGGACGTTCATCAGCAACGCGGAGTCGAAGAGGGCGTCGGTGGCGTTCCGCGGCTCGCCGGGGAAGTACAACTGGCTGGTCAGCACGGGCTCTCCGGGGGCCTGTGCCTTGACGTGGAGGTGCCGCGTGCGGCCCGGGTACAGGCCCGGCACGATCGTGGTGAGCGCGAACGCTCCGCGCGCATCCGTGAACTGGTGGCCGCGCAGCGTGTAGCCGGCCATGTCGTAGCTGCCGGCGTCGTCGGCCTGCCAGAAGTCGAGCAGCACGCCGGAGAGGGGGGCGCAGTGCCGGCCGAAGACGTAGCCGCTGACGGTCAGCGGGGTGCCTGGCATCCCGGCGTCCACCAGGTTCGTCCGCAGCGGCGAGTCGGGCTTGAAGTAGGGGCCCTCGATCTGGTCGTGGGTGGGGCCGTCGCCGTCGTCGCAGGCGGGCGTCACGGAGAGGGGGCGTCCCTGGCCGGCGGAGTCGCGGGCGAGCGCCATCGTGCCCGACGACAGCAGCGGGACCGTGGCACCGGCGGCGACGGCCGCCTTCAGCAGGCTCTTGCGGCTGATCGGCCGGCCGGAGCCGGTGTCGCGGTGCGGAGGGGGTGTCATGGCGATTCCTCGGTCTCCTGAGTAGGGAAGGAAGAGGGTCGGGGCGTGCCTGACGGGTGACCGGCGGTGTGCGGACGTGCGGACCGTGAGCACGACGGCCGGCCGACGCCGAGGGCACCGCCGCGCAGACCGCGCCATGCCGTTCGGAGGGCCGCCCTGGGCGCGATCACCACCGACGACGGTAGGGGCAGCGGCGGTGGTTCAGCGAGATACCGCCCGATCCCCCTGGGCGGCGTTATGGAGCGGAATGAGCCTGCGGTGGCTCCCGCCTTGCCCGAGGTCCACGCCGGGGTGCGGCAGGCAACGCTCGCGCCGGGGCGCCTCACATGCGCCAGAACTGCCCCGCAATTCTCAACAACCCTGCCAAATGGTCGACTTGACTGAGCAGGGGCGACCGGGGAAGGGCTTGTCGAGCCCCGGTGGACGGGTTGCTCCGCTGACCGGAGCGTGGTGCGGCGCCGTGACTCGCCGCGGACGTCAGACGGCGTCCTCCTCCAACGCCACGGCGCAGCAGGCCGCCGGCCGGATCCCGTGGCCCGCCCGGGCCCGCCAGTCCGTGTAGGTGTCGCAGCGCGCCGCCGTGCGCGCGTGTGCCCGCAGCGCCTGCGCCAGCATCGTCGCCGCGACGTCCGGCCGCTGGTTCGCCGGGTGCCAGCCCAGCAGGTGCCGCCAGTGCAGCGGCGTACCGGCGAGGGGGCGGGTCGTCAGGCCGGGTGTCGGCGGGAACGTGGCCCGGCACAAGCCCACCGCGCGCCCCACCTGCACCAGGTGCGCGCAGGAGGCGGTGTCCGTCTCGTACATGCGGCGGGGGCTGAAACCGGCCCGGGTGCAGGCCACGGTGAAACAGTCCCCGAAACAGCCGTCGCCCGGCACGCACGCCCAGGTCTCCTCGGCCAGGGCGGCCAGGTCGACCTCCCGTTGGTGGGCGAGCGGATGACTGTCGGCGAGCATGACGAAGACGGGATCGACGGCGATATTGCGCCAGGCGAGATGAGGGGCGCCGGGTGGCGGCGCCGACCCGCAGGCCCCGGCCAGCGCGAAGTCCATGCGCCCGTCGGCCAGCAGTTCGGCCAGCTCGCGCTCGGACCACGAGACGTGGGTGGTCACCGTGGTGTCCGGGGCGGCGTCGGCGAGCCGGTCCACCAGTGCGCCCAGCAGCGGGCCGTGCGTGGCGCCCAGTCGCAGCCGCTCGGTCCCCCGCCTGGTGAGCGCGAACCGGGCGGCCTCCCGCTGGAGTTCGCTCACCGCCGGCAGTACGACCCGGGTCCGCTCCAGCACGAGTTCCCCGAGCGCCGTGGCCCGCACGCCGTACCGCCCGCGTTCGAAGAGCGCGCCGCCGAAGGCGCGCTCGATCCGTCTGAGCTGTGCGCTGAGCGCGGGCTGGGCGAGCCCGAGCGCCGTCGCCGCTCTGGTCAGACTTCCCGCGTCGGCGATCGCGCGGAGGATCCTCAGATGTCTCAACTCCAGTTCCATGAAGGGAGCTTGCGCAATACACGGACGGCGGGCAAGTAGTTGTTGAAAGTTCAGGCGTCGGGGCCGCGCGCGCCGCTCTCCAGCACTTACGGCCTGCACCTGGCCGAATCCGTGCGTCGTCGGACCACCGGGAAAGGCATGCCGACGCCCGCCCCCGCGTCCCGCACCGGACTTTCCGTCGATCCAGGGGAGGGGCGTTTCCAGGTGACGGCGACGGCCCTCGCCGCGTCGCGACGAGGGCCCCGGATCCCGCCGGGCGGGCGGCGCGGGCTCAGACCCCCGCGATCGACTGGATCCAGGAACGGTACGCGGTCACGTTGCTGTACGCCGTGCTCGTCTGGCGGTCGCTGGTGGAGGCGACGCCGACCTGCACGCCGTTCGCCATCATCGGTCCGCCGGAGTCGCCACCGGCGGTGATGCCGTCACCCCAGGAGGCGCAGATCGCGGAGCCCCCGTAGGCGTCCGTGCAGCCACCGCTGACGGTGACGTTGGCGAACTTGAGGTACTGGGACTGGCAGTTGATCTCCGAACCGCACTGGGAGGTGGCGCCCCAGCCGTACACCTGCACGTTCTGCCCGACGCGCACCGAGCCGGGCTGTCCGAGGGTGGCATAGGTCGTGGACACGGAACGGTCGAGACGGACCAGCGCCAGGTCTGCTCCGTGGGTGTAGGTCTGCACGCCGTTTGCCGTGGTGCCGCCGCTGTACTGGTCCAAGCTCCCGATGCGGAACGACAGGGCGCCGCCGGCGACGCAGTGCTTGGCGGTGAGGATCCACGTCGGGGCGATGATGGTGGCCGAACAGGTCTCCTGGCCGTTCGAGTACAGCCGCGCGGCCCAGGGGCCGCTGTTGGCGTATTGCCCACCGATGATGGGCTGCGGCCCCTTGGTGCCTGGGGGAACCGGCGCCGCGCCGGCGGTGGGGGCGACGAGTGCGAGGACGGCGACCGCTGCGGCGGCGAGAGCGGGCACGAGCTTCGATATGCGCAAGGTTCCTCGATCCGGAAGGCACGCCACGTGAGACGTGCGTGTGCGGGGTCGATGGCCCGATGGGCCGCGCCCACGGCGAACGCCCGGTGCGAAGGGGGCGTTCGCCGTGAACACGACCATGCTCCCGTAGGGATTCGTGAACGGAGTACTAACGCTTGTCCATAACACGGAAGTTATGGAGCGCCGACTCGGCAGCCGGGGGTGGGGTCCCGCGGCCTGGCTGCCCGGCTGGCTAGCTGCCTGGCTGCCTGGGCTGTCTGCCTGGCTGGCCGTGGCCGGCGCGGGACCTGCGCCGGCCGAACGCGGTGAAGGTGCGGTCGGCGGCGAACTCGACAGGCATGCCTGCGGCCCGGCACCTGCGGCCCGGTGCCGGCGGCTCAACCACTACATCGCCCGAGAGCTCTCAGGCACCGACACTGTGCGCAGCCCCATACAGGCGCAGGTCCTGGTGGGGCAGGCACGAGCCGTCGTCTGCGCGCCCTACCCCGCGGCGGCCGATGCAGTCGAGGGCGCCTGGACACCAGTCGCCTGTCGCCCGATGATCCGAGGCCCCGGCTGGCTCATGCCTGGTACTCCGTGAGGTCGATGCTGTGAACGCGCAGCGGATGGCCGTGCACCGGGTGGGTCGTTTCGCGCTCCAGCACCATGCCGAGCTTGCGGATGACGTTCTCGGAGGCCGTGTCGCCGGCCCGGCTGATGCTGATGACGTGGTCGAGGCCGCGGTCCTGGAGTGCGAACTCCAGCGTGGCCTGGGCGGCTTCGGACGCGTAACCCTGGCCCCAGAACTGTTGGCCGAGCCGCCAGCCGATCGCCACGGCGGGCCCCACCTCCGGCAGGAAATCAGGCACGTACAGCCCGGTGAACCCGGCCAGTTCCCCCGAGGCGAGCAGTTCGACGGCGAAGAGCCCGAAGCCCTCCTCGTCCCACTCCTCCTCCCATCGCTCGATGGCCTCCGCCGTGTGGTCCAGGTCGTGCACCGAGCCGTCGTCGACCCAGTGCATGACCCGAGGGGCCGCGTTGATGTCGGCCATGGGCACGAGGTCGTCGTCGTCCCAGCGACGGAGCAGGAGGCGGGGGGTGCGGATCTCAGTCATGGCCCCCATCCTGCCGAAGACGGGGGACCCGTTGGTAATCGGGGCTCGCCGTGCCGCCGTCCAGGCTCCTCTCCCTGCACGCCGCGCCGTCTTCTTCCAGGCGCTGTCGGGAGGACTGTCCCGCGCGGCCGTGCCCGGAGCGCGGGGAAGGGAGACCGTGCCGTGGAACACGTGCGAGCTCCGCCGTACCGGGTGGTCGCGGCGCGGACGCCTTCAGTGCGTTGACGTGCGGCAGTCAGCGGTCGGAAGCGGGGGAGTACGTCCGGCCTTCCGCTTCGCGGAGTGCGTCCGACCTCCGCCCCGGTTTCAACGGCTCAGCCAGACCGTCGGCCCGCCCCGGCCCGGGCCACTCGCGGGCGTCCGACGAGCCGAGCACGGCCTGTGAGACACGGGACTGGGCGCGCAGGACGTACGGCCCCGCCCACAGGCCGAGGGTGGCCGGGGCCCGGAGCACGGACAGTGCGCGCCGCACGAGCGGCGGGGCGGAGCCCGAGGTGGACCGGAGTGCGGGCAGGGCGGCGCCGGATCCCGCCGGAGCGGTCGGGGGCACGCCGAACCAGTGGCGACCGAGCTGGAGTTGACGATTCGTCAGGGCGTGTAGCGCACGGGTCGCCACAGGCACCAGCGCGAAGCCCAGCCAGACGAACAGCAGGCACATCGCGATCAGCAGTAACCAGGACGTCACCGCGGAGACCAGGCCCAGGCCCAGCAGGGTCAGTCCGCGCCAGGGTGGGACTCCGACGCCGGGCGTCTGCCTTGGAGTCCAACTCCCTTCCCGTGCCCAGCAGTTGAATGTACACACCAGCGCCGATCTGGGGTGGCTGAGCGAACTCGGCTGCGCCGCGGGCGCACGATGTGGACCGTTGCGAAGGTCGCTACGAGGCCGGCGTGGGATCCGTGCGGGCGTCGTAGGCGGCGCGGGCGTCGTCGATCCGGGCGAGGTGCGCGATGCTCCATTCGAGCAGGGGCGCGGTGGCCTCGCGCAGGGTGATGCCCATCTCGGTGAGTTCGTAGCTGACATGCGGCGGCATCACTTCGTAGACGGTCCGGGTCAGGATTCCGTCACGTTCCAGGCTGCGCAGGGTCACGGTGAGCATGCGCTGGCTGATTCCGTCGATGGCCTTCTTGAGTTCGGTGAAGCGGCGTGGTCCGTCCTTGAGGTTGCGCACGACCAGCAGTGACCACTTGTCTCCGACGATGTCGAGCACCACCCGGGTCCGGCACGCGTCGCTGGGCGGCGCCACCGGCTTCGGCTCGTCTCGCGCCGCGTCCATGGTTACCTCCAGAGAACCGGGGCACCGGAAAGTGCCTTATTGCCTGCGGCGCGTTGCGTGCACCAGCATGCTCGTGGTGCTCAAACCATACCGAGGCACTAAAGGTAACCAACAGCCGCGAGCCGTCGGCATGCGCGTGGTCCGCGCTCTTCTGCTGCTACGAAGGAAGATTGATTCACTCATGTCCACATTTCTACTGGTACACGGTGCTTGGCACAGCGGACGCTGCTGGGAGCGGGTGGTGCCGCTGCTGGAGGCCGCCGGGCACCAGGTGTTCGCGCCGTCCCTGACCGGCTACGGCGACAAGGCGCACCTGCTCGGTCCGGAGGTCGGGCTCGACACGCACGTCGACGACGTGGTCGGGCTGGTCGCCGAGGAGAACCTCGGCGACGTCGTACTCGTCGGCCACAGCTACGCGGGGCTGGTGATCTCCTCCGCCGCAAACCGTATTCCGGAGCGCATCGCGCACCTGGTCTACCTCGACGCGATGGTCCCTCGGGACGGCGAGACCGCAGCCGACGTCCAACCCGTGACGCGGCAACTCATCGCGCTCGCCGAGAAGTCCGAGAGCGGCTGGCGGGTGCCGCCGATGCCCGAACAGCCCGCGCCCTTCGGCCTGTTCGGCGTCACGGACCCGGTGGACGTTGCCTGGCTGCGCGGGATGCTCTCGGACCAGCCGGTGCGCTGCCTGCAGCAGCCGGTGCGACTGGACAACCCGGCGGTGAACGCGATCCCGCGCACGCACATCCACAATGTCGGCGCCGTCCCGGCGGGCGTCACCCGCCGCCCCGTCCCCCCGATCCAACCCAACGGAACCGCCGCGCAGGTCTGGGAGCTCCCGACCGGCCACGACAGCATGATCACCATGCCGGACGAACTCGGCGAACTGCTTCTCAAGCTCCCGTAGTGCCGCATCAGGCGGTGATCGAGTGCCGCCACCCAGCCGCGTTCACCGACGGGCCGACAGTACTGCCGCGAGGCCCTCTTGCAGATCTTTGACGAAATACTCGGGGACCTCCAGTGAAGGGAAATGCCCGCCGATTTCTGGCTCCGTCCACCGGACGATCTGCCGGTACCGCTCCTGCGCCCAGGGGCGCGGACTCTTCTCGATGTCGCGGGGATACATGGTGATCGCCGACGGCACGTCGACCCGGAGTTCGGGATCGAGGGAGTTGTGGCTTTCGTAGTAAATGCGGGCCGATGATGCGCCGGTCCGCGTCAGCCAATACAGCGTGACGTCGTCGAGAATCCTGTCTCTGGAAATCGTCTCGAACGGGCTGTCTTCGGTGTCCGACCACTCGGCGAACTTGTCGAGGATCCAGGCGAGAAGCCCGACCGGTGAATCGACGAGCGAGTAGCCGATGGTCTGCGGTCGGGTCGCCTGCTGCTTGGCGTACGCCGCGCGATGGTGCCAGAAATCGCGGGTCTCCTCGGTCCACCTGCGCTCGACCGCCGTGAGCCCGTCCGTCGTCGACCCGGGCGGCGCCTCCGCGAACAGGGTGTGGATGCCGAGAACGTGCGCCGGGAACCTGCCGCCGAGAACCGTGGTGATATTGCCTCCCCAGTCACCGCCGTGGGCCACGAACTTGCGGTAGCCGAGCCTTCCCATCAGTTCCACCCATGCGGCCGCGATCTTTTCGGTTCCCCATCCGGTGGTGGTCGGCTTGTCGCTGTAACCAAAGCCCGGTAGCGACGGGGCCACGACGTGGAACGCCGGCGCGTCCGCAGCTTTCGGATCCGCCAGCTCGTCCACCACGTCGACGAACTCGGCAATGCTGCCCGGCCAGCCGTGCGTCAAGAGCAGAGGAGTGGCATCCGCGCGGGCGGATCGGCGGTGCAGGAAATGGATTCCCAGATCGTCGATGGTCGTGCGGAACTGGCCGATCTGGTTGAGGCGCTCTTCGAACGACCGCCAGTTGTACCCGGTGCGCCAGTAGTTCACGACATCGACGAGGTCGGCGAGAGGGACGCCCTGTTCCCATCGGCGACGGCCGGGCGCGGTGCGGTGGACCGTCTCGGCCTCCGGCAGCCGTGCCGCGGCCAGTCGCGCGCGCAGATCGTCGAGGTCGGCGTCAGTTGCGTGGGCTTCAAATGCTTGCACGTCGCTGGTGGGACGGGGCATGAGACCTCCTGGCCATCGCGGAACCGGCTAAGGCGGTTCTAGCAGTCCTCCGAGCCACGCCGCAACCGGCTAAGGTGGTTCCATGCGTGCTGGGTTTCCTGACTTCCGCCTCGGCAAGGTGCTGGCCACCAGCTTCACGGGGACCCTGTCGGAGCGTCATGGTGACGCCGTGGAGCGCATTCCCACGCCGCACCGACTCATGGACTGGCTGGCGGTCAACGGCCTCGCCGTGGACTCCTGCACCGCCGCCCAGCTCGACCTCGCTCGCGAACTGCGGGAGTCGATTCACGCCGCCGCGACGGCGGCCGCGACCCAGGCCGCGCTCCCCGCGTCCGCCGTCCACGTCATCAACGACCGCAGCGCCCAGGGCCGGGCCGCGGCCGTCCTGACGCCCGAGGGTGAGCGGCGATGGCGGCTCGGCTCGGCTTCCTGCGTGGAGGACGCCCTCAGCGTGATCGCCGCCGACGCGATCAGCATCATCGCCGGCGAACGAGACGGGAAATTGGCCTTGTGCGCATCGCCAACCTGCCAAGCCGCCTTCTTCGACACCAGTCAAAGCCGCACCCGCAGATGGTGCGACATGAACACCTGCGGGAATCGTCAGAAGAAAGCGCGCTTCAACGCCAACCAGCGCAAAAACCTCAGATCGGCGGAGTGATCGTTACCCCGGTACGGTCTTGCCGTCGTCGGCCCAAGTCCTCGCAGGCCGAGGGCGGCTACCGGGAGGCCGTGGCTGGTGCCCGTTTCGGGTAGGGGCCGGCCCGGTCCGCTTTTTTTCCGTTGCCTCGCGTGCCTGGTAGTGCTGGAGTGAGCGGATGGATCAGGACACAGTGCTGGCGCTCTTCGATCGCGAGATGCGACAGGGCATCCGGGCCGATGGGCCCGGAGCCCGGGTGGAGCGGGTGGGCGGCGTCGTACGCCATGTCGGCGCGGACGCCGACGGCTGGAACGGAATCATCTGGTCGGACCTGGACGAAGCCACCGCAGACGCCGCGGTCGCGGAACAGGTGGGGTACTTCACCTCTCTGGGGCGCGGGTTCGAGTGGAAGCTGTACGGCCACGACCGGCCGGCCGACCTACCGGGACGGCTGCGGGCGGCGGGGTTCGTACCCGAGCCCGAGGAGACGCTGATGGTCGCCGAAATCGACGACCTGCCCACGAGCGTCGACCTGCCCGAGGGTGTGCGCCTGCTGCCGGTGACCGATGTGGCCGGGGTCGAGCTCGCGGTGGCCGCGCAGGAGCGGGCGTTCGGCGAGGCACGGCCGTACCACCGGCAGCTGTTGCTGGGCCAGCTGGCCGCCGGCCTGCCTCCCGCGGTCGTCGCCATGGCCGGTGACGTGCCGGTGAGCGCGGCGCGGATGGAGTTGCACCCGGGTACGTCCTTCGCGAGCCTGTGGGGCGGGGGCACCGTGCCGGAATGGCGCGGCCGGGGCGTCTACCGGGCCCTGGTCGCCTTCCGTACCCGCATCGCGGCCGAACACGGCTACCGCTACCTCCAGGTCGACGCGTCCGACCAGAGCCGTCCGATCCTGCGACGCCTGGGGTTCGTACCGCTGGCCACCACCACCCCGTACGTACGCTGACCTCACTGGGAACGGGGCATCGGCCGACGGGGCGTCGCGCGACGTCACCGCGGGACCACGCCGCTGGAGCAGACCGGCCCTCCGCTCCAGCGGCCCTTGTGAGAGGCGTGGTTCAGCGGCAGAGGGCCGTGTCCACGACGCTTTCGAGATGCTTCGTGGCTGCCTCGTCGGTCGGGATGCTGGTCACTGCGATGTTGGCGGCGCGGCCGTCGTCGGTGGCTCCGCCCCGGGTCTCGTACCCCGGGATGTCACCGCCGTGGCCCCAGTAGACACCGCCGCACGACAGTGGCCTGCTGATGAGCCCCAGTCCGTAGCCGGCGCCGGTGTTCCCGATGGGGACGGTGGTGCGCATCTGGGCGAGTTGGGCAGCCGGCAGGAGGCGGCCGGTGAGGAGCGCGGTGAAGAACGTGTTGAGGTCGGAGTTGGTGGAGGTCATCTGGCCCGCGGCCCAGCCCGCGGAGGGGTCCAGTTCCGTGATGTCGCGCAGAGGTCCGCCCGCTGGATCCCTTTGGTAGCCCTTGGGATGGGGTTCTCGGATGGTCCTGTCACCAGGGGCGGGGAAGTAGGTGTGGCGCAGCCCGACACGTTGGACGATGCGCTGGTCTATCTCCTCGGCGAGGGGCCGGCCGGTGACTTTCTGGACGATCAGGCCGGCCAGCACGTAGTTCGTGCTGCTGTACTCGAATTTCGCCCCGGGGGTGAAGTGGGCCTTGTGCTGGAAGGCGATGTCCAGGAGGTCGCGGGGGTCGAAGTACCGGTGCCGCATGGTGGCGTCCTCGATGTAGTCCACGTAATCGGGAAGGCCACTGGTGTGCTGGAGGAGCTGACGGACGGTGATGCGGCGTCCGTCGATGCCCTCCCCGCGGACGAGACCCGGCAGATAGGTGTCGACCGGTTCGTCGAGGCCGATCTTCCCTTCACCGACCAGTTGCAGCACGACCACCGCGGTGAACGTCTTGGTGTTGCTGCCGATCCGCACCTGGCCGTCCCTGGGCACCTTGGAGCCGGTGGCCAGGTCCCCGACCCCCGCGGTGTAGGTACCCGCGCGGCCCGCACGGTCCTTGACGCTCGCCAGCGCGGCAGGCAGGCCGTCGGAGCGCACCAACGCGTTCAGGCCCTGCTGGACGGTGCCCGGCCTGACGGCAGCAGACGCGGCGGGCGGCGCCAGGGCACCCATCGTCATGATGCCGATGGCCACAGCGGCCGTGGCCGGCACGGCTCGTCGCCGACCACCCTGCTGCCGCCTGGAAGAACGAACCCTCTGCCATGCCTGCTCATCCATGAGTCAACTCCTGTGGATTCTTGGGGAAAACGGCGGTAGGTGCCGAGCCCTCGGTGGGGCCGGCCGCTCGGCGGTGCCTGGAGGCCGGGGCATCGGCGGCCGCGCCGCCGGCCGCCGGTCAGTCACTGGTGAGCTGCTGGTGGACGCATTGCTGGTACTGCCGGAAGCTGTCGGGCCGGTAGCACTGCTGCGTCTGGTTGGCGTACCACGTCAGGAAGAGGGCGGCGAGGACGGACACCGCGATCGCGATGAAGGACGTCACCACGCCGGTGAGGGACGCGCCCCGGCCGATGCCGGTCCGTTTGGCCGTCCTCAGGGCGACGATGCCCGTGATCAGGCCGATGACGCCGAGCAGGCCGCCGATGACGAGGATCGAGGTGAGCAGACCGGTGAGGCCCAGCACCATGGCGGCCACCGCCAGGCCGTTCCTGCCGGCCGGAGGCTGCATGCCGTGGCCGGGGCCGTGGCCGTGGCCCTGGAGGAAGCGGGAAGGGGGCTCTGCCCCAGTGGCCTGAGTCGGTGCCGTCCGACTCGACGCCGTCCGACTCTGCGCGGTCCGAGTCGGCGTCGATGTCCTCCGACCTGACACGACCTCAGATGGCGCCGTGTGATGCGGTGACATCGCTCTCCCTTGGGTGTGCATCAGCCGTCCTCTCGTCAACCGGGCTGAACACGATCATGGGTTCCGGGGACTCGGGTGCGCATCGCGGGAAGGTGGGAGAAAAGGCTCCCTCGATCGAGGGAGACCACCGCTGAGCTGCCCAGTCATACTGGCAATCGTGATTAAGGGAATCCGGCCGTTGCTGCGCGGCTGCACGTATGCGGGTGTGCTCTTCGCCTATGGCGGCGCGTTGGCGAGCCTGCCACTGCTGCCGTTCGCCATGCTGCCGGCGCTGGTGTGGCGATCCGCTCCCTATGGAGTGCAGGTCGTTGTGACCTTGCTGGTCTGGGCAGCACTGATCGGCGCGGTCGGGCTGGCCCGCACCACGCGGCGGGCGTTGATCGCGTCCGCCCGTCGCATGCTGGGGGTGCCGTTGCCCGATCCGGTGGCCGGTCGTCGGCTGGCGAGCTCACCCGGTACGGGGCCGACCCCTACGACGCAGGCCCCCGCGGTGCCCTCCGGCGCCGACCGCCTGCGGACTCCGCTCTGGCTGCTGCTGCACGTGGCCCTGGGGTGGACGGGAGCGCTGGTGAGCGGTGTGCTGCTCCTCGCGGGCCTGTCGCTGCCGGGGGGCTGGCTCGGGGCCGAGGCGCGGCTGAGCCTGTTCGGCTGGTCGGTGCGGGTGGCGGGCGGTTGGTGGAGCTGGGTGGTGGCGGTCGGCTGCGTGTTGCTGGCGGCGCTCGTGTGCGTGGCGGTGACGGGCGCTCTGCGGTGGTTGGCGCCAAGGCTGTTGGGGCTGTCATCGGCCGAGCGGCTCGCGCTGGCGGCCGAGCGGGAGCTGCTGCTTGCCGAACGCAACCGGCTGGCCCACGAGTTGCACGACTCGATCGGGCACACGCTGACGGCGGCCACGATCCAGGCGGCGGTGGCGGGGGAGGTGCTCTCCGCCGACCCGGTGGCGGCGCGGGCCGCCCTGCGCAGCATCGAGGAGTCGACCCGGGCCGCGCTGGAGGACCTCGACTACGTGCTCGGCGTACTGCGCGAGGAGGAGGCGGGGACGGCGCCGACCCGGACCTTGGCCGACCTGCCTGAACTGCTGGACCGGTTGCGGCATGCGGGCGCGGTGGTGGAGCCCGAGCTGTCGGGCGAGTTGGCGCAGGTGCAGGGGACGCTCTCCCGGGCGGCCTACCGGATCCTGCAAGAGGGGTTGACGAACGCGTTGCGGCATGGGGCGGGCGGTCCGATCGACATCCGGGTCGTGGCGGCATCGGACGCACTGGAGCTCCGTGTGGTCAACCGCATCGAGGTGCGCACGGGCATCGGCACGGGCACGGGTGCCTTCCCGACGTCCGGGCACGGCCTGCCCGGGCTGGCCGAGCGCGTGCGGCTGCTCCACGGTGAGATCGAGGCCGGCCCGGACGGGCCGCAGCGCTGGCGGCTGGCGGTCCGGCTGCCGGTACGGGTGTCGGCGTGATCCACTCCGACGTGAGCGAAGCCGCCACCACCAGCACCCCCGTCACCCTCCTGATCGCGGACGACGACGAGGTGACGCGCAGCGGTCTGCGTACGCTGCTCGCGGCCCAGCCGGGGATCGCGGTGGTCGGCGAGGCCGCCGACGGTGTCGAGGCGGTCGAGCAGGCCCGGCAACTGCGGCCGGACGTGGTTCTGATGGATGTGCGGATGCCGCGGCGCAACGGGATCGAGGCCACCCGGCAGCTGCTGGCCGAGTCGGCCGAACCGCCGAAGGTCGTGGTGATCACCACCTTCGAGAACGACGGCTACGTCACCGCCGCGCTCAGCGCGGGAGCCAGCGGGTTTGTGCTCAAGCGGCGTCCGGTCCGGCAGATCGCGGAGGCGGTACGGGTGGTGGCGGCCGGAGAGACGATTCTCTTCCCGGCGGCGCTGCGCCGGATGGTCGCGGCCCGCCCACTGGGCTCCGCCGAGGCGTTGCCGAGGGCGGCGCTGACGGGGCGGGAGGAGGAGGTGCTGCGGTTGATGGCCACCGGCCTGTCCAACCCGGAGATCGCCCAGGCGCTCACGGTGACTCTGGAGACGGTGAAGACGCACGTCGGGAACGTGCTGACCAAGCTCGGCGCGCAGAACCGGACGCACGCGGTGGTGATCGCGTACGAGTCCGGTCTGGTGGTGCCGGGGCTCGCCGGCTGACCCGGTCTCGTCCCAGTTGCGCATCCCGCCCGCCAGGCCACCGATTCCCTTTCCCCCGTTCCCACGCCGTCCTGACGCGTGGGGCGGATCCGAGGCGGTGCCCCGCCGAGAGGGGGGATTCGGATCTACGGTGTGGCGGTTGCGGTGCGGTAGAACTCGGCCGCGGTGACGGTGGCGGGGACGCCGAGCTCGGTGGCGACCGCGGTGATCGCGCTGTCGCCGACGGCGAGGTCGGCGTGTCCGTCGGTGGTGAAGTACGGTGCGATGAACCTCGCGTAGTGGGCCCGGACTTCCTCCTCCGTCTGCCCGCCGAGGAACGTCCGCATGTGCCGCACCGTGGTGTCGGGATCGTTGTGGATCACCTGTAGGGCCCGCCGGTCGGCTCGGACGACGGCCTGGACCGCGGGGTCGTCCGGCGAGATGTAGGTGGGGTCGACGGCCACCCCCACGGTGGGGATCTGGAAGTGGTCGCCGACCCAGGCCGGCACCTGCCAGCCGTGCTCGGCGGCGACCGCCTCGGGTGCCATGGTGCTGCCCACGTAGGCGGCGTCGATGCTGCCGTTGCGAAGACGACGCAGGTCCATGCCGTAGTCGCCGGGGGAGCGGACGGCGGTGTGGACGTCGCGGTCCGGGTCGAGGCCGGCCTGGCGCAGCACGATCCGTGCGAAGCACCCGGGTGGGGTGCGGGGCGCGTGGACCGCGAGCCGTTGGCCGGCCAGGTCGGCCAGGGAGGTCAGGCCGGAGCGGGCGAGGAACCAGAACAGCGGGTAATGAGTGTTGACATTGAGTGTGACCCAGGCGATGCCGTCGGTCAGCCGGGACAGCAGTGCCCTGCCGAGCCCGATGGTGGCGCAGCGGCGCAGGCGCTCGACGTCCCAGTAACAGCCGTCGCGCAGCGCGACGTGGACGCCCTCATCGGCGTAGAAGTCCTCCTGGTCGGCGATGTAGGCGGCCAGCTCCTCGTGCAGGCCCCGCCCGACATAGGCGAGATCGATCGTGTACATGAAGCTCTTCCCTGATCCTGTCATCGCTGCGCCGCCCCATCGGGCGCGGTACGGCGCGGCGGCGGATACCGGTCGCTGTCAGTCCATCGACATCCCGCCGTTGACCGCGGCCGTGGTGCCGGTCATGAAGGCGTTGTCCTCGCCGGCGTAGAAGGCGACCGCTTGGGCGACATCGGCCGGGCGTGCCAGGCGGCCCATGGGGGTGAGGGCCACCTGCCGCTCCTTGATCTTCTCGTCCAGCACGGACCCCATGCGGGTGTCCTCCACCGGGCCGGCCGCGACGATGTTGACCGTGATGCCCTGCGGACCCAGTTCCTGGGCGAGGTAGCGGGCGAACTGCTCCAGGGCGGCCTTGGCCGCGCCCAGTGCGATCATGCCCTGGCGGGGCCGGCGGCTGAGGCCGGTACTGATGTAGACGATGCGTCCCCAGCCCTGTCCGCGCATGGCGGGCAAGACGGCCTTGGCCACCGCGAACGCCGCATGCATCTCGGCGTCGATCTTGCCGCCCAGTTCTTCCCACGTCATGTCCTGGAACGACTTGACCGCATACGGGATGAGCGCGTTGTGCACGAGCACGTCGATGCCGCCCCAGGCCGCCTGGACCTGCTCGACCATGCGCTCGATCGCCGCCGGCTCCCGCACGTCGGCCTGCACCGCCATGGCCTGGCCGCCGGCCGCCCCGATGTCGGCCACGACCTCTTCGGCCGCCGTGGTGTTGCGGAGGTAGTTGACCACCACGCGCATCCCCCGCCCGGCCAGAAGACGTGCGGTGGCCGCGCCGATTCCGCTGCTGGCACCTGTCACCAACGCCACTCTGCCGATTGCCCCGGTCATGGCCCCACCTCCTGTTCGTCGTCGCGTACCGTCGGAACGACCGCCCGGAGGGCTGCTGTCGGCACCGGCCGAGCTGCCGGGTGAGGTCACCCGCGGGGCGTCGGAGCGGCTGTGCGACTCGCGGTTGCCGCACGAACCCGCCTGGATCGCGGCCGATCTGCTGCGGGCGAGCGTCGACACCGTGCTCCACCGGGCACTCCGCTCAGCAGATCCCGGCGATGACGGTGGTGCCGGTGCCCGTCCCGCAACAACTCGTCGAGCCTCCGGTGGACCACCGCACCCACACGCTGCTCCACATACCGGCGCAACATCGCCCCGTCACGAGCTGGGCTGCGCCGATGCGCCCCAACCACTGCCACCAGCGTGCGCTCTACCGCCGCGAACTGCCGGTCAGCACTTGAGAAACTGGTTGGGTTTCCATGGTTCTCATGGTGGCTCCCCGTCCCTGCGCTGTGCAAGGCGCACCCTCTGGGCAGGTAGGGCTCTCACGGAGAGCCACAGACGCCGTCCACCAGTCACCCCCCGTAGGACGATCGTGAAGGCGCACGGCAGCTCACCCACACCGCCCCGTACCGCCTTCGGGGCCCAGATCATCCATATTCGGCAGTTCGACGGCGAGGGAACCGCCGCGCTGGGGTCCGCGTACGCAGCGTGGCTCGCCTTGGTGCTCAGCTGGGTGGTGTGGGGTGGGGGAGAGTGGTCTGAGGCGTTTGGCTGTACTGGGCGGCCTGCATCTCGTAGAGCGCGCGGTAGTGCCCGCCGTCCAACTCCATCAGGTCCGTGTGGCTGCCTTGTTCCACGACGCGGCCGTGGTCGAGCACGTAGATCAGGTCGGCGCTCGCGGTGGCTGCGAGGCGATGGGTGATCAGCACCACCGTCGTGGTGTCATCGGTCAGCGACCGTAGTGCCTGGAACGCCTCGATCTCCGCTCGCGGATCCAGGGCCGAGGTCGGCTCGTCGACGATCACCAGGGGCGCTCGTCGATACCGTGCCCGAGCGCTCCCCATGCGTTGCCATTGCCCGCCGGAGAGTTGGGTGCTGCGCTCGAAGCCGCTGACGATGATGCTGTTCCACTGCTCGGGCAGCGATTCCACCACGCCCAGCGCATCGGCCTCGTGGGCGGCCTGTTCGATCCGGGCCTGGTCCAGGTCGATTTCGGGGCGGCCGATGTGGACGTTGGCACGAGCGGTCATCGGCCATCGCGGGAAGTCCTGACAGAGGAGGGCCACCTTGTCGAAGACGGCGTCGCGGTCCGCTTCACGAAGGTTGACGCCGTTGACGAGCAACTGGCCCTTCGACGGGAGGTAGAGGCCGGCGAGGAGTTTGGACAGTGTCGTCTTGCCGGAGCCGTTCTCCCCGACCAGTGCGACGACCTTCCCCGCAGGGATCGTCAGCGACACCTCCGACAGAGCGGCCTTGTCGGCGTCCGGGTAGCTGAACGAGACGTTGTCGCACCGCACTTCGACGGGACCCGAAGGAAGCGGTTGACCGCCGGAGGGGATCGCGTCGGCCTCCGCCACCTCGTACGCTTTCTCCAGGTCGGACAGGTACATCGACTCCTCGTAGAGCCGATTCATCGTCTGCACCAAGCTGCCGAGGTTCTGGCTGGAGGTGCGCACGGCGACCACCGCGGTACCGGCAGCCGCCAGTGGGATGTTGCCGTACCACAGCAGGGCCCACAGGGCTCCGTAGGAAACCAGTGCGGCCATCCCGGACAGCACCGCGGCCATCAGGTCCGTGCGGGCCTCGGCGTAGGCCAGGCGCTGCTTCTCCTGGGCGGAGGTGGCGGCCATGTCCTCGTAGGCGCCCGCCAGCAGTTCGCCGGCCCGGTGGGCTTTGACCTCTGGACCAGCGGTCGGTCGGGACAACTGGTAGGTGACCATGTCGGTGGCCCGTACGTGGTCGAGCCAGGCTCTGCGTGAGGCGTAGGCGCGGCGTACGACCGCGACCGCTCCCCAGGCTTTGGGGGTAGCGATCAGCAGCAGGGTCAGTACGAGGAGCGGATGCAGCAGGGCCAGAACGCTGGCTGCCGCGACCAGGCCGATGAGGGTGTTGATGACCTGGATCGTCGAGCCCAGCATCGAGCGAATGGAGCGGATCCCGTACCGGCCCGCGTCGAGCGCGCGTTGCGCCTCCTTGTTCTCCAACGTGGCCAGTTCGACGCGGGCCAGCCCGCGGTAGTAGCGGGCCGTGCACGCCCGCTCGATCTTCGGCTCCAATCGGCCGGAGGCCGCCACGCTCACGGCCGACAGCAGGGAGGACATCGCGGTCACTGCGGCGGCCGCGAACAGTGCTGGAGCAGCGTCCAGCAAACGCCGTGTGGTGGGTCCGCCGGAGAAGACGGCCACGAGCACCTGGTTGGTGGCCACGAGCGTGAAGGCGCGCATCACCCCGATCCCCAACTCCGCGGCGAGCAAGGTCACCAGGGCGCGTAAGTCCTCGCGCCACGCGGCCCTCGCGACGATGGCCATCATCGCCGGGAACTGGCGGGCCATCTTCCAGAACGACAGCCGCAGCAGGGGATCCTCGTACTGCGCCCACGCCTTGTCGTGCCGGAGGACACCGCTGAACAACAGCTTCTCGCTCTTCGAGAGCGCCGGTTGCCGCGTCGGCTTGCGCCGGAGGGAGGCGATCATGCCCACCCACCCGCATCCGAGCATGCTGAGTCGATCACGTGGGGACATGACGGTCTCCAGACGGTGAGAGGTCGGGATGTCGTCGCGTTCAACGAGAGCGACCGGCCTTTCGAACTCCTGTGTTTCGGACGCGATGAGATCCCGCCGGAGAGCGAGAGAACGTTCGTTCCGGGGGCCTGCCCCTTGTCCGAAGCGGGATGTCCTCCGGACGGTCGTGGCCGAAACGCCGGGCTTGAGGCACCTGGGTTCAAAGGAACTTCCGAGCACCGTGTGGCAGTCCGCAGTCCGCAGTCCGCAGGCGGCGCCGAAGGACGGGTTCCACGTGCTGTGGCGCACCTACGCCTCCCTGTTGTCGGGGGCGGGGGAGTCCCTGGCGACCGTCGCGCGGTGGTTCGGGCACTCACCCCCGGCCATCACGCTCGGTTACTATGCTCACTTCATGCCGGAGGCCGGACGCGAAGGTCGCACCGCCCTCGACGGGCCGCTCGGGCGAGCGGGGCGAGCCGTGCGCCGGCCGATTCTCCCCAGGTTCTCCCCGGGGCTGATCGGGGGTGATTCCGGGGCGTGTACCACTGTGAAGCCGACCGTTGACTCTAAGGAAAATGACCCGTGGGGCCTAGGAAAGCGTTGAGGGAGGTCGTTGCGACCCGCTATGTCACGCCCTTGCGTGAGGGTGGGTCGCTCCCCGGGATTGTCGAGGGGGACGACCTCGGTACCTACATCATGAAGTTCACCGGCGCCGGGCAGGGGCGCAAGACGCTGGTCGCGGAGGTGATCTGCGGGGAGTTGGGGCGGCGGCTCGGGTTGCGGGTGCCGGAGTTGGTGCAGATGGAGCTCGACCCGGTGATCGGGTTGAGCGAGCCGGACCAGGAGGTCCAGGCGCTGCTGAAGGGCAGCGGGGGGTTGAACCTGGGCATGGACTACCTTCCGGGATCGCTGGGCTTCGACCCGCTCGCCTTCGAGGTGGGTGCGCGCGAGGCGGGCCGGGTCGTGTGGTTCGACGCGCTGATCAACAACGTGGACCGGTCCTGGCGCAATCCCAACCTGTTGGTGTGGCACGGTGAGCTGTGGCTGATCGACCACGGTGCGGCGATGATCTGGCACCACAACTGGCCGACCGCGGAGCGGGCCTCGGCCCGGCCGTACGACGCCTCCGACCACGCGCTGGCCACGTTCGGGCCGGACGTCGCGGCGGCGGCCGAGGAACTCGCGCCGCTGATCACCGAGGAACTGCTGACCGAGATCGCCGCGGAGGTACCGGACGTGTGGCTGGACGGCGAGCCGGGTTTCGACGCCCCGGACGAGCTGCGGCAGGCGTACGTGCGCACGCTGCTGGCGCGGGCGCGGACGATCAGCGAGCACATCACCATCGGGGAGCCGACGAAGGACAAGCCGTCGCAGGCACCGCAGTGGCTGACCGGCAAGGCGCCGCGGAGGGCCGTGAAGTGAGTGGACTGCACAACGGGCGCGACGTCTTCGAGTACGCGTTGCTGAAGGTCGTCCCGCGGGTCGAGCGCGGGGAGATGATCAACGCGGGGGTGGTGGTGTACTGCCGGGCGCGGCGGTTCGTCGAGGCCCGCACCCACCTGGACGAGGCCCGGCTGCTGGCGCTGGACCCCACGGTGGACGTGGCCGGCGTGCGGGCCGCGCTGTGCGCCGTGGAGGGCATCTGCGCAGGGGGCGCGCGGGCCGGCCAGGCGTCGGGCGAGGACCCGGGGCAGCGCTTCCGCTGGCTGATCGCGCCGCGCAGCACCATCGTCCAACCGGGCCCGGTGCACACCGGGCTGACCACCGACCCCGCCGTGGAGGCGGAGCGGCTGTTGGAGCTGCTGGTGCGCTGAGCGCGCGTGGGCGCGCGGTGTGTGGGGCGGGCCTCCCTTTTGGGGGCCCGCCCCACGTGTCGTTCGCGGCGGGTGTGCGGTGGTGGGGCGTTGACAGGGGGTGGTCGGGCTTCTAGCGTCAGCCCTGCTGAGGCTACTAAGCGGTTGCTCACCCCGATCGGATCGGGGTCGACCGCCGGTCCAGGTGTTCGAGGTTTTTCGACGATCGAGGGTGAGGAGAACCCGCATGTCCACCACCGAGCAGCGCGTCGCCATCGTGACGGGCGCGGCCCGCGGCATCGGCGCGGCCACCGCCGTCCGCCTGGCCGCCGAAGGCCGCGCCGTCGCCGTACTCGACCTCGACGAGGCGGCCTGCAAGGACACCGTCGAGAAGATCACCGCGGCCGGCGGCAAGGCCCTCGCGGTCGGCTGTGACGTCTCGGACAGCGACCAGGTCGCGGCCGCGGTCGAGCGCGTCGCGGTGGAGCTGGGCGCGCCCACCGTCCTCGTCAACAACGCCGGTGTGCTCCGCGACAACCTGCTGTTCAAGATGACCGACACCGACTGGGACACGGTCATGAGCGTGCACCTGCGCGGTGCGTTCCTGATGTCGCGGGCCTGTCAGAAGCACATGGTGGACGCGAAGTTCGGGCGGATCGTCAACCTCTCCTCCAGCTCGGCGCTCGGCAACCGCGGCCAGGTCAACTACTCGGCGGCCAAGGCCGGTCTGCAGGGCTTCACCAAGACCCTCGCCATCGAGCTCGGCAAGTTCGGCGTCACCGCGAACGCCGTCGCCCCCGGCTTCATCGCCACCGACATGACCGCCGCCACCGCCGAGCGGGTCGGCATGGACTTCGAGGACTTCAAGACCGCGGCCGCCACCCAGATCCCGGTGCAGCGCGTCGGCAACCCCGACGACATCGCCAACGCGGTCGCCTTCTTCACCGCCGAGTCGGCCGGCTTCGTCTCCGGCCAGGTCCTGTACGTCGCCGGCGGCCCGCTCTGCTGACCGCCCGACCGACCGCAGGAGCACAGGAGCAGGAGGACTCGACATGACAGCGCAGGACAGCGGGCTCCCCGAGCCCTCCGGCAAGGTCGCCCTGATCACCGGGGCCAGCCGCGGCATCGGGTACGGCATCGCCGAGGCCCTGATCGCCCGCGGGGACCGGGTCGTCATCACCGGTCGCAACGAGGACGCCCTGAAGGAGGCGGCCGGGAAGCTGGGTGCCGACCGGGTGCTCACCATCGCCGGCAAGGCGCACGACGAGGCGCACCAGGCCACCGCCGTCGAACGGGCCATGGAGACCTTCGGCCGGGTCGACTACCTCGTCAACAACGCCGGAACGAACCCGGTGTTCGGCCCGATCGCCGACCTCGACCTCAACGTGGCGCGCAAGGTCTTCGAGACCAACGTCGTCTCGGCGCTGGGCTTCGCCCAACGCACCTGGCACGCCTGGCAGAAGGACAACGGCGGCGCGATCGTCAACATCGCCTCGATCGCCGGCGTCGCCCCCTCGCCGTTCATCGGCGCCTACGGGATCAGCAAGGCGGCGATGGTGAACCTCACCCTCCAGCTGGCCCACGAGTTCGCACCGGTGGTGCGGGTCAACTCCATCGCCCCCGCGGTGATCAAGACCAAGTTCGCCGCGGCGCTCTACGAGAACCGCGAGGAGGAGGCGGCGGCCGGCTACCCGATGGGGCGGCTGGGCGTCCCGGAGGACATCGGCGGGGCCGCGGCCTTCCTGCTGTCCGAGGCGGCCGGCTGGATCACCGGGCAGTCGCTCGTCGTCGACGGCGGACTGTTCCTGAACGCCGGGGTGTGACGGCCCGGGGGCGCCGGCGCGGGCGGCCCCGACCGGGCTTGCCTTCGTGTGCACTCCAAGCGGCAGAGTCCGTGGTGCCGGTCCCGACGCGGGGCCGGCACCACTCGTGTCCAGGGACCTGTCAGGGAGAGACGCCATGCACCACCGCACGCTCGGCGGCGACGGACCGCGGATCAGCGCCCTCTGCCTGGGGGCGATGCCGTTCGGCACCACCGTGGACGAGCGGACCGCGTTCGCCCTCCTGGACCGCTTCGCCGACGCCGGCGGGACGTTCGTCGACACCGCCAACAACTACGCCTGCTGGGTGCCCGGCGCGACCGGCGACGAGAGCGAGACGGTCCTCGGACGGTGGTTGCGCAGCCGCCGCGCGCGCGAGCGCACGGTGCTCGCCACCAAGGCCGGCGCCCGGCCCGACCCGGCCCGCGGCCCCCACTGGCCCGCCAACGCCGAGGGGCTCGGCGCCCGCGCCCTGCGCACCGCCCTCGACGGCAGCCTGCGCCGCCTTGGCACCGAACGGGTCGACCTCTTCTACGCGCACGTCGAGGACCGCACCGTCCCGCTCGCCGAGACCGTCGAGGCGCTGGCCGGATGCGTCCAGGACGGCCGGGTCGGCGCGCTGGGGGCCAGCAACCACGCGACCTGGCGGCTCGCCGAGGCCCGACAGCACGCCGCCGCCCGCGGACTGCCCGGCTTCCGCGCCGTGCAGCAGCGGCACACCTACCTCCGGCCGCGCCCGGAGCCGGCGGCCGGCCTCCAACGGGAGACCGACGAGGAACTCCTCGACTACGCCGCCGCGCACCCCGACCTGACCCTGCTGGGCTACTCGCCCCTGATGGAGGGCGCCTACACCCGCCCCGACAAACCGCTCCCCGAGCGCTACGACCACCCGGGGACGGTGGTCCGCAGCCGGGTGCTGGCCGAGGTGGCGGCCGAGTGCGGGGCCACCGCGAACCAGGTGGTGCTGGCGTGGCTGATGGGCGGCCCGGTGCCGGTGGTGCCGGTGCTCGGGGTCAGCTCGGTGGCCCAGCTGGACGAGTGCCTGGCCGCGCTGGACCTCGACCTGGACCCGTACCAGCGGGCCCGGCTGGACACCGCCTGAGGGGTTGGGGAGGCTGTCGTGCGGGTCGGCGGACGGCCCGTTTCGGGGACTGTCAGTGGTCGCCGGTAGGTTCTCTCGATGAGAACGGAACGCACACCGGAGGTTGTTGACGTGGTCACCGACATGCTGCCCGAGTCCTGGCGCGGGGTCCTGGGCGAGGAGTTGGAGAAGCCCTACTTCAAGGAGCTGATCGACTTCGTCGAGCAGGAGCGGGCGGCGGGGCCGGTCTACCCGCCCCGCGAGCAGGTCTTCGCGGCGCTGGAGGCCACGCCCTACGACCAGGTGAAGGTGCTCGTCCTCGGCCAGGACCCGTACCACGGCCCCGGCCAGGGGCACGGCCTGTGCTTCTCCGTGCAGCCCGGGGTCAAGACGCCCCCGTCGCTGCGGAACATCTACAAGGAGATGAAGGAGGAGCTCGGCCACCCGGTTCCGGACAACGGCTATCTGATGCCGTGGGCCCAGCAGGGCGTCCTGCTGCTGAACGCCGTGCTCACGGTCCGCGAGGGCGAGGCCAACTCCCACAAGGGCAAGGGCTGGGAGAAGGTCACCGACGCGGTGATCCGCGCCGTCGCCTCCCGCCCCGACCCGGCGGTCTTCGTCCTGTGGGGCAACTACGCCAAGAAGAAGCTCCCACTGATCGACGAGGAGCGGCACGCCGTGGTGCAGGGCGCCCACCCCTCCCCGCTCTCCGCGAAGAAGTTCTTCGGCTCCCGTCCCTTCACCCAGATCAACGAGGCGATCGCCGCCCAGGGCCACGCCCCCGTCGACTGGCGCATCCCCGACCTGGGCTGACCGGCCGCCCGGCAGGTCGCGCACGTCGCGCGGAGCGTCCCGGTGGCGGTTAGCGTCGGGGGAGCCGGTGGTGGCGAGCGACGACGGGAAGTGCGCGGTGGTGGAGCAGCGGCCGGAGGCGGAGCCCGAGGACGGCGTGCTGACCCGGCTCGGTCAGGCGATCATGCTCCACCGCGCCGGCGACCGCGAGGAGGCCCGCAACCGGCTCGCCGCGCTCTGGCAGGAGATCGGCCCGCGCGGCGACGCCTTCCACCGCTGCGCCCTCGCGCACTACCTGGCCGGCACCCAGGACGACCCCCGGGACGCCCTGGACTGGGACCTGCGGGCCCTGGCGGCCGCTGAGGGCTTCGTCACGGAGCGGCCCGCCCGAGCCCGGCCCGCCGCCGCACCGGCCGGGGGCACGGGCCCACGCCACCCGTTCGCCGCGCTCCGTGCGTTCTTCCCCGCGCTCCACCTCAACCTCGCGGCCGACTACGCCGGACTCGACCGCCCGGCGGACGCCCGTGCCCAGCTCCGGCGGGCCCGCGCCTCGGTGCGGTCCCTCGCCGAGGGCGAGCACCGCCGGCGCCTCACCGCCGCGATCGTGCGCCTGGAACTACGGATCGAGGGCGCCCCCGGGGCCACCAGATAGCGGCGTCCGCGCGGGCCGCCGCCTCAGTTCCGCAGCATCCCGTCGAGCACCTCCGCGCACGAGGCGCGCAGCGCGTCCCGGGTGGGCGGCGCGGCGTGGAACTGCCCCGCGACACAGGAGAACAGCACCCCGTCGCACCAGGCCACCAGCGCCAGCGCGTGCCGCTCCGGCGCGGTGGACCCGGCCGCCGTCAGCAGCGCCACCACGGGCTCCCGGAAGGTCCGGCCGGCCCGGTCGTAGACCTCTCGCAGCTCCGGTCGGCGGGTGGCCTCCAGCGCCAGCTCGTAGCGGGCCACCAGCAGCCCGCGGTGGTGCGAGAGGTAGCGGTGCAGGGCGCGCGCCAGGGCGTCGGCCAGGGCTGCCGGGGCGGCGGCCCTCGGGTCCGCGGCGCCCAGCAACGCGTCCGGGGCGAGCACCGCCGCCTCGCGGTCGGCCAGCCGCCGCACCGCGGCCTCCAGCAGCGCCGCCCTGGTCCGCGCGAGGTTGGACGTGGAGCCCTGCGGCAGCCCGGCCGCCTCGTCGACGGCCCGGTGGGTCAGCCCCCGCATGCCGCGCTCGGCGAGCAGGTCCAGCGCGGTGTCGGCGATCAGCCGTTGGCGGGGGAGCGGGTCGGGGGAAGCGGCGGCCTTGCGGACGTTCATGCAGGTGAGCCTAGTGGCGCCGAGCAACGGTGACTACGTCCGTAGTGCGCCTGTTCCGCCGGTCACTACAGGTGTAGTCTCATGGCGTTCGGCACTACAGATGTAGTTACATCGGGGTCGGGGTGCATGCCCCCCGTCTGCGACTACCGGGAGGCGGCACCATGCGGCAGCGCACCGCGATCGTGATCGGCGGCGGGATCGGCGGGCTCACCGCCGCGGTGGCCCTGGACCGGCGGGGCTGGCGGGTCACCGTCCTGGAACGGGCCGCCGCCCTGGAGCCGGTCGGCGCCGGCATCGGACTGGCCCCCAACGCCCAGCGCGCCCTGGACACCATCGGCGCGGGCGACGCGGTCCGCGCCATGGCCTCCCGACAACTGACCGGCGAGATCCGCCGGCCCGACGGGCGCCTCCTGGCCCGCACGGACAACGCGGCCGCCGTCCGGCGGTTCGGCGGGCCGGTCGTCATCGCCCACCGCGCCGACCTCATCGCGCTGCTCGTCGACCGGCTGCCCGGCACCGCGGTCCGCACCGGCACCCCGGCCACCCTCGTGGACCCCGGCGATCCGCTGCGCGACGACCGGCCGGCCCGGGTGCGGACCACCGCCCCGGACGGCGCGTCCGCCGACCTGACCGCGGACCTCGTCGTCGCCGCCGACGGCATCCACTCCGCCGCCCGCCGGGCGCTCTTCCCCGACCACCCCGCACCCCGCTACGCCGGCTTCACCACCTGGCGCTTCGTGGTGCCCGCCGCCGGTGCCGCGGGGCTGGCCGCACCCGACACCGCGCACGAGACCTGGGGACCGGGCGGCCTGTGGGGCACCCTGCCGCTGCACGACGGGCGGATCTACGCCTACGCCACCGCGGCGGTCCCGCCCGGCGGCGGACGGTCCGGCGCCGACGAGCGCGCCGAACTCCTGCACCGGTTCGGCTCCTGGCACCGCCCGATCCCCGAACTCCTCGACGCCGTCGGCCCGGACGCCGTCCTGCGCAACGACGTGCACGCCGCGGCCGCCCCGCCGCCCGCCTTCCACCACGGCCGGGTCGCGCTGCTCGGCGACGCGGTGCACCCGATGACCCCCAACCTCGGCCAGGGCGGCTGCCAGGCCGTCGAGGACGCCGTGGTCCTCGCCCACGAGGCCGCGCCGGACGCCACCCTCCCCGCCGCGCTCGCCGCCTACACCCGGCAACGGCTGCCCCGCACCACGGCCGTGGTGCGCCGGTCGGGACGGATCGGCCGGCTCTCCACCTGGCGGTCCCGACCCGCCTGCGCACTGCGCGGCGCCCTGGTCGCGGCCACCGCCCGGCTGGCCCCCGACCTCGCGCTGCGCGCTCTGGACGGCATCGCCGACTGGCGTCCACCGACCGCCCCGTAAGCTGCGATGACCGGACGCCCGGCCGCCCGAGACCCGGGCACCGGGACCGTGGAACCAAGGGAGAGACGCGTGAAGGTCGGCTGCATCGGACTCGGCGACATCGCACGGAAGGCGTACCTGCCCGTGTTGGGCGCACGGCCCGGGATCGAGCTGCACCTGCAGACCCGCAACCCGGCCGCCCTCCAACAGGCCGGCGACGCCTACCGGCTGAGCGCCTCGCACCTCCACACCGACCTCGACTCGCTGCTGGCGGTCGCCCCGGACGCCGTCTTCGTGCACGCCGCGACGGTCGCCCACCCGGAGATCGTGACCCGGTTGATCGAGGCCGGGGTGCCGACCTACGTGGACAAGCCGATCGCCTACGACCTCGCCGACACCCGGCGGATCGTCGCCCTCGCCGAGCAGCGCGGCGTCAGCCTGGCCGTCGGCTTCAACCGCCGCCACGCCCCCGGCTACGCGCAGTGCCGCGAGCACCCCCGCGAGCTGATCCTGATGCAGAAGAACCGCACCGGTTTGCCCGAGGACCCGCGCACGCTCGTCCTGGACGACTTCATCCACGTCGTGGACACCCTGCGGTTCCTCGCGCCGGGCGAGATCGACCACATCGACGTCCGGGCCCGGGTCCGGGACGGGCTGATGGACCAGGTGGTGCTCCAACTCTCCGGCGACGGACGCCTGCCCGGGCACGACGGGTTCACCGCGATCGGCATCATGAACCGCCGCAGCGGTTCGGCCGAGGAACGCCTCGAAGTGTCCGGAGGGGACACCAAGCGCGAGGTCGTGAACCTCGCGGAGGTCATCGACCACAAGGGCCAGCCCACCGTCCGCCGACGCGGCGACTGGGAGCCGGTCGCCCGACAGCGCGGCATCGAGCAGGTCGTGCTCGCCTTCCTCGACACGGTCCGCGCCGGCGAGACCGTGAGCGCCGCCGACGCCCTGAAGACCCACGAACTCTGCGAGCACATCGTGCGCGAGGCGACGCAAGGGGGGTGAGGGCGGGGCGGCGAGGGGCGGGGGC
>LIQL01000215.1:9246-9534 GCA_001418405.1 Streptomyces diastatochromogenes | reverse complement strand
CTCCGGGAGGGGGCAGGGACGGGCCGCGGGTGGAGGGGCGAGCGAAGGGAGGAGGAGGCCGGCCGCCGACGGTGGCGGGTACGGCCGGGGGCACCCCAGGCCGGTCCCGCTGGGTGAGGGCTCAGCGGCCCAGTCGACTGCGGACCATGGTGAACAGGGCGTTGAGTTCGGGGAGTTTGAGGAGGCGGGCGAGGGCGAGGAAGAGGGCGAAGAGGACTGCCGCGCCGACCACGAGGGCGGTCAGGGAGCCCAGGACGTCGGTGCCCAGGGCGTGCAGCAGCGCGGTGG
>LIQL01000215.1:9020-9170 GCA_001418405.1 Streptomyces diastatochromogenes | reverse complement strand
GCGGCGGCGTTGACGAGGGCGACGACGAGGGTGTTGTAGAAGGGCGTGCGGGTGTCCTCGTAGGCGTAGAAGCCGCGCAGCACGACGTATTGGGCGGAGTAGGGGATGAGGCCCAGGCCGAAGGCCATCAGGGCGTGACCGACGCCCTCG
>LIQL01000215.1:0-8980 GCA_001418405.1 Streptomyces diastatochromogenes | reverse complement strand
CATGACGGAGACGGTGATGATCGCCTGCGGCATCTGCCAGATCTGCAGGGCGAAGTTGTAGGCGGTGATGCCGGCACCGCTGTGGCCGGCGCGCTCCGCGGCGGCGCCCGCCTTGGTGGCGAGCTGGGTGACGACGGTCAGCCCGAGCTGGTTGGCGAGCACGAACAGCAGCGTCCACTTGGCCAGGCCGACGGCCTTCCCCAGGCCGTGTCCGCGGAAGTCGAAGCGGGGGCGGAGCCGGACGCCGGCCTTGCGCAGGTAGGGGAACATCGCCAGGGCCTGGACGGCCAGCCCGAGCAGGGTGGCCAGGCCGATGAGCCGGACCCCTTCGGGGGTGATGGTCGCCGGGCTGACGCCGGAGCGGGCGAAGCCGCCGAAGGCCCAGATGAAAGCGCCGAAGCCGGCGATGATGACGATGTTGTTGAGGACCGGGGTCCACATCATCGCGCCGAAGCGCTCACGGGCGTTGAGGATCTGACCGAGCACGACGTGGATGCCCATGAAGAACAGGGTGGGCAGGCAGTAGCGGGCGAAGGCCACCGTCAGGGCCATCCGTTGGGGATCTGCCGCGATGTCCGGCGACATCATGCGCACGAGCAGCGGCGCCGCCACCACGCAGAGCGCCGTGGCGCCCGCGAGCAGCACGACGACGAGGGTCAGCAGTCGGTTGGCGTACGCCTCGCCGCCGTCCTTGTCGTTCTTGACGGCGCGCACGAGTTGGGGCACGAACACCGCGTTCAAGGCGCCGCCGCCGACCAGCGTGTAGATCATCGTGGGCAGGACGTTGGCGACCTGGTAGGAGTCGTTGAGGGTGCCGACGCCGATCGCGGCCGCCATGACCAGCGTGCGCAGGAAGCCGGTGACGCGGGACACGATGGTGCCGGCCGCCATCAGGGCGCTGGACTTGGCCAGTCGGGCGGTGCCGCCCTTCGCTTCGGGCGCGGCCGTGGTGGGGGAGGCGGGTGCCGGCACGTCGCGCAGACGCAACGGCAGGGTGTCGTCCGGCAGATGGCTGCGGAGACCTCTGGGTCCGTCGGACTCTTCGTGTGGCGCAGCCATGCCGGTGCCTCCTCGTCAGGGCGGGCCTTGTGGCCCGTCGTGGTTCGACAGACACCTTCGCACCCCGTGGCGGCCCGTCGGGCACGGGCCGTCGGGGACCGGTGCTTTCCCGCCGCGGTCGTGCGCTTCGCCCGTCCCGGCCGACCGGCGAGCGGTGCGGGAGGAGCGCCGCGGGTCCTGTATGATCATGAACGAACTCCGGCCCTGCGGGCGGGAGTCCGGCGTCCGTGGTCCAAGGAAAGACGTCCACCATCCGGTGGGAAATGCAGGTGCAAGGCCGGCCGGGCGCTCCACGAGAAGAGGTCCCTCCCCGTGTTGGGGAGGGACCTCTTTCCGTTGGCGCCAGGGACTCATGAGCGAGTGGGCCGATGCGCCAAGTGGCCCGGGGGCAGCGGGTCAGTGGGCCAGTGGGTCAGGGGCCGACGGCGCCGTCGACGCCCTCGCGGAGGAGGTCCGCGTGACCGTTGTGCCGGGCGTACTCGTGGATCAGGTGCAGCATGATCAGGCGGAGCGACACGTCCTCGCCCCACCGGGGTTGGTACGCGGTGAGGTCGAGGGACTCGGCCGCCTCCTCGATGCGGCGGGCGTGCGCCACCTCGGCCTGCCAGGCGGCGACGGCCGAGGCACCGGTCGCCTCGGCGTCGTCGAACGCGGCCTGGAAGTCGCCCTCGTCGGACCAGACCAGGGGGATGTCCTCCCCGCCGACCACCCGGCGGAACCACGTGCGTTCCACCTCGGCCATGTGCCGGACGAGGCCCAACAGGGAGAGCGTGGACGACGGCACGGCGCGCCGCCGCAGTTGCTCGTCGGTCAGCCCCTCGATCTTCATCGCGAGCGTGGCGCGGTGGAAGTCCAGGTAGGCGCGGAGCGTCTCCCGCTCACCGGCGCGACGGGGCGGATCGAGGCGTTCGGTTGTCATGTACCGAGAGGCTACCGGTGGGGTGGACGCGGGGGCCGGCGCTCGTCCTGGCGCAGCTCGCGGCCCGGGGTCGGGGTGCCCCGGGCCGAACTGGCAGGTGCCGTGGAAGTGTCGTGGCTAGGGAAGGTACCGCTCCAGGGCCGCCCGCCCCTTCTCGTCGATCAGCCGCTGTGCCCACTGCAGGCTCTCCGGAGTGGGCTCCCGTCCGGACGCCCTGACCAGGTCCTCCGCGTCGAAGGGCCGCTCGCTACCCGTGTACAGCTCCGCCGGTCGCCGCTCGCCCGGGGTACTACTGCCCTTGGTCGTCACAGGTCCTCCTTCGTCCGCGCCCGCCGAGTGCCGGGACCTCGCTGGTTCCATCATGGGACCGGCGCCGGAGACCCGCACGGCGTGCCCGGCCCACCCGGTCAGCCCACGGGGCGCGGGGCCCCCGGGTAGGCCGGCGGGAACGCCTGTTCCGCCCAGATCGTCTTGCCGGACGGCACGTACCGCGTCCCCCAGCGCTGCACCAGCTGCGCGACGATGAACAGTCCCCGGCCGCCCTCGTCGTCGCTCGCGGCGTACCGCAGGTGCGGCGAGGTGTGACCGGTGTCGGAGACCTCGGTGACCAGCGCCAGGTCCCGCAGCAGCCGCAGGTGCACCGGGCCCGAGGCGTGCCGCACGGCGTTGGTGACCAGTTCGCTGACCACCAGCTCGGTGGCGTACGACAGCTCCGCCAGGTCCCACGACGCCAGCTGCCGGGTGGCCAGCTCGCGGGCGGCGGCCACCGCGGCCGGCTGCGCGGGCAGCTCCCAGGCGGCGACCTGCCGCGCGTCCAGCTCGCGGGTGCGCACCAGCAGCAGCGCCGCGTCGTCCGGTGCCGCCCCGCCGGGCAGCAGCGCCGCCACCGCCCGGTCGCACAGTTCCTCCAGGGGCCGCCGGTCGTCCCGGAGGACGTCGCCCAGGAGGGCCAGCCCGGCGTCGACGTCCCGGTCGCCGCAGCGCAGCAGTCCGTCGGTGAACAGGGCCAGCATGCTGCCCGCGGGCAGTTCGGTCTCCCACGACTCGAACGGCAGGCCGCCCAGGCCCAGTGGCGGGCCGGCCGGCAGGTCCGGGAACGTCACCTCGCCCCCGGGGCGCACGACCGCCGGCGGCGGATGCCCGGCCCGGGCCATCGTGCAGTGCCGCGACACCGGGTCGTAGACCGCGTACAGGCAGGTCACCCCGGTGGCCGCGTCGTCCGGGCCGGGTTCCTCGACGAGGCCCGCGGCGCGGTCCTCCGGGGCCTGCCCGACCAGGTCGTCGAGGCGGCCCAGCAGCTCGTCGGGCGCCAGGTCCAGCCTGGCGAGCGCCCGTACCGTCGTCCGCAGCCGGCCCATGGTGGCCGCCGCCTGGAGACCGTGCCCGACGACGTCCCCGACCACCAGCCCGACGCGGGTGCCGGACAGCCCGATGACGTCGAACCAGTCGCCGCCCACGCCGGCCCGGTCGTCGCTGGGCAGGTACCGGTAGGCGGTGTCCACCGCGGACTGCGGGGACAGGCGCTGCGGGAGCAGATTGCGTTGCAGGGTGAGCGCCGCGGCGTGCTCGCGGGCGAACCGGCGGGCGTTGTCGATCGAGACCGCGGCCCGGACGACCAGTTCGTCGGCCAGGTCGACCTCGCCGCCGTCGAAGACCGCCGCGGTGGCCCCGCGGTCGAAGGTCACCAGCCCCATCGGGGTGCCACCGGCCCGCAGCGGCACCACGACGGTCCGCTCCGTGCGGATCATCCCGCCCGACGACAGGCTCCGGTACGGCAGCGTGCCCCGCCGGTACGCGACCGGGTACGGGGGGTGCGGCGGCCGGTCCGGCGGGTCGTCGCGGGAGCGCGAGGCCACCCGGACCAGCTCCGGCACCCCGCCCTCGCCCGGATCCGGGTCCCCGCCGGCCAGCACCGAGCGCAGCAGGTCGACGGTGACCGTGGCCGCGAAGGCCGGCACCGCGACCTCGGTCACCTCCCGGGCGGTGCCGACCATGTCCAACGTGGTGCCGATCCGTCGGCCGGCCTCCACCAGGAGGTTCAGCCGGCGCTGCGCCTGGTAGCGGTCGGTGATGTCGAAGGAGTCCTCGCACACCCCCAGCACCCGCCCGTCCGGGTCCTGGAGCCGGTAGTAGGAGCAGGACCAGACGTGCTCGGTCCCCGGGTCGGTGGGCTGCTCGCCGACGAAGTGCAGGTCCAGGAAGGGCTCACCGGTCGCCAGCACGTGGTGCATCACCGCGTCCAGGCCGCGGGGATACCCCTTGGTCACGAACTCACCCGGGTACAGCTCGTCCGCCCGCTTGCCGCTCAACTCCCCCAGCGGCAGCCCGATCTCCCGGCCGTACGAGGTGTTGAACCACGTCAGTCGCAGGTCGTTGTCGTAGATGGCCAGGCCCACCGGTGACTGGGTGGCCAGTCCGTGCAGCATCGCCTGGCGCGCCTCCCACTGGCGCAGGTCGTCGAGTCCCGTCGCCACCAGCACCCGGGCCGGACCGGTGCCGGCGGCGGGCAGCGCGTCGGCCAGTGGGCAGATGGTCACGGCCACCGGCAGCCGGTGGCCGTCCGCGTGCCGGGCGGAGCGGGTCCCGATGCCGGTCAGTGCCCCGGCACCCGGCGCCGGGCCGTCCGGGGCCGGCTCCGGCTCCGGCAGGAACGTGCCGACCGGACGGCCGATGATCTCCTCCGGCGCGTACCCCAGCAGCCTTCGGGCCGCCGCGCTCCAGCCGATGACCCGTCCCCGGGCGTCCAGCACCGCGGTGGCCGCCCTGGTGACGTCGAGGGGACCACGGAAGTCGGCGCTCGTCGCCGCCGCGTTCCATGCGTTCATGGCATCAACCCAGCCCGGTTCAGTACCTCCAGCATCGAGCCCGCCACCCACCCGCACAACCGGCCCTGCCCCGAGTGGGCGACCGGCCGGCGGGCCTTTCTTGGTGCGGTGCGGGGCGGTCGCTGGCACAGTGGGAGGGGCGCCCGGGGACCCGGCCGCGCGTCACGCCCGGCCGCGCCCGCCCGTCGGCCGGGCCGGGGCGCCCTCGTCGAACTCCCGCGCTCCCGGCCGGACGCCGGGAGTTCTCGACGACGGGACCCAGCGACAGGAGGCAGATGTCCATGCCGTCCCCCCGCCCGACCACGCCGGTCCGCGGCGCGCCCTGTTGGGTGAGCCTGATGACCAGCGACCTGCGGTCCGCGCAGCGCTTCTACGGGGCCGTGCTGGGCTGGCACTTCCGGCCGGCCAGTCTGGGCGAGGAGTTCTCGGTCGCCCTGCACGACGGGGAGCCGGTCGCCGGAATGGGGGCGTTGGCCCCGAATTTCCAGGTGCCGGTGGCCTGGACCGCGTACTTCGCGGTGGCGGACGCCGACGACACCGCCGGCCGGATCCGCGAGCGCGGCGCCACGGTGGCCGTCGGACCGCTCAAGCTCGGCCCCGGACGGGCCGCCCTCGCCGCCGACCGGGACGGCGCCACCTTCGGCTTCTGGGAGGGGCAGACGCTGTCCTGGTCGGTGGGGACCGGCCACGCCCCGGCGATCCTGGAACTGCGCACCAGGGACGCGTTCGCCGCGGCCATCTTCTACGCCGAGGTCTTCGACTGGGCGTCGGAGGAACCGGGCGGCTGCCAGGTGACGTACGAGCACGACCAGGTCATCGTGCGCGACCGCACGCACGTGGTGGCGGCGCTGCGCGGCGGCGCGGTGGAGGCCGCCCCGGACCCGCGGGTGCGGCCCCAGTGGCATGTGCACTTCCGGGTCCCGGACGTCGCCGCGGCCATCGAGGCGGCGGTGGCCGGTGGCGGGACCGCCACCCCGCTGACCGAGACCCGGGACGGCCACGGGAGCCGGGCGATGGTGCGCGATCCGGACGGCGGGTTGTTCACCGTGACGGGGCCCGCGGCGCCGGCCTGAGGCTCGCCGCGGCGGGGCTCAGGCGCCCCTCTCCGGTTGGAGCGGCGGGCACCACGCGGACTGGACGAGGCCGCCGACCCGTCCGCAGTAGCCGGCCTGGGTGGGCTTGCCGTCGCCGTCGATGTGCTGCACCGACAGCAGCTTGTCCAGCGGGACCTGACGGTCCACCTCGCCGCCGAAGCCGATGATCCCGCTCTCCCCGTCGAGCGCTCCCTCTCCGTGCACCCCACTGATCGCGTGCCACACCGCGGATGGCGTCAGCGGCATCCCCGGGGCGTCCTCGCGCAGCTGCTTGACCGCGTTGACGTACAGCTTCACCGCGTCGAAGCCGAGTGCGGCGTGGCCGTCGAGGGACGAATTGGGGACCTTGGCGCACTCCTCGGGGAAGAGCCGGGACATCTCGGAGTACAGCTCGCTGGAGTCGGCGCAGTGCGCCGAGCCGAGGGTGAAGTCCAAGAAGGCGTAGGGGATCCCGGGGTACTGGGCGCGGCGGACCGGGTCGGCGGCCAGCCGGGCGACGTCGTCGCCGCCGATGACGGTCGGCGGGGCGGAGTTGCAGGACTCGTTGATCCCGCCGAGGAAGGTCTCGAAGTCCTCCGCGCGCCCGGCGTAGAACACCAGCCCCGGGTAGGAGCAGCTGCGCTGGCCGACCGAGCCGGCGCCCGGTGCCGTCGAGGACGGCTCGCCGCCCGGGGGCGGCGGCGGACTGAAGGCGGTCCGCTCGACCGCGAAGCCCCGGGCCCGGAACTGCCGGGCGACGTCGTCGCCGAGCGTCTGGCTGTAGGTGTCGGTGGGGTCGGCGGAGCCGATGACCCGGACCTGCCGGGTGGGCTTGGTCCGGCCGGCGACGAGGTGGTCGGCGTAGGCCGCGGCGACCTCGGCCTCCCGGCTGTTCTGCGGGGACACCTGGAAGTACAGGGGTGACTGGCGCACCAGGGAGTCCGCGGAGAGGGTGGTGGCGACCATGGGCACTCCGGCCTCGGTCAGTTTGCGGATGGTCTGGTTGGTGGCCTCGCGGCTCTGGTCGAGGCCGCTGACGCCGACGATGGACGGGTCCTGGGCCTTCAACCCCTGGAGGATCTGCACGACTCGGGTGCCGTAGCGCATGCCGGAGCCGGCGTTGGCGGGGAAGATCCGCAGGATCGGTTCGGTGCTGCCGGTGGTGCGCAGCTGCCGGGACTGGGCGCTGGCCGCGCCCTGGAGGGCCTCGCGTCCGTAGGCGAGCTGGGCGGTGGACTTGCCGGTGGTGCTGAGCAGCGCGGAGAGGTGGACGAGGGTGACCAGGGGGCGTTCCGGGGACGTCTGGTGGATCTGGTCGGCGCGGGCGTTCTGGTCGGCGATGGTGCGCAGGGTCTTGTTCAGTTCGGCGTCGGGGGAGTGGAAGGTGAAGCCGTGCCGGGAGACGCCGATGCACTCGCCGGTCTCCACGGTGTGCAGGGTGTCGGCGTCGTCCTGGAAGCGCCCGAGTCCGCAGTGCGCCGTGCGGTAGGCGCCCTCCCGGTCCCAGAGCAGCCCGGCCGTGCCCAGCAGGGTCGCGAGCACGCAGCAGGCGACGGCGACGGACACCACGCGCCGGGCCCACAACGGTGGTTCGGGAAGCCGCAACCGTGCGTCCTGCGCCACTTCTTGACGTCGCGTCAGCTCGTATTGGGCCTTGGCCGCCGGGTCGTCGGAGGGCGGCATCAGTGCGGGCACGGTGACCGGGAGGTACCAGGGGGCGCGGTTGCGGGCCCGGCCGGTGTGCAGGAAGGTGTCCCGCCAGCCGCCGTAGAGCCGGTCGGAGAGCTCCCACAGCGAGCTGTGGCCCCAGTCGGCGCGGAGTTCGGTGCCCTCCGCGGGCGGCTGCGCGCCGCAGCTGATCAGCAACAGCGGATCGAAGGCGCCGGTCTCGTTGCGGACGTCGATGACGGTGCGCAGCAGAGGGTGGCCGCAGTTGTCGGCGGCCGTGCCGGACAGCACGGCGACGCAGTACGCGGTCCGGCGGGCGGAGCGCGGCCGCCACGGGCGGCGCCGGAACGCGATCCGCAGGTCCTCAAGGAAGGCGTTGACCATCAATTTCCGCAGTTGTTCCGGGTCTTCGACCTGGTTGTGCGGGACGGTCAGCCGCTCCGCGAAGCCGATGAAGGTGCCCGGGTCGCGCGGGGCCAGGTAGGGCTGGTTGAGCAGCCAGCGGTACTCGCGGCCCAGGCCCCGGCGGACCCGGAACCACGCCAGGGGGAAGACGTGCACCGCGAACAGCCAGACCCACCACGGCACGTTGCCGTCCACCGCGAGTTCGGTCTCCGGCGCCCGCAACAGGCCGAACAGCCGACGACGCCGGAACTCCCGCTCCCGCAGGCCCTGGAGGAGGCTGTGGTCGGTGCCCTCGACGTCGCCCGTGCCGTCAGCGCCACTGCCGGAGCCGGCTTGCAACAGCCAGTTGACCAGGCCGAACCGGCGGAACCTGACCCGTCCGTCGGCGCCGTTGACGCTGCGCGCGAACCCCTGCGCCAGGCGTTCCAACGTCCGGCGCACCGCCTCCACCGACCCCGGGTCGGCGGACTCCGGATCGGCCGCCAGGTCGTGCAGGCAGTGCGGTACCCGACGGGGGTCGGCGTGCGAGAGGAAGTAGCCGATGCCGCGGGCGAGTTGGGCGTGGTCGTCGCCGGCGACCAGGCACAGGACCGGTAGGCCCTCGCGCCCCTGGGCCACGCCCCGGTGCCGCACGGGCTCCGGACACTCCCTGCGGCGCGGCCGGCGGACGAGGTCGGCGATCAACCGCAACAGGTGTCCGGCTCCGTGGAAGACGGGTATCTGGGAATCGCGTTCGCTCGGCGCCATGGTGCCCCTGAGGCTGGTTCCGAATAGGGCCGGCATTGTGCCACCGCCGCGCGGCCGGAAGCTACGGTTCTGCTCCGCTGCGACGGAACGTCCGGGTGCGTCGGGTACGGCCCCCGCGTCCCGCAGCCGATCGCCCTGACGACCGGCCCCGACGACCGGCCCCGACGGCGCCCCGGCCCGGCGCTCCGGCCGCGCACCGCCCGGCCGCCGCGGCCCGCGGGCACCCGTCCCGCCCGTCCCGCAGGACGGCCCGACCCCGACCGCCGCGACGTCACGGGCGCCCG
>LIQL01000214.1 GCA_001418405.1 Streptomyces diastatochromogenes | reverse complement strand
TCCCCGCCCCGGCAGGGGGATCGCGCGGCGGGTGGGGGACGCGTCAGGAGCCGTACGGTCCGCCGGTGATCCGCTGTGGTGTTCGGTGCATCGCATCCCTTCCTTCCGGTGTCCGGGGTGCCCGGCATCCCTGCGGGGGTGGGTGTGGCGCCCTGGCAGGGGCGAACGGCCGCCGCCGGACGGGAGGCACCTCCGCGTCGGCGACGGAGTGTGGTGGGCTGGTCACTCCGCGCGTCGGATAAAAAGGCTGGCAGTGTCCGCGGCACGTGCCATTACCCCGTTCGGGTGAACGCGGGGGCGCGTGGTGCATCGCGGCGCACCGCCTGTGCCGCGTACGCCGCGCGTGTGCCGCGGTGGCTCACCGCGTGCATCCGCGGTGCGTGAGCGCAAGGTTTCGCGCTGGTCACGTGCCGCCACAGGGCGGTAATCCGTCGTCCCTAGCGTCGGGACGGACCCGGTCCGGGGGACCGGAGCGACCCTTGGGAGGCGCGATGACCGAGACCGCGACGGAGGCCACCGGCACCGGGACGGCGGGTGGCCGGGTGCGGAAGGGGCGGCGCTGGATCGAGCGCTGGAACCCGGAGGACGAGGTGTTCTGGCGGGACTCCGGGGCACGGATCGCCCGGCGCAATCTGGTCTTCTCCGTGATGACCGAGCACATCGGCTTCTCGGTGTGGAGCCTGTGGTCGGTGCTGGTGCTGTTCATGGGCCCGGAGTACGGGATCGACCCGGCCGGGAAGTTCTTCCTCGTCGCCGTGCCGACGCTGGTGGGGGCGGTGCTGCGGGTGCCGTACACGTTCGCCGTGGCACGGTTCGGCGGGCGCAACTGGACGGTGTTCAGCGCCCTGTTGCTGGTGGTGCCGGCGGTCGCGGCGGCGGTGGTGATGCGGCCGGGGACGTCGTACGGGACGTTCTTGGCGGTGGCCGCGCTGGCCGGGGTCGGCGGCGGCAACTTCGCCTCGTCCATGACCAACATCAACTCCTTCTACCCGCTGCGGAAGAAGGGCTGGGCGCTGGGGCTGAACGCCGGCGGCGGCAACCTGGGGGTGCCGGTGGTCCAGTTGCTGGGGCTGCTGGTCATCGGGACGGCCGGGGCCGCGCACCCGCGGCTGCTGCTCGCCGGCTACCTGCCGCTGATCGTGCTCGCGGCGCTGCTGGCCGCGCTGCGCATGGACAACCTCGCGCCGGTCGCCAACGACACCGGGGCGGCCGTGTCGGCGGCCCGGGAGCGGCACACCTGGCTGATGGCGCTGCTCTACGTCGGGACCTTCGGGTCGTTCATCGGCTACAGCTTCGCCTTCGGGCTCGTCCTCCAGGGCCAGTTCGCGCGCACGCCCCTCCAGGCGGCGTCGCTGACCTTCGTCGGGCCGCTGCTGGGCTCGCTGGCCCGGCCGGTCGGCGGCTGGCTGGCGGACCGGTGCGGCGGGGCGCGGATCACCCTGGCGAACTTCGCGGCGATGGGCCTGGCCACCTCGGTGGTGCTGGTCGCCTCGGTGGTGCGCTCGCTGCCGCTGTTCCTCGTCGGCTTCACCGCGCTGTTCCTGCTGACCGGCCTCGGCAACGGCGCCACCTACAAGATGATCCCGGGCATCTTCCTGGCCCGTGCGCGGCGCCGCGGGCTGACCGGCGAGGCGGCCGCGGCGGCCGGGCGCCGGCTCTCGGGGGCCGCGATGGGGCTGATCGGCGCGGTGGGGGCGCTCGGCGGCCTGGGCATCAACCTGGCCTTCCGGGAGGCGTTCGCGGCCACCGGCTCCGGGGTGCCGGCGTTCGCCGCGTTCCTGGCGTTCTACGGGGTGTGCGGGGCGGTGACCTGGGCGGCGTACCTGCGCCGTCCGGAACCCGGGCCGACCACCGCGGATCCGGCCGGGACGACGGTTCGTCCGGCGTACGCCGACGTCTGAAAACCGTGCCCCAGCAGGCGCGTCCGTAACAGGCGGGAAATACTGGCGCACCGGGTCTGTCATGTGCCGTTGGCAGGCTCGACACCTTGGCCGCGCCTTCCGGTGCCGCCGGATCCGGGGCGGGACCAGGGCGTACGACGGACGGGAGCGCCGGCGGCACCGGCAAGGCGCGGCGCAGCAGACCACTCGGGCGGAGCGGGACGGACCGATGCACGATCAGCAGGAGGCGGCCGGGCGGGAACGGCCCGCGGAGCCGGAGCGGGCGGTGCGCCCGTTGGACGGCTTCACGGTCGGGGTCACCGCGGCCCGCCGGGCGGACGAACTGGGCGCGCTGCTGGAGCGCCGCGGCGCCCAGGTGGTGCACGCCCCGGCGCTGCGCATCGTGCCGCTGCCGGACGACACCGAACTGCTCGCCGCCACCCGCGCGCTGACCGACGACCCGCCGGACGTGGTGGTGGCCACCACCGCCATCGGGTTCCGCGGCTGGATCGAGGCGGCGGAGGGCTGGGGGCTGGGCGAGGCGCTGCTGGACCGGCTGGCCGGGGTGGAACTGCTGGCCCGCGGCCCGAAGGTGCGCGGCGCCATCCGGGCCGCCGGGCTGACCGAGAAGTGGTCGCCGGCTTCGGAGTCGATGGCCGAGGTGCTGGACCGGCTGCTGGCCGGGGACGTCGCCGGGCGGCGGATCGCGGTCCAACTGCACGGGGAGCCGCTGCCGGGGTTCGTCGAGGCGCTGCGGGCCGGCGGCGCCGAGGTGGTCGGGGTGCCGGTGTACCGGTGGATGCCGCCGGCCGACCTCGGGCCGGTGGACCGGCTTCTGGACGCGGTGCTGGCCCGAGGGGTGGACGCGGTGACCTTCACCAGCGCCCCGGCCGCCGCCTCGTTGCTGCGTCGGGCCGCCGAGCGCGGCCTCCAGCCGGAGGTGCTGGCCGCGCTGCGGCAGGACGTGCTGGTGGCGTGCGTGGGGCCGGTGACGGCGCTGCCGCTGGAGGCGCTGGAGGTGCCCACCCGGCAGCCGGAGCGGTTCCGGCTGGGGCCGCTGGTGCAGCTGCTGTGCCGGGAACTCCCGGGCCGCGTGCCGCCGTTGCCGGTCGCCGGGCGGCGCCTGGAGATCCGCGGCCGGGCCGCCGTGCTGGACGGCGCGCTGCGCCCGGTGCCACCCGCCGGGATGGCGCTGCTGCGCGCCCTGGCCCGCCGCCCCGGGTGGGTGGTGGGCCGCGCCGAACTGCTGCGGGCGCTACCGGGCACGGGCCGGGACGAGCACGCGGTGGAGACCGCGATGGCCCGGCTGCGCACCGCCCTGGGGGAGCCCCGGCTGATCCAGACGGTGGTCAAGCGCGGCTACCGGCTGGCGCTGGACACCCCCGTGGACACCGACGAGTACGGCGGCCACTAGGAGTCGTCCGGAAGGCCCCCGGGGCCCGTGCGCACGCCTCCTGCCGCCCGGGGCCTCGGTCCGGGCGGCGGTCCGGGCGGCGGTCCGGGCCTCAGGCCGGGTTGTTCACCCGGATCTTGGACTGGCCGTGCGGCCGGGTCTCCCAGTCCTCCATGAACCGGGCTTCGAGCCCGTGCTTGCCGGCCAGCCGCAGCAGGGTCTCGGTCCGGTAGTAGAAGTCCTCCCGCAGCACCTGGTGTTCGGCGCCCTCGGTGCGGTCGAAGGTGAAGTCGAAGAACCCGCCGGGGGCCAGGATCCGGCCGACGTGCGCCAGGCACTCGTCGATGACGTGGATCGGCGAGTGCGAGAAGACGCTGTGCGCGTGGACGACGTCGAAGTGCCCGGACGGCAGGAACTCCAGCGTCAGGTCCTGAGTGATCGTCAGGTGCGGCAGCTTGGGCTGGAGTTCGTAGGTCGTCAGGGTCCGCTTGGCGGCTATCAGGATGTCCGGCGAGATGTCGATCCCGTAGTAGTTGCCGGCGTCCAGGTGGGCGATGAAGCGCCAGCCGGCGCGCAGGTTGCCGCACCCGATGTCGAGCATCCGGTGCCGGGGCTCCAGCCCGTGCTCCACCAGGTAGTCGAACTGCATCTCGCCCAGCGCCAGCCAGCGCTCGTGACTGCGGCTGCCGACCGCGGCCTCCGGGTTGCGGCCGGTGTCCGAGGCCATCACCGCGCGGTAGTACGCGACGTGGTCGGGGTGCTTCAGGCGCAGCCAGGTGTCCCGGGCGGTGCGCTTGACGTAGGGGGCGATCCGGGCCGGATTGCGGACCGCGTAACCGAGCTTGTGGGTCAGGCTGGCGCGGTTCTTGAGCAGCGGAGTGGACATGCCGCCGGACTATACAACACATGTATACGCGACGTATCTACACGGGTGGTCTACATGCATGCTCTACACGCATGCTCTACATGCATGGTGCACGTCCGTGCCCGTGTCGGCACGCGGTCGGCGGGGTGGCTTTCCCGCAGCCGCCGCCGCCCCTCCGCGCCGTGAAGTCGCCCGCCCCTGCGCCCAGTTCCGCCGCCCCGACCGCGCACGGTGCGGCC
>LIQL01000213.1 GCA_001418405.1 Streptomyces diastatochromogenes | reverse complement strand
TCGCCGAGGACCGGTACCAGCACGGGGGCGTCGAACTGCCAGGCCCGGTCGAAGGCGTCCAGCGCCTGCCGCGGAGTCATCCGCAGCATGCCGGTGGCCTCCTGGTAGGTGTCCAACTCGCCGTCCTGGACGAGGGCGTCCACGCCGCCCGCGTCCCACAGCGGCCAGTCCAGGGACAGCGTGCGTCCGGTGCGCTCACCGGACGCCACCCGGCCGTCCCGCACCGCCAGGTAGGCGTCCAGGAAGCGGTTGGCCGCCGCGTAGCTGCCCGCGCCGAAGTCGCCGCACAGCGCCGACACCGACGAGAAGGCGGCGAACACCCCGAGCCGGTCGGCGCGGGTCAGCACGTCGAGGTTGACCACGCCCTGCACCTTGGCCGCGAGCGCCCGCCGGAAGCCGGCGTCGTCCACCTCGGTCAGCGGAACCCGGTCGGCCACCCCGGCGAGGTGGAACACCCCGTCGAGCCCGCCGAAGCGTCCCCGGGCCTCGATCAGTGCGGCCCGCAGTTGCCCGGCGTCCGCCACGTCGGCGCGCACGCCCAACACCTGGGCGCCCAGCTCCTCCAGTTCGGCGCGGACCGCCTCGGGCAGCGGGGACCGTCCCAGCAGGACCAGGCGGGCCCGGTAGCGCGCGGCGAGGTACCGGGCGAGCAGGCGGCCCACGCCCCCGGCCCCACCGGTGATCAGGTAGGCGCCGCCCTCGACGAGCGGTGCCGCGCCGTCCGCCGGCGTCGCCGGGCGGGTCGCCCGCTCCACCGTGCGGACGCTGCGCCGCCCCGCCTCGTACCGGACCTCCGCGCCGCGGAGCGCTCCGTCGGCGGTGAGTTCGGCGGCGAGCACCGCGGCCGGCAGGGCCCCGTCGCGCGCCGGGTCGTGGCGGACGGTGAACAGCTCGATCCCCGGCGCGTGGCGGGCCGTCGACAGTGCCAGCCCGGCGACGGCCTCGTGCTCCGGCACCCCGGCCGCGCCCCGGCCCGAGTGGAGGTACAGGCAGCGCACCCGCCCGTCGACGCCGGCGTCGGTGACCGCGCGCACCAGGTGGAGCACGGAGCCCAGGCCGCGCCCGAAGACCTCCTCGCGCCGTCGGTGCAGCGCGGCGAGGTCCCCCTCGACGGCGTCTTGCGGCCCGCCGTCGGGGGCCTCGGTGCTCCACAGGTGCGCCACGTCCAGGCCGGCCCGGCTCGCGCCGGGGAGGTCGGCGGCGAGTTCCCGCAGGAGGCGGCGGTAGTGCTCGGGCTCGGCCGGGTCGAGGACGTACCGGTCCGCCGCGCGGCGCTCGAAGCCGGCGCCCGGCAGGACCTCCACGGCCTGCCGCCACCCGCCGGCCGCGGCCAGTTCCGCGGCCGTGCCGGCGCGGTCGGTCAGGACCAGCAGGGGCGCCCGGTCCGCGCGGCCCGCACGCGGGGCCGGCGCGTCGTGCCAGACCGGCCGGTAGAACAGTTCCTCCGCCGCGCGGCCCGCGGTGCGCACCGGCTGCGGCGCCGGTGCGCCGGCAGGGGTGTCGGGGGCGTCGGCAGGGCTCTCGGGGACGTCGGCAGCGGCGAACAGGCGGCCCACCAGGTCCTCCACCCGGGCCAGCACCCGGCCTTCGGGGTCGAGGACGGTGACGCGGTAGCGCCAGGTGTCGCGCCGCTCGCCGCGTCCCAGCACCTCGGCGTGCGCGTAGCAGACCGGGGGCAACTCGCCGTGGACGGTGAGCGCGCCGACGCCGAAGGGCACGGCCAGTTCTTCGGCCCGCGGCGCCTGCTCGCGGTCGATCCAGTGGCAGGCGCGCAGCGCCCCGTCGAGCAGCTGCGGTGCCAGGGTGCAGCCGTGGCCCGCGCCGGCCGGCAGCGCCAGTTCGGCGAGCGCCTCGGTGCGCCCGATGCGGACGTCCTGGATGACCCGGAAGCTGTCGCCGTACGCGAAGCCCACGCCCGCGTAGTCGCGGTAGACCTCCGCGCCGGTGCGCCGCCCGGTGCAGCGCTCGCGCACCGCCGCCAGGTCGGTGCGGTCCGCCTGCTCGGCCACGGGCGCCCCGTGGCGCACCTGCCCGCGCAGGTGGGTGGTGCGGGCGCCGTCGGCCTCGCTGTAGACCTCGAAGGCGATCCGTTCGCCGTCCGCGGTGAACGCCGCGTACAGCTCGATCTCGGCGCGTCCGGCCGGCACCGTGACGGGTCGGCCCCACACGACGTCGGAGAGGCCGCGCAGCGGCCGGCGGCTGGCCCGTTCGGCGCCCGCCCGCACCAGTTCCAGTGCGGCGGCCGCGGCCAGTACCGGCTGCCCGGCGATCACGTGGTCGCGCAGCAGCGGGTCGGTGGCGCGGAGCGTCTTGCGGAACCGCTGCTCCTCGACGGTGGAGTCGTTGGCGTCCAGCAGCGGGTGCAGCGCCGGGGTGCCGCCCGGCAGGGTGCCGTCGGCGGTCGCGATCCAGTGCCGCTCGCGGGCGAACGGGTAGCCGGGCAGCGGGGTCCGCCGTCCGTCCGTCCACGGGCCCGCGACGTCGTCGGTGTCGCCGCGCGCCCATTGGGCGGCGGCCGTGTGCGGGTCGTCGGTCGGCTGGGGCGCTTCCGGCGCGCGGTCCGGCGCGACACTGCCGCGCAGCAGCCCTTCCGGATCGCCTCCGTTCGCGAACTCCCGCAGGACGCGGACGAGTTCGGCACCGTCAGCGGTGACGAGGGCGAGCCGCTCCGTCATGGGCTCGCGTCCGGTGTAGAGCGTGTACGCGACGTCGGCCAGTGCCACCCGCTCGCGCTCCAGGAACGCCCCGAGGCGGCCGGCGTACTCCCGCAACCGCTCCTCATCCCGCGCCGACACCACGAACACCAACGGATCCCCGACCCGCTGCGCCCCCGCCACCAACTCCACACCCACACCCGTGCCCGCGCCCGCGCCGGTGAACTCCTCCACCACCACATGCGCATTCGAACCACCCGCACCGAACGAACTCACCCCGGCCCGACGCGGCACCACCACACCCTCAACCACCCGCACCGGCCACTCACCGGACTCCCGCTGCACCCGAAAACCCGACGCAGCAAAATCAATCTGCGGATTCAACTCCCCCGCATGCAACGACGGCACCAACCGCCCGTGCTTCAACTGCAACAACACCTTCGTCAAACCGGCAATACCCGCCGCCGACTCCAGATGCCCAATATTCGACTTCACCGACCCAATCGCACAGACACCCTCAACACCCTCAGCACCACCAAACGCCCGCCGCAGACCCGTGATCTCAATCGGATCCCCCAACGACGTCCCCGTCCCATGCGCCTCCACATACGACACCGAACCCGGCTCCACCCCCGCCCGACCCCACGCCGCAGCAATCACCCGCTCCTGCGCCCGCGGATTCGGCACCGTGTAGCCG
>LIQL01000212.1 GCA_001418405.1 Streptomyces diastatochromogenes | reverse complement strand
GACCGCGGCTACGACCACGACAAGTACCGGCGTCTGCTGTGGCAGCGCGGAATCCGTCCCGTGATCGCGAGGCGAGGCGAGCCACACGGCTCCGGCCTGGGCATCTTCCGGTACGTCGTCGAGCGGACGATCGCCTGGCTGCACGGCTTCCGACGCCTGCGCATCCGATGGGAGCGCCGGGACGACATCCATGAAGCCTTCCTCGGGCTCGCTACATGTCTCATCACCTACAGACACGTCCAACGCCTTTGTTAGGACCTCTTAGTAGCCGCCTTGCTGGTGGTCTTCTACCACTACGTCGCCCTCGCCGTGCCGTGGGGCCACCCCACCGCCACCATCTTCCCGACGGCCCACAAGGCGGCCCAGTACGGGTGGTTGGGCGTCGAGGTCTTCTTCTTGATCAGCGGCTTCGTGATCTGCATGAGCGTGTGGGGCCGCACGGTGGGCCAGTTCGCGGTCTCCCGTGTCTCGCGGTTGTTCCCCGCCTACTGGGCCGGCATCCTGCTCACCGCGCTGGTGGTGAAGTTCTGGCCGGAGGTCACCTCCCTGCGCGGCTGGGACACGGTGATCACCAACCTGACCATGCTCCAGGCCGGCAACAACACGCCCAACGTGGACCCGGTGTACTGGACGCTCTTCGTGGAGCTGAAGTTCTACCTGATCATGGTTGTGGTCATGCTGTGCGGTGTCACCTACCGCAACTGCCTGCTCCTGTGCGGCGTGTGGACCGCGGCCGCGGCCCTCGCACCGGCCCTGAAGACGCCCCTGCTCACGGCGTTCGCGATGCCGCAGTACGCACCGTTCTTCATCGCCGGCATCGCCTTCTACCTGATGCGCCGCCACCGGCCCAACGCGGTCCTCTGGGCGATCGTGATCCTGCAACTCCTGCTGGCCCAGCGCTACATCGGCTACCGCCTGGCCACCAACCTCGGCCAGGCCACCGCGCACGCCGTGCCCACCTGGCCCGCCCGCTTGCTCATCGTCGCCGCGTTCGTCCTCGTCGGCGCCATCGCGCTCGGCGCCTTCGACCGCATCCAGTGGAGGTGGCTCACCACCGCCGGCGCGCTCACCTACCCGTTGTACGTCCTCCACATGAACATCGGGATGACCCTCATCCACCGCTTCCGCAACAGCGTCCCCGCGCCGGTCCTGGTGGCCTCGGTCACCGCCCTGATGCTGGTGTTCGCCTGGCTCGTCCACCGCCTCGTCGAACGCCCCCTCGGCGCGTGGCTGCGCACCAAGATGCGCGGCGGCATCGAGGACGTCCGCCAGCACGTCGCGCCCCGCCGCCGACACGCCCGTCCCGCGCCCACCGTGCCCCACCAGGCCGACGGCGACCGCTCCCAGCCACCGACCCGCACCTACGAGTCCGTCTGACCGGCGCACCCGCGCCGCGTTCCGGGAATCAGCGGCGCCGCCCGCCCGTTGATCCCTGACGCGACCACGGACGACAGGAGACCCCCGTGCAGAACGACCAGGCGACCATCCGCAGGATCCTCACCGAGCTCGGCGACACCTGGGCCGTCGTGGGGCTGTCGGCCAACCGCCAGCGGGCCGCGTACCGTGTCGCGGAAGTGCTTCAGCAGTACGGCAAGCGGATCGTCCCCGTGCACCCCAAGGCCGAGACCGTGCACGGCGAAGCGGGCTACCCGTCCCTGGCCGCCGTCCCCTTCCCGATCGACGTCGTCGACGTGTTCGTGCGCAGCGACCTGGCCGGCCCCGTCGCCGACGACGCCGTCACCATCGGCGCCAAGGCCGTCTGGTTCCAACTCGGCGTCACCGACGGCGACGCCTACCACCGCACCCGCACCGCCGGCCTCGACATGGTCATGGACCGCTGCCCGGCCATCGAGCTCCCGCGGCTGGGCTGAGGCCGCCGCACCCCTCGGGCGCGGTCCCGACAACGGGCCGCCGCGCCAGGGGGTTTGACGCGCTCTGGGAGGATGCCCGGATGATCGTTCGACTCGCGCGGGAGCAGGACCTCCCCGGCCTGCTCGGCCTGGCGGCCGAGGTGGAGCACTGGTTCGGCGCCATGGTGGCGGAGCCCGGCTTCCACCGCGCGGTGGACCGGCACCTGCGCCGAGCCACCGCACTCGTCGCCGTCGACGCGCGTTCCGCGCTCGTCGGGGGTTTGTTGTTCGACGCGGAGCCCCCGGTCTACCACGTCGACTGGCTGGTCGTCGCCGCCCGGGCGCGCGGCACGGGCGTGGGCCGCGCCCTGATGGCGGACGCGCAGGACAGGTTCGTGCGGGGACCGGGCACCCTGGAGGTGGTCACGTTCGGGGCCGACCATCCGGGCGCGGTCACGAGCGGCGCCCGCGTCTTCTACGAACGCCTCGGCTTCGCCCCGGCCGAACCCACCGCCCCGGGCCCCGAAGGCGGCTCGCGGCAGGTCTACCGCCGGCCGGTGCCGTGACGCGGACGTGTCGCCCGGTGGCGGTGTGCCGGGCGCGTCAGGTGGTGGCCACCAGCAGGTCCTCGCCGCTGGACGGGCGCAGGCCGTCGCCGCGCCCGGCGAAGTAGCGCTCGGCGAGCGCGGCGCCCGGCACGTGCCGGACGTCGGGGAAACCAGCCGCGCGGGCCATGTCCAGCACCTCCTGCGGGGTGTAGAAGCTGATGAACGGCGTGCCGGAGGCCCGTGCGCCCTCCTGGCTCGCGCGCAGGCCCGGGCGGTCGGCGGCGTCGACGCGTTCGACCGGCAGCAGGAAGGTCATGGCCAGCGTCGAGCCGGGGGCGAGCCCCGCGATCTGCCGCAGGGTGGCCGCGGTGGCGTCCTCGGTGAGGTACATGGTGACGCCGGTCGAGACGACGACCGCCGGCCGCGCGGGATCGAAACCGGCCGCGACCAACGCCGCCCACCAGGAGCCGCCGGCCTCGAAGTCGACCGGCACCAGGTGCAGCCGGTCGGACACCCCGTAGCCGCACGCGGCCAGGCGGCGGCGCTTCCACGCCTGCGCGCCGGGCCGGTCCACCTCGAAGACGTCCAGGCGGGCCGCGACCTCCGGCCGACGCTGCGCGAAGGTGTCCAGACCGGCGCCCAGGACGACGTACTGGGTCACCCCGCACGCGGCCCGTTCGACGACCAGGTCCTCGATGAACCGGGCGCGCGCCACCACGGCCGCCCGGAAGCCCCTGGTGGCCTGCGGGTCCATGTCCGGTCGGCGGCGCCACTCCGCTTCGGGGGCCGCCAGCTCCAGCCCGACCTCGTCCGCCAGCACGTGCGGCGGCGGATCGAGCCGTACGTGCATCGCCCGCCAGAGGGCCACCCGCACCGCCGTGCTGTCCGGGCCCTCGCCCTGCGTGTCCGCCATGGCGTTCCCTCTCGTCCGTACCGGCCACCGGCCCCCGCGGTCACCGGCACGATAACCGGTGGGAGGGCGGCCGACGGGTGCACTACCGTGCCGGCATGATCACTCCACGTGCGGCCCGGCCCGAGGACGCCGGCGAATTGGTCCGACTGCGCCGACTGATGTACCTCGCGATGGACGGCCGCGACCGACCGGGCCGGTGGGAGCGGGACGCCGAGGAGGCGGCGCGGCGCCAGTTGACCGGGCCCAACGCCCGGTTGATCGGCTTCGTGGTGGACGGGGCGGCGGACGAGGCCGCGCCCGGCGCGGCCGCCTGGCACCTCGCGGCGTGCGCGCTCGGCTGGATCGACGAGCGGTTGCCCTCACCGGCCCAGCCGTCCGGCCGGGTCGGCTTCGTCTTCAACGTCTGCACCGACCCCCGCTACCGGGGCCGGGGCCATGCCCGGGCGACGACCGAGGCCCTGCTCGGGCGGTTCGCCGCACTGGGCATCGGCCGGGTCGACCTGCACGCCACCGACGCCGCGGTGCCGCTCTACCGCAGCCTCGGCTTCGCCGAGCACGGCACGCCGCTCACCCTGGACCTGCGCCGGTGGCCCGGCGTCGAGCCCGGCTGACCGGGCCCCGTGGGCCGACCGGTCAGGCGGTGCCCAGGCCCTCCAGGACCGCGGCGCCCGGCAGTTCGGCCAGCGCCTTGCCGGGCACGATGAGCTTGCCGCGGCGGCTGCCGCTGCCGATCAGCGCGTAGGGGCTGTCGGCGACCGCGGCGTCCACCAGCAGCGGCCAGGCCGCGGGCAGGCCGATGGGGGTGATGCCCCCGTACTCCATTCCGCTGTCGCCGACCGCGGTGTCCATCGGCGCGAACGACGCCTTGCGGGCGCCCAGGTGACGGCGGACCACGCCGTTGACGTCGACGCGGGTGGTGGAGAGGACGACGCAGGCGGCCAGTGTGACCTCGCCGCCGCGCTTGCCGGCCACCACCACGCAGTTCGCCGACTGCTCCAAGAGCCAGTCGCCGTAGTGGGCGACGAGGAGTTCGGTGTCGGCGATGGCCGGGTCGGTGTCGACGTAGCGGAGTTCCGCGACGGGGACCGAGCCGCGCCAGTCGCGCAGTGCGGCGGCCACGGGGGCGGGCAACAGGTCCAGGCACTCGGTGGCGGGCCGGACTTCGTCGAAGGCATCCATCGGCACGGGCATGCCGCCAAATTAGCAGGCCCGGCGGGCGCGGCGGACGGCCTCGATCATCACCGCACGGCCCTCGCCACCGGGGCGATACACCTACCCGTCCGCCTTGTCCCACTCCCCCAGTGCCACCAGCTGCTCGGGCGTGATGCCCTCCGGGATGGGCACCGGCGCCGGCGTCCGCAGCGGCGGCTGCCAGCCCTCGTCCGGCTCCCAGCGACGGACGATCCTGGCGGGCGCCCCGGCCACCACCGCATGGTCGGGGACCTCGCCGCGGACCACCGCACCGGCCGCGACCACCACGTTCCGCCCCAGCCGGGCGCCCGGGAGGATGACCGCCCCGGTGCCGATCCAACCGCCCGGGCCGATGACGACGGGGTCGGTGCGCGGCCACTGCTTCCCGACCGGCGTCTCGGGGTCGTCGTAGCTGTGGTTGGTGGTGGTGACGTAGACGCCGGGGCCGAAGAAGCAGTCGTCGCCGATGGTCAGGCGGACGTCCGCGATCACGTGGCTGCCGCGCCCGAGCACCACGCCGTCGCCCAGCGTCAGGATCGGGTCCGGGCCCAGGTCCAGGTCGGGCATCATGCCCGCGGTGAGCGTGACGTCCTGGCCGATGATGCAGTGCGCGCCCAGCTCGATCCAGGGGGCGCCGAAGACGGTGCCCTGCGGGAACGCCAGCCGGGTGCCGGTGCCGATCCGGCGGAAGCGGTACGGGCCCGGCCGTTCGGCCGTGACGGCCCCGGTCTCCCGCACCCAACGCGCCCCGCGGTGGACGGCCCGGGACACCGCCCGGCGCCGCCAGGCCGTCAGGGACGAGAACACGTTCTGGTTTATCGGCACCCGCACACCGTACTCAGCGGGCCCGGCCACCGATCGCGCGACCGGCTGTGATCTTCACCCCACCGACCGCCGCCCCGACCACCGGCCGGGTCGTCTACGGTGCTGGTGGCGCGGCACCCAACCGGCGAGGAGATGCGCAGATGGCAGAACGGGCAGTGATCGCGGCGATGGGCGGCGAGGCACCGGACATCGACCCCGGCGCGTACACCGCGCCCACCTCCGTCGTCGTCGGGGACGTCACCCTGGCCGCCGGGGCGAGCGTCTGGTACCACGCCGTGCTGCGCGCCGACTGCGGCCCGATCGTCCTGGGCGCCGACAGCAACATCCAGGACAACTGCACGGTGCACGTGGATCCGGGCTTCCCGGTGACGGTCGGCGAACGGGTCTCGGTCGGCCACAACACCGTGCTGCACGGCTGCACCGTCGAGGACGACGTACTGGTGGGCATGGGCGCCACGGTGCTGAACGGAGCGCACATCGGCGCGGGGTCACTGGTCGCGGCCCAGGCGCTGGTGCCGCAGGGGATGCGGGTGCCGCCGGGCTCGCTGGTCGCCGGGGTGCCCGCCAAGGTCAAGCGCGAACTGACCGCCGAGGAGCGGGAGTCCATCAAGCTCAACGCCGCGATGTACCTGGAGTTGGCGGCTCGTCACCGCGCGGCGGTCCCGCTCGCCACGGACGGTGCGCAGGCCGGGGATTCCACGGACTGACGGCTGCGGACACGCGGTGGTGCGGCCTGGTCAGGGCCGCACCCACGGGTCGACGTCCCCCGTCATGGGCGGGGTTTAGTCCCGCCGTGCCTGATGGGCGCCGCTGAGCGCGGAGGAGAGCAGCTCCGCGTCGAAGAGTGTGGCGTCCGCGAGGCGGTTGGCGTTCCCGTAGGCGTTCATCATGAGCTTGGCGGTGCGCAGCGCCGTGGGCGACCGGCGGACCAGCGGCTTGGTCCAGCGGGTGACGGCGGCGTCCAGCTCGTCCTCGGGGACTACGGTGTGCAGGATCGAGAGTTCCTGGGCGGTTGCCGCGTCGAAGTTGCGCGCGGTGAGGATCAGTTCGCGGACCCGAGCGGCGCCCGCTTCCTGCAGCAGCCGGGGCATGATGCCGCCCCAGGCGGGCGGTACCCCGAGGCCGAGTTCCGGGAACCGGAAGCGACAGGTGTCGGCACCCGCCCGCAGGTCGCAGAAGAGCGCCAGCCCCACGCCGGCACCGACCACTCCGCCGTGCAGCCGGGCGATGGTGACCACGTCGGTGGTCGCCAGGGCGTCGCACACCCGGCGGGCCTTGTTGCCGAGCGCGCGCAGCGCCAGACCGCCGGCCTCCTCGGCGAGCAGTTCCGGGAACTCGCTGCGGTCGCCGCCCAGGCAGAAGTCGTCGCCCTCGCCGGAGAGGACCAGCACCCGTATGTCGGTGTCGTCGTCCAACGCGCCGAGGACGGTGAGGAGTTCGTCGAGGATCAGCCCGGAGATGGCGTTGCCGGTCTCGGGGCTGTTGAGTCTGACCCGGAGCACGGGCCCCTCGTGCGTGACTAGGAGGGTCTTGAAATCGTGCGTCATGGTGTTCCTTGTTCGTTGAGCCACACGTGCCTGCGGGAGCGTCCCGTCAGGTGCGGACGACGGGGAGTTCCATCAGCCGGCGGAAGGCCACCCGCGGCGCCCAGGTGGGGGTGCCGGCAACCCGCAGCCCCTGGACGGGCAAGCGCCGCAGGAGCGACGTCAGGACGCACGTGGCTTCCATCCTCGCGAGGGCGTTGCCGAGGCAGTAGTGGATGCCGCCGCCGAAACTCAGGTGCGGCGCCTTGCGCCGGACGTCGAAGACCTCGGGGGCGGCGTACTGCTCCGGGTCGTGGTGTGCGGCTCCCACCATGAGCTGCACCATCTCGCCCTCCCTGACGGGCACACCGGCGAGTTCGGTGTCCTCGGGGGCGATCCGGCTGATCATGTGGATGGGGGCGTCGTAGCGCAGCGTCTCGTCGATCGCGCCCGGTATGTGCTCGGGGTGGGTGCGCAACCAGTCCACCTGCCGGGGGTGCTCCAGGAGCAGCCACATCATGGTCGTCAGCAGGTGCGAGGTGGTTTCCAGCGCGGCGAGGAGCATGAAGAGGGCGAGTGCGTAGACGGCCTCGTCGGCGGCGTCCTGGTCGGGCTCGAATTCGTCCCACATCCGGAGCCACCTCGACACCGGGTCGTCACCCGGTGCTTTTCGACGTTCTCGTATCAGGTCGGTGAAGTACTTGCGCAAATTCCGGGTAGCGGAATCGGATATCGCGAGCTGACTGGGAGTGGGGAATAGTTCTTGGGTGTGCACCTGATCGTGCGTGAGCGATCGGAGCACCGCGAAATCCGCGGAAGGCAGCCCCAGCCATTCCCCGACGGTAATCACCGGAAGTTCGTCGCCGACCAATGCGCAGAAGTCCGCGGTACCACCGCTCAGTTGCTCGAAGAAGGTGTCGACGAGGGATTCTGCGTTCCGCTCGACGGACCTTTCCATCTGTTGCAGCGCAGCGCGGTCGAATACGTTTCCCAACGGCCGCCGCATCTGCGTGTGATGCGGCGGGTTGAGCATCGGCATCGTGGCACCCATCTGCTGGGAGGCAGGCGCGTGCCACCGCACCGCATCGGCCTGAGCAGCCCGCCAGCCACTGTCGGGGACGCGCCAGTCCCGGCTCCGCAACACCTGGTGGCAGAGCCGGTACGAGGTCGCCAAGTGCCCGCCCCAGGGGGCCGGAACCATTTCCCCCATGGACTGGAGTTCTGTGTAGAACGGCAATGGATTCGACTGTCCTCGCGCGGAACGCAGTCGGGAGAAAAGCGCAACCACACTGCGTCGGTCGACGGAGGCGGCAGCCAGGGCGGGCTCCACGGGCGACTCCCTTTCAAGAAGATCACACAGTAATCGCCAGCGCTGCATACCCCTCCGCGAGAACGTTCATGCGAGCAAAGAACATCTACGCTGTCGCAAAGCTCACACCTTCCACCAGTTCAGGAACCCACTCCACCATCCATCCCTTTTGCGCCTGCCCTGGTCTTGAGCACCCCCACCGGGTTGGGCGGCATCCTGCGCCGCGTAGCCCGCCGACGAACGCCGATCCGACCGTATGGGGGTGAATCGGGAGGGCAACGCGTTGAGTGCCCGGTGGAACGGCCCCGGCCGCCACGTCAGGGTTTCCTGCGGAACCCCCAGCTCAATGTCGGGCAGGGTATTCAGCAACTTCTCTATCGCCCGGACGGAAATCAGCAGAGCGGGGTCCTTGGCCGGGCAGGCGTGCGGGCCGGCACCCCATGCGAGGTGGGCCCGCTTGCTGAAGGTCTGCCGGGTGGCGGAGAGCGTCGGATCGGCGTTGGCCGCCGCGAAACTGATGAGGACGGGCGCTCCGGCGGGCAGTTTGCTCCCGGAGACTTCCACATCGCGGACGGGGTAGTGGGTGGCGTAGTTGGCGATCGGCGGGCTGTTCCAGAGCACCTCGTTGATGGCGTCCTCCACCAGGACGCCGCCACCGTGCTGCCCGTCGGCGAACTGGTCCTCGGACAACAGCAACAGCAGCGAACTGCCGATGACGTTCTGCACCGGCTCGGTGCCCGCCCCTATGAGCAGTGCCAGCTGGTGGACCATCTCCTCGTCCGACAGCTTGGCGGGGTGCTGCATCATCCAGGACGTCATGTCCTCGTCCGGCAGCGCCCGCTTCAGCGCGACCAGTTCGAACAGCGCCCCGGCCATCTCCTCGTTGGCCCGCTCGACGTCGATGCCGTCGAAGAGGCTGGAGATCGCGACGATCAGCCGGTCCCCGAGTTCGGCGGGGCAGCCGAACAGGTCGTTGAAGACCAGCAGCGGCACGACCTGCGCGAAGTCGCCGATCAGATCGGCCTTGCCGCGGATGCTGAACTGGTCGACGAGGTAGGTGGCGACCCGGTCCACGTGCCGGGCGACCCGGTGCATGTCGACCTTGGCGAGACTGTCCGTGACCACCTGACGCAGTCGCAGATGCGTCGCGCCGTCGGAGAACATGCTGTTCGGCCGGTACATCATCATCGGCAGGACGGGGCTGTCCAGCGGCACCCGGCCCTCGTTGAGGGCGCGCCAACGACGCGGATCGCGGGCGAAGGAATCCGGGTTCTGCAGGATCTGCAGCGCCGTCGCGTAGTCCGTGACGAGTTCCGCCTCCACGCCGGGCGAGAGTTCGACCGGCGCGGTCGGGCCGTGCTTCCGCAGCTGCTCGTACACCGCGTGCGGTGCGGCGGCGAATTCCGTTCCGTGCAGGGAGGTTTTTATGCCTTCGGCATGTGCCGGGCAACCCGGCGGTGGAGTCTGGAATTCCGGATGAGATTGCATGGAGGCACTCCTAGTTGAGGCGGGACTGCAGATAACGAACCAATGTGATCAAGGAATCCGCCGACGACTTCTCGTCCCGCGCGTCGCAATTGATGACCGGCGTCTCGGGGAGGAGATCGAGCGCCTCCCGGATCTCGTCGAGCGAATGCTCCGGCGTCCCGTCGAAGCGGTTCACGGCGATCGCGTAGGGGATGCCGTAGTGCTCCACCAGGTCCATGATGGCGAAGGACTCCTCCAGGCGCTGCGGGTCGACGAGGATCAACGCCCCGAGCGCCCCACGCGTCATGTCCTCCCACACCTGAACGAAGCGCTGCTGCCCGGGAGTTCCGAACAGATAGAGAACCAGTCGTTCACTCAGCGTCAACCGGCCGAAGTCCATGGCCACGGTGGTCGTGGTCTTCCCCGGCACCGCCCGCAGGTCGTCAATTCCCGCGCTGGCCTGCGTCATCACCTCTTCGGTGCGCAGCGGCGGGATCTCCGACATCGTCCCGATGAACGTGGTCTTGCCCACGGCGAAGTGTCCGACGACCAAGATCTTCGCCGCGGTCTGCACGGAATCCCGTACGTACACTCCGTCATCCAAAGCGAGCCTGGAGCCCATTCAGCACCTCCTCCAGGATTTGCCGTTCGACAAGCTGAGCGCTGGGGATGGGCGCGCGCGCATAGAGATGGCCCTCCTCCGTGAGATCGAACACCAGAATTTTGACGATGCCCACCGGGAACCCGGTGTGCCCGGCTATCTCGGCGATCGACAGAAAACCCCCGGCACACAGCTCCAGCAGACGCTGCTTCTCCGGGTCTAGCGGCTTTTGATGGGGTGGTTCCTGAGCGACGGTGACCAGCGTCAGCAGCGAGAAGGCGCTGTCTTCGACGAGATCCCGGCCGTTGGTGATGACGTACGGCCGTACTAATTCCGCTGCTTCCTGTACCAGCTCCGGCTCGTCATCGGTCGTCATGGTTGGATATCGGCCCTCTCACGCGGAGGACTGGTCAGCGCCTTGCCCAGCTGACCGACCAGTTGCTGCATCCGGAACGAGATCTCTCCCATGTCGACGTCGGGCGACGCCGACACCGCGAGATACGCGCCTTCACCGGCCGAGATCAGGAAGACCCAGCCGTGGTCGAACTCCACCAAGGTCTGCCGCCATTGCGGGCGCATCGCAGGACCGTTGTTGCAGAAGTCGGAGACCGTGCGGCTGAGCGACTGCATACCGCTCATCGCGGCGGCCACGGTGTCGGCGTGATCCCGGCCGACGTCCTTGGAACGAGCCATAAGGAGACCGTCGGCGGAGACGAGAATGGCATGCTGCGCTTCAGGCAATTCCAGAGCACTGTCAAGCATCCACGACAGATCGTAGTTCACGGAACTTCATGCCCTTCACTGCTTGCTTGGGTGGAACGGCGACCCGACTGCGTACCGCGCTGGAAAGCCCCCATGGCGGAGGCGGTCCGGGCGCTGTCGCGGGTCGGAGTGGGGGTGTCCTCGGTCGCCGACGGCACGATGGATATCGCGCCGCGGCGGCGCCGCTTCGGCAGTCCGCCGGCAGTCGTCTCGCTCGCGGCCGGAGCGCCCTCGTTCGAAGCGCCGAACGCGGCAGCCGCCGGCGCGCGGTGCCGTCCAGGAGCCGGGGTGCTCTGCTGACCAGGAGGAATCTCGGGCGGCAACGGGTTGGACGCGGCCACGGCAGGACCCTCCTCGGGCTCGTGCAGGGACGTGAGCAGCTCGTCGGGGAGCAGGACGACCGCGCGCACACCGCCGTACGGCGAGGTGGAGTCGACCGAGACCGTGAAGCCGTAGCGGGCGGCGAGCACGCCGATGACGGTGAAGCCGAACTGCGGCGGGTTGCCGAGGCTGGAAACGCTGGCGGAATTGCCACCGGAAAGCAGCTGTCCGGCCCGCGCCTTCTCCTCCTCGTTCATGCCGACACCGGCGTCGTCCACGACGATGCACACGCCCTTGGGTACCGGGCGGATGTTGATCTCGATCATGGTTTCCGGCGCCGAATAGCTGGTGGCGTTGTCCAGCAATTCCGCGAGGACCAGCGCCACCGGTTCAACGGCGCGGCTCACGATGGCGAAGTTGCTCTGCGATCGGATCTCGACGCGCGTGAAGTGACGAATACGGCCCTTGGCGCTGCGGACCACGTCGTAGAGCGAGGCATCGTTACGGCGACGACCGAGCCAACCGTCGCAGAGCACCGCGATGGACTGGGCCCGTCGCGCGAACTGCGAGTTCATGTGGTCGATGTCCAGCAGGTCCTGCAGGATTTTGTGCTCGCCGTAGGTCTCCTGGATCTTGGAGATCGTCAGCTGCTGTTCGCTCGCCAGTCCCTGGAGGGTCCGCATGGCGGCCTTCAAGGTGTTCTTGGTGGCCTCTTCTGCGCGGTCCTTGGCCTCCTCCACGGCCTCCGCGTAGTGCTCTTCGAGTTGGGTGTAGTGCTGCTTTAGCTCAACCCTTTCTTTTCTCAGCTCCGAAATCTTTTTTCGACCACGAACAATCGCGGTAGCGGCGACAGGTGTACCAGCGACCAATGCCCACAGTGCTGGATCCTGGAGATATTGCGTCATAGGTCTCTCTTCGGATGACGAAGCCACCAGGTGCCGTATGCCCGGCGGCCGTGCAGATGCTCACACGCGGCCCCAGACAATAGACGAACGGCCGCGCACGGTCGCCTGCCAGAAAGCCTCTGAAGGCCCGGTTAATGGCATAGCTCTCCCCGGGGTGGCGATTTTCTCAGGCCAATGCGCGGAATTCTTTTTTGCCATAGCAGGTGACTACCCGGTTGGCAAGTGCGATGATCTTAGCATCACGACATCGGCTGAAGTCCAACAGAGATCTGTAACGTTCTGGCACCTGACGGAGATTCAACAAAGGTGCGCTTTGGGGACATTGGCTCCCGACACGCCTTCCCGACGCAACCGGTTGGGCCGCTTCCTGACGGTCCGCTAGCACCCCTGACCGCTGCGTAGCGCTCGCCGCGCAGCCCCGCGGCGTTCGCGCCGAGGCACCGTCAACCGCCTGCGGTGCACGGGAAGTCGGCGACCTCGACGGCCGCCTCGGGACCACGAGGACAAGCCGGCGTCGTGAGCCGCGCAGCCGTCGGCGCACGGGCCGCGGGCGATGGTCCCGCGGACCCCGTGCGCCGTGCCGACGGGCCGTCAGACCGACGGCGCCGCCACCGGTCCCTGCATCTGCTCGCTGATCCAGTGCAACGAATCAGCCATTCGCTTGATGTACGTGTGGCCGCTGTGCACGCCGTCCGGTATTTCGAAGAGCGTGGAGTTGATCGGCCCGCGGGCCCCGTTCGTGTACCCGCTGATGAAGCGCTTCACGTCCGGCACCGCGTCCTCCTTGCTGCCGAGCTCGAAGGCCAGGTAGACCTGCGGTCCGCCGCGCGCCACCAGTTGCCGCGCCAGGTGCCGCGGATCGTTGGCCAGCTCTTCGGCCGGGTGCCCCTTCCACAACGGCGAGTCCGGCGCGGTGTCCGGACCGTTGACGATCGCCGCCTTGAACCGCTGCGGCTCCTTCAGCACCGCCTTCAACGCCGCGAACCCGCCCGACGAGGACCCCATATAGGCCCAGCCGTCCCGCGAGCCGTACGTGCGGAAGTTGGCACGGGCGAAGTCCGGCACGTCCTTCGTGAGCCAGCTGCCCATCTTGGGCTGCCCCGGGATGTCACTGCCGTCGTAGTACGTCTTGCGCGGGTTGAGCACCGGCATCACCAGGATGAACGGCAGCGTCTTGCCCTGCTTCGACCACTCCGCGAGCCGCTCCTCCAGCGCGAACGGCGCGTCCGTCCAGTAGTTGGCCGGGTACCCCCAGGCGCCGGGCAGCGCGATCAGCACCGGGAAGCCGCTCCGGGCGTACTGCGGCTGGTTGTACTGCGGTGGGACCCAGGTCCAGACGTCCCCGGTGTAGCCGGAGGCCCGACCGTGCCACTTGGTGTGCAGCACCTTGGTGCCGTCGTCCCCGGTCGTGCGGTAGGTGGTGAACACCGACCGGGGGCCCTGCGGCAGCACCGTCCGCGGCCGGCCGTTGACGGCGTCGGCGGCGTGCGCCCGCAGCCGCGGGACGTTCGACGAGTCGACGACGTCCTGCCCCGGGCCCCCGCACGCGGTCAGCAGCCCCAGGGCCAGCACACACACCGCAGCTCTGACGCGCAGGGGCTTCATCGGGTCGATCTCCTCAGGCACTTGGGGCCGGCCGGGGCGCCACGGCGCCACCGCGAAACCGGTCGAAAGGCATCACTCTAAGAGCGACCCGTCCGCTGCCGAACGCCGACCCCGCCCTTCGTGACCTGGGGTTTACCGTTCTGTTTCACCACCAAGACGAACGCCCGCGTCAAGCGCACCGAGCACGTTTCCCCCTAACGGTGCACCCCTTCCGCTGTTTGCCCCACCGTCGGTTCTGGCATCGTGGGTCGCTCCTAGGAAAGTGCGCGGCGCTGTGCCGTGGTTGGGGATGACCGATGACCGCGTGGGCCGATCACGGGCCGCTGCCCGGCGTAGTGGGACGGGCAGTCGAGCACGAGCAGCTGACCGGACTCCTGGGCGGGGCCACACCGGTCACGCTCACCGGGCCGGCCGGGGTGGGCAAGAGCCTGCTGGCCCGCGCCGTCCTCGAAGCGCACGCCGCGACCGGCCCGCACACCGTCGTCCGGATCTCCTGCTGGGACGGGCTGACCGCGGACGAACTGCCCGGAGCTCTGCTGCGCGCGGCCGGACTCCCCCCGCACGGCACCACCACCGCCGCCCTCGCCGCGCACTGCCGCACCCGCCGCGCGATCGTCCTGCTCGACGACTGCGACCCGCTGCTCGACGCCTGCACCGACCTGGTCCGGCGCCTGCTGCGGGCCGAACCGGGGCTGCGGATCGTCGCGACGGCCCGCCGGCCCCTGGATCTGCCCGGGGAATGCGTCCTCGCCCTCGCTCCGCTGCCGGTGACCCTCGGCGAGGGCATCGCCGGGCCGGCCGTCGAACTCCTCGCCGCGCGGTGCGGCCCCGCCGCCCCGGAACTGCTGGTCGCGGTCTGCCGGGCACTGGAGGGCTGCCCGCTCGCCATCGGCCTGGCCGCCCGGCAGTTGGACCGCATGACGCTGGCCCAGCTGGCCGCCCGACTCGACGGCGAGGGCCCGTTGCACTACTCCGGCCCCTCCCCCACCACCCGTCACACGTCGCTGCACGCCGCGCACGCCGCCGGTTACGCTCTCTGCTCGCTCGTCGACCGTCAGGTCTGGGCCCGACTGTCGATCCTCCCCGGGGATTTCGATCCCTGGCTGGCCGAGTGCGTCTGTAGCAGCAGTGACGTTCCTGCAGCCGCCGTCGAGGACGCGCTGGAACGCCTCTGCACCGCCTCCGTCCTCGAACGCGTACGGGCGGCCGAGGGCGCCCCCGGCACCGCCACCGCACTGCCACCCCGCTACCGACTCCCCTACGCAGCAAGGAAGTTCGGCCGTGCCAGGCTGCGCGCGACGGGTGACGAGAACGGGGCGCTGCGCCGGTTCCGGCAGGCGTGCGCGGCGCTGGCGGCGGAGGCGCAGATCACCTGGCAGGGCACCGGCCAACAACTCGCGGTCCGCCTCGTGGAGGACGAGCAGCACCATCTCGACGCGGCGCTCACCCGGCCCCCGCTGGACGCCGAGGACGCCCTCAGCGCCCTGGAGATCGCGGTGTCCCTGTGGTTCCAGTGGGCGGCCTGCGGCTTTCGCCGCGAGGGCCGCGCCCACCTGGACCGACTGCTGCGCCTCTCCCAGGAGGACACCGCGCTCCGGGCCCGCGCCCTGTGGCTGGCCGGGTACCTCGCCGCCCAGGAGAACGCCCCCACCGCCGCGGAACCCCTGCTCGCCCAGGCGTGGACGGCGGCCGTGATGCACGCCGACACCGACGGTCTGGCCCGCATCGCCCATGCACACGCGGTGTTGGCGCTCTACCGCGAGGACACCACGACCGCCGTCGCCTGCCTGGAAGACGCCGCCCGGCACACCTCCCGCGACCCGTGGTTCGGGCCCGGCCCCGCCCACGGTTGGGCGCTGCTCGCCATCGCCGTCGCCCCGCTCGACGCGGCCCGGGCCCGCGCCGCCGCCCGATGCGCCTGGGAAACCCGCCACGCCGACAGCGACTTCTGGCTCCATTCGACGATCCTCTACGCGCACGCCGTCATCGAGCGCGCCCACGGTGACCCGGCCGACGCGCTGCGGGCCTGCCGCAGGGCCCTGGTCGCGAAGAAGCTGATCGGCGACCCGCTCTTCGTCGCCGGCGCCCGCACCATACTGGCCGGCCTGCGCCGCGGCGTCCGCTGCGACCTCCCGGTACGGGGCCCCGGTGCCGGCGCGACCCGCTGGTGGCGACGCGACCCCTCCGACCCGCGCCGTCAACCGTTCTTCTCACGCCTGCGCACGACCTCGTGACCGCTCGACCGCCGACCCGCACGCCCCCGGCACCGTACGTGACGCGCCGACTGCGGTCGGGGTGCGGGAGCGTCGGGGCCGTCGCATGCTGGAAGGCATGAAACGTGCCCCCGTGATCGTGCATCCGCCGTCCACCGGTGGCCGCCGCGTCACGCTCTACGGACAGGACCTGGGCCGGGCGCTGCGGCCCGGCGACGTGGCCGCGATCCTGCGCCGCGCCGGGTTCTCCACCGCACGCTTCGTCTGGGACGACGCCGGCATCGTCGAATGGCGCGACGGCGGCCCGGACATCTGGCAGATGCCCTGACGGCAGGAGACGCGCGACGCCCCGGAGACCCTGAGGGTTTCCGGGGCGTCGCGTGCGTTCGTCAGGCGAGCGGCGGCTCAGTCGCGCGCCGTCGCGGCGACCGGAGACTCCGCGGCCTTGGCCGCCTCGCGCGCCGCGGCGGCCTTCTTCGCGCGGTGCTTCATCAGGAGGAACGACCCGATGCCGAACAGCACCGCGGCGAACAGGCCCCACATCGAGAAGCGCTTCAGCCAGGGCTCGGCGACGATGCCGACGGTGTAGATCAGCGCGGTCGTGCCGCCGGCCCAGATGATGCCGCCGAGGATGTTGGCGATCAGGAACTTCCAGTACGGCATCTTCAGGACACCCGCGAGCGGGCCGGCGAAGATGCGCAGCAGCGCGATGAAACGGCCGAAGAAGACCGCCCACATGCCCCACTTGTCGAACTTGGACTCGGCCAGCGCGACATGGTCGGGCCCGAAGTGCTTGGGGAACTTCCGGCCGGCCCAGGTCAGCAGCGGCTTGCCGCCCTTGCGACCGATCAGGTAGCCGATGGAGTCACCGATGATCGCGCCGGCGGAGGCGCAGGCACCGAGCACGAACGGGTCGATGTGGTCCTGGGTCGCGGCCAGGATGGACGCGCTGACGAGGACGATCTCGCCGGGCAACGGGATGCCCAGGCTCTCCACCCCGATGACCAACCCCACGAGCAGGTAGACGCTCAAGGCGGGTACCGTCGCCAGCCATTCCTGGATGTGCAAGGCCGCTTCCTCCGCTGGTGTAAGGCCCCCGTGGGCCGTGCCCGGTGCGCGCGACACCGATCAGTCGATCCCCCTGACGCGCCGTACCAGCGCGTCCGGGAAGCGTACTCGATCGGGTGCTCCCGACCACGAATACGAGCGCGGGCGGGTGCATCCGCGCACCCGCCCGCGCTCGGGACCGCCCACCTGCCCGCACCGGGGTCAGTTGTTGGGGCGCAGCGTCCAGACGATCGTCATCTCTCCGGTGACCGCGCCGTCCTTGTCGCGGGTGATCTCGACCTTCACCGGGAACTCCGGGCGCTCGCCGGCGTCCAGCTCGGCGATCACCTCGGAGACCGGCCGGCCCAGCACGGCGGTGGCGGTGACCGCGCCCATGGCGAGCTTCTTGTAACCGATCTCGGCGCCCACCGCCAACGGCACCGCACGGCCCAACTGGTCGCCGAAGGCCGTCATCACGATCGCGCCGCTCGCCGACTCCGCGAGGGTGAACATCGCGCCGGCGTGCGGGCCGCCGACGTGGTTGTGGAAGTCGGGCTGGTCGGGCATGCGGACCACGGCGCGCTCGGCCGTGGTCTCGGTGAACTCAAGGTTCAGGGTGCGGACCATCGGCACGGATGCCGCCATCATGTCGCCGATCGACGGCAGGGACTCAGAGGACATGGCGCCATGTTACCTAGCGGTAGCTTAGCTGTGAAGTGGTCACCGTGTTCCCTCCCGCCCCGACCGGACCACCGCGCCCAACCCCCCACCGAAAACTAGGTGTTCCCGCTCACCGACCCCCCATATCGTGAACGCCCATGACCACACGGGGGCACACCCAACGAGCCGAGCACGCACCGTTACGCCCGCCGCCTCACCCACCCCTCCGAAC
>LIQL01000211.1 GCA_001418405.1 Streptomyces diastatochromogenes | reverse complement strand
CGCCCGGCTGGAGGGCCGCGGGGTGGGCTGGGTCGGCCAGACCCGCGCCGAGGTCGTCCTGAAGAACGACGTCACCGCCTGGGCGCGGGCCGGCTGCCAGGGCATGTGGCTGGGCGCCGAATCGCCCGCCATCGCCGACACCGGCGTCCACAAGCGGGTCAGCGAGGCACAGATCGAGGAGGCCGTCCTCAAGCTGCGGGACGCCGGCATCACCCCCTTCGCCTTCGTCCTGCTGGGGCTGCCGCAGGACCAGGCGTGCATCTCCGGCCGCCTGGTCGACTGGGCCGCGAAGCTGCCCGCCTGGTTCGGCATCAACCAGCTCTACCTGCGGCCCGGCACCACCCTCTACGACCAGCTCGCCCCCCAGTACAACGGCGGGGTGCTGCCCGCCACCTGGCGCGAGGTCCAGGAGGTCACCCGCCGCTACCGCGCCGCCTACCCCACCGACCTGGACCACCAGCAGCGGCGGCTCACCGAACTCCCCAACTACCTGGGCAACACCATTGCCCCGGTGGCGGGCTGAGGAGGCGGCCGTGCTGCGCTTCGGCATCCTCGGCTGCGGCTCGATCGGTGGCTTCCTCGGCCGCTTGCTGGCCCGGCCCGACGGCCCGCTGCGTGAGCGGGCCCGTCTGGTGGCGGTCGCCGGACGGGACCCCGTACGGGCACACCGGCTCGCCGCCGAACTGGGCTGCGAGGCACTCGCCGTGCCCGAGCTGCTGGCCCGCACGGACATCGACGCCGTCGCCGTGTGCACTCCCTCCGGCACCCACGCCGAACTGGGCACCGCAGCCCTGCGCGCGGGCAAGCACGTCCTGGTCGAAAAGCCCGTCGACGTCACACCGAAGGCCGCCGACCGGCTGATCGCCGCCGCCCGGCACACCGGCCGCACCCTCGGCGTCATCTCCCAGCACCGCTTCGACCCCGCCGCCGAAGTGGCCAGGGCCGCCATCGAGGACGGCACCCTGGGCCGGATCACCTCGGTCCTCATCGAGGTCCCCCTGTGGCGGGCGCGGTCCTACTACGCGTCGGGGCAGTGGCGCGGCACCCGCGCCCTGGACGGCGGCGGCGCCCTGATGAACCAGGCCGTGCACGCCGTCGACCTCGCCCAGTGGCTGGCCGGCCCCGTGGTGGAGGCCGCCGCCCACACCGGCCTGCTCGCCCACGACGGCATCGAGGTCGAGGACGTGGCCACCGCCAGCCTGAAGTTCGCCGACGGCGCGCTCGGGGCGCTGCTGGCCACCACCGCCGCCTACCCGGGGCGTACCACCCGGGTCGCGGTCAACGGCGAGCGCGGCTCGGTCGTCATCGACAACGACGAGCTGGCCTACTTCCACACCGCCCGCGAGGGCGAGCGGCCCACCGCCTACGGCGCGTATGGCGACGGCAACCAGGCCGCCGACCGGTGCCCGCCGCCGCGGGAGCCCCCGCCGCGCGACCGCATCGGCCTGCTCCACCAGCCCCACCGCGACCAGCTCGCCGACTTCTGCGACGCGGTCCGCACCGGCCGGCCACCCCTGGTCGACGGCGCCGCGGGACGGCGGGCGGTGGCGGTGGTGCACGCCGTGTACACCTCCGCCCGCACCGGGCGCACCGTACGGCTCGACGAGAGCGGCAACCTCACACAGGACAAGGGGAGGACCCCATGAGCGGGACCCTTCGGCACCCGGCGCCGGACGAGCACAAGCAGGCCCTGGCCCGGCTCTTCGACCGCAGCGCCCCGACGTACGAAAAGGTAGGTGTCTCGCACTTCGGCGCCCTCGGCCGCCAGTTGGTGGAGGAGGCCCGCGTCCGGGAGGGCGAGCGGGTCCTGGACGTGGGGTGCGGCACCGGCGCCGTGCTCGTTCCCGCGGCGCGGGCCGTCGGGCCGAGCGGCTCGGTGACCGGCATCGACCTGTCCGCGGGCATGGTGGAGCGGTCCCGCGCGGCCATCGCGGACGAAGGGCTGGGCAACGCCCGCGCCCTCGTCGCCGACGCCGAGACCGCCCACTGGCAGCCCGGACCGCCCGTCGACGGCACCTTCGACGCGGTACTCGCCGGGATCTCGATGTTCTTCTTCCCCCACCCCAGGGCCGCGGCCGCCCGCTACCGCCGACTCCTTGCCGACGGAGGCCGGTTCGCCATCTCCTGGTGGGGCCGCCAGGACGAGCGCTGGAACCCGGTCTTCGCCGCCAGTGCCCCCTACGGCGGTGCCTCCTCCCACCGGCTCCCGCCGGACAGCCCGTTCCGCTCCGTCGAGGACCTGCACGCCATGCTGTCCGAGGAGGGCTTCAGCTCCGTCGACACCGTGGAGCGGACCTGTGTCACCCGCTTCCGCGGCCCCCACCAGTGGTGGCAGTGGGTGTGGTCCACCGCGGGCCGGCAGTTCTGGGAGAGCGTGCCCGAGGACGCGATGACCGACGCGGTCAAGGCGGTCGACGCCGAGCTGGCCGAACTGCGCGCCCCCGACGGAAGCCTGACCAGCCGGAACATCGTCCGCTTCACCGTCGCCGAGGTCGCTCGGTGAGGGCCGCCTGCACAGCGCCGCACGGGTCCGGTACGGCGGCACCCGCCGCCCACCCGCTGTTCTCCCGGGAGTGGCTGCGGCACGCCGAGGCCGCGGCCGGGCAGCGGCCCGAAGCAGGCGAGGCCCTCCGGCTCGGCCTGCGCCTGACCGATCCGCCTGTCGGGGTGGCCGGGCAGATTCTCGTCCTGACGGATCTGGCCACCGGCGCCCTGTGGTTCCGCGCCGGCGAGTGGGACGAACGGCCCACCCTCGTCCTGACCCTCCGGCACGAGGAGGCCGCCGTCCTGCTGTTCGGGGACGGCGAGCGGCGGGTGCGGCTCTTCGAGCACGGACGGCTGGTCCTGGAAGGGGTGTTCCTCTTCATCTTCTTCCTGGACCGGCTGCTGCAACAGGACCCGTCCGGGGCGCTGGCCCGGCTGCGGGGGTTCACCGCCGACCCGCCGCAGGCGGCGGGCCCGTGGCCGGGCGCCGCCGCGGCGGTCACCGCGCCGGACGCCGAGGCCGACGCGGTCCGCGCCGCCACCGAGGCGCTGCCCCGTACGATGGCCGCCCTGCGCACCGAACTCGGCCGAACCACCCCCGGCGCCCAGCTCCACGTCAGCCACGCCCCGAGCGGCACCACCGTCTCCGCCGCCCTGGGCAGCTGCCGCCCCGGAGTGCCCTTCACCCGCGCCTCCCTGCCCATCTGGTACTGCTGCTCCAAGACGCTGGGCGCGGTGGCGATCGGCCAGTTGTGGGAGCGGGGCCTGCTGGACCCGGCGGCGCCGGTCGCACGCTACCTCCCCTGGTACGACGGCGACGGCCGCGAACGGGTCACCCTCTACCAACTGCTCACCCACACCTCGGCCGTCCCCATGGGCCTGGACCCGCTGCACGGGGCCATGGCCGCCCCGGTCGCGCTCCGCCGTGAGCAGCTGCGGAACATGACGGTCCCGGCGGGGACGCCACCCGGCGCGCGGATCAACTACGGGCCGTGGTGGGCGTGGTTCCTGATCGCCGAGGTCGTCCGCGCCGTGGACGGACGCGACTACCAGCGCTATCTCGCCGAGGAGATCCTGGCGCCCTGCGGGATGACCGACACTCGCGTGGTGCTCACCCCGCAGGAGTACCGCGCCGAGGCGGACCGGCTGCCACTCATCCACATCACCGGCGGCGGCCTACCTGCCCAGCCCACCCACTGGTACGCCACCGAGTCCTCCTGCACCCGGCCCATCCCCGGCCTGAACATCCGCGGGCCGATGTCCGACCTGGCACTGTTCTTCGCCGCGCTGGCGGACGGCGGCCGGGGGCACCACGGGCGCATCCTGCTGCCGCAGACCGTCATGGCGCTCACCGCGCACCACCGGGTCGGCCTGGTGGACCCGTTCGGCAACGCCGACTGGGGGCTGGGCTTCCGCGTCGAGTCCCGCCACCTCGGCGACGAGTGCACGGCCTTCAGCCACCACGCCTCGCCGCGCACCTTCGGCCACTACGGGCTGTGGACCTCGGCGGCCTTCGCCGACCCGGACGCCGGCCTGGTGGTCGCGCTGCACCTCAACGGCAAGACCTGGCAGGAAGAGCACCAGGAACGAATGATCACCATCGGTGACGCCGTCTACCAGGACCTCCGGCTGACCTGATGCCGGGGCCCCTTGAAGCGCCCGCACACGCCCACACCGCACGAACGGAGAACCGAGCATGACCACCCCGCAGCCCGAGGCCGCCTTCCCGGCCGACTCACCGCATGCCATCATCGACGTCGCGGTCGCCTTCTGGAAGTCCAAGGCGCTGCTGAGCGCGGTCGAACTGGGCGTGTTCGAGGAGCTTGCCGTACGTCCCGCCACCCGCGCCGAACTCACCGGGAGGCTGGAGATCGCCGGCCGCGGGGCCGCCGACTTCCTCGACGCCCTGGTGTCCCTGGGACTGCTGGAGCGCGACGGCGGCGTCTACCGCAACTCCCCCGTCGCCGACCGCTACCTGGACCCTCGCAAGCCCGCCACCGACATCTCCGGCTACCTCTCCTTCCTCAACGCGGGCTTCGGCTGCTGGGCGGGGCTGACCGACGCGCTGCGCAGCGGCGGCCGACTGGACTTCTCCGCGGCGCTGGCCGCCTCGCGGTCCGCAGACCAGGGCGGCGCCGGCGACCCGAAGCTGGTGGGCGCCGACGCCACGGACGACACCTTCGGCGAGGCGTACGCCGCACCGGACCAGGTGACCGGATTCCTGCGGGCGATGACCGGCTACAGCATGGGCGCCAACCAGGCCATCGCGGAACGGTACGACTGGTCGCGGTCGCGGACGGTCGCCGATGTGGGCTGCGCCGAGGGCTCACTGCTGGCCCAGGTGCTGTCCCGGAACCCACACCTCCAGGGCATCGGCTTCGACCTGCCAGTGGTCGGCCCCGGCTTCGACGCCCACCTCGAACGGGTCGGCCTCACCGACCGGGCGTGCTTCGCCGGCGGCGACTTCTTCACCGACCCGCTGCCGACCGCCGACGCGATCGTGATGGGACACGTCCTGCACGACTGGGACCTGGACACCAAGAAGACCCTCATCGGCAAGGCGTACGAGGCGCTGCCGGAGGACGGCCGGCTGCTGATCTACGAGTCCCTGATCGACGACGACCGCCGCGAACGCACCACGGGCCTGCTGATCAGTCTCAACGTCTCCACGGTCTCGGCCGGCGGACTGGGTTACACCGGTGCCGAGTGCGGCGACTGGATGCGCGCGGCGGGCTTCCGGGACATTGCCTTGAGCCACCTGGACGGTCCGGAGTACCTCGTCGTCGGCGTCAAGTAGCACCGCGTACCCGGCCGGTGCCGTGTGGCGCCGGCCGCGTACCCCACCCCACGCGCCTCCCATCACGCCCCCGCGGCGTCCAGCAGCCGGGTGACCGACTCGACGACCTCACCCGGCTCTCGGTCCGTTCCTCCGGGCCGGATCAGCGACGTTCGCCTCCTCCCCTGCCCGGGTCCGGGTCAGCCCTGCCCGGTAGCGCGCAGCGCGACCGCGGGCGACTGCTCCCTTGCCGGACGGCGGGCGCGCCCAAACAGTCGCGAGCACGCCATACGGGCGCTCACGGAGGGCTTGGAGCCATGCACGTTGTGAAGGCCCGACACCGAACTTGTCAGTCCTTGGCGCAGAGAGCGTAGGCCGCGATGACGCCCTTATGCGCCTTTGCCGCCCAGGTGTTCGCCTTGGCCCCAGAGGGGGAGTTGATGTCTACGGTGTCGCTGGGAGAGCCGCCGTTGGTGTAGATGGGATTCCAGGAATAGCCCCCGCCGATCAGGTGCGTTCCGCCGGGGCACGCCGCGTACGAGATGTCGCCTCGTGCGTCCGGGCCCTTCACCACGGTCGGGGCGTCGGCCAGTGCGGGGGCGGCCGAGAGCGTCAAGGCGGCAACCGCGAGGGCGCCACACGTTGCCGCCTTGCGGACGGCCGAGGAGGCGGCGAGCTTGATCGACATCATAACTCCCATGTAAATGAACGTAGTTGGCGCTCCATCTGCGCCGTGCGGACATGCTGTCCCGCCGGAAGCGCTCCCAGGCCCCTCCCCCAAGGCGATCACTCCTTGGTGTGCATGCAGTCACCTGTAAGCCTGAACGGCTGCCACATTCCGCGGCTTCCCGTTCGAATTCCCTGCCTTCTGACAGCGGTCCCCCATCCCCGGTGGCCCCCTTGTTCCGTTCGAAACAGGTGGTCACGCGCTACCGCTGCGGGCGCCTGACGCGCTTCTGCATCCGCGAAGAGCGTCACCACGGAGTGCGACTCCTCGGGCAACTCCGTGCTCGACCACATTCAAGAGGCACGTAGCTTGAGGCGTTCCCAGGTCACCGCTTCGGTTGCGGGCAGCATCCCGAGCCTGGCGGCGCGCTCATCGCTGGGCGATAGGCGCGGTGCGGCCCGCGCGGCCCGAGTCCGCGTCGGGGCTAGTAGGCCAACGGTGTCTTCGCTGATGGTCGGGCCGTTTCATGAGCTGTGGCCGCGTCGTTCGCAGTGGCTGATGCGGGACCGGCGTTGGCGTCTGCGGCCCCAGCACGACCAGCGCAGAACGTGGGCTCGACACCCTCGGCCCGCTTCGTCGGGGGGCGACCCTTCAGCGGCCGGGAGGAGTCTCGGACCAGACACAGACCGCGGGGATGTCGCCCGGGTTGCTGTAGCGATGCGGTACGGAGGAGTTGAAGCTGACGCAGTCACCGGGCGTGAGGTGGTACTGCACACCGGCGATCCAGTAGTCGAGTTCGCCGCTCAGGAGGAGTCCGACTTCTTCGCCTCCGTGAGTGTGGGGGTTGTCGCCTGAGGAAGCGCCTGGCGCGACCTCCAACAGCATCATTTCGAGTTGGCCGCCGTGTTTGGGGTTGAGGAGGGCGTAGGTCACTCCGGGCACCCCCGCCCGAGTGAGTTCGACTCGCTGGTCGGGCCGGGTGAGCACCGAGGGTTCCCGGTCGAGTTCGCGGAACAGTCGGCTGAGTGTGGTGCCGAGGGCGTCGACGATGGTGCGCAACGTGTTGATCGTCGGGCTGTTCACCTCACGCTCGACGTTGCTGAGGTAGCTGCGGGACAACCCCGTCTCCTCGGCCAACTTCTCCAGCGTGAGGCCGCGCGCCAGGCGCTCACGGCGCAGGTGCTGGCCGATCCCGTTGTTTTCCGAGGTCCCCGGCGCTGCGGGCACGGATTCTTCGGTCGACACCGACCCCTCCTCCAGTAAATACGTCACTGCGTCCATCATAGTGTTTGGAGGGGATGTCCTGAATGGTTTACCCTCCGTCGTGTATATACGACGCACCTGTGTGTCTGCGCCTACTCCTGGCTTTGGAGATCGGATGGATCGCGACATGACTACAGACAAGGGCCGGGCCCGACTGCCGGAACTGCGCCTGGACCGTGGCACGCTGGAGCACAATGTCCAGGTCATGGCTGCCTGGTGCCGCAACCATCGTGTTGAGCTGGCTCCGCACATCAAGACCACCATGACGCGCCCGGTCGTCGAACGGCAGCTGTCCGCCGGGGCATGGGGCGTCACGGTCGCCACCGTTGCCCAAGCCGCCATCGCCCTGGAATGGGGGGCGCGGCGCGTCATCGTGGCGAACCAGGTGATCCACCCCACTGATCTTGAAATCGTCCGGCAATGGCTGGGTGAGGTGTCGGATCTTGAGCTGTACTGCTTCGTCGACTCCACAACCGGCATCGACCTCGCCCGTGAAGCCCTGGCGGGGGCCGCCAGCCCGCTGCGGATCCTCATCGACATCGGCACCGAAGGAGGCCGCACCGGCGTGCGCGACCCAGCTACCGCCGGTGCACTCGCCCGGGACGTCCATGCCGCACCGGAACTACTCCTCGCCGGCGTCGCCGGCTACGAGGGAATCCGCAGCAACCTGCGGGATGCCGCCACCCTCGCGGCCGTCGACGAGCACTGCCGGACGGCGATCAAGGTGTTTCGCAACCTCGCCTCACTGTTCGAGGTCACGCAGCCGGTCTTCAGCATGGGCGGCTCCGCCTTCCCCGACCGTGTCGTGCGCGCCGTGGCCGCTTACCTCCAACGTCCCGACGCCCTGGGGATGGTGCCCGTGCTCCGCTCCGGCTGCTACGTCACCCACGACCACGGCACCTACGAGCACGTCTCGCCCGTGCCCGACCTGAAGCCAGCGCTCACCGTCCGGGCGGTCGTACTCTCCACCCCGGAACCGCAGCGTGCCGTCATCGGCGCCGGAAGGCGTGAACTGCCCTACGACGCGGGCCTGCCCGTCCTCGTTCGCGCCCACGACGCACACGGCGCGCCACGGCCGTCCGCCGCGGCAACGGCGTCCCAGATCTACGACCACCACCTCGTCCTCACCCAGGCACACGGACTGCGGGTCGGAGACCAGGTCGACCTCGGCATCTCCCACCCCTGCTCAGCTTTCGACCGCTGGCCCGGCATCACCGTCGTCGACGGCGACGACCGCACCGACGAGGTGTGGCACCCGCGATTCCACTGATCGTCAAGTCCACCCGCCCCACTCCGGCATTCGCCGCCAGGATCCATGCTCCGGGCATGATCCGTTCGAAGAGGTAGTGTCAACTTAACGGCCCTGTCTCACTTTCGGTGGTGACGGAGCGCGCAATCCGTTTGGTCTTGGTATTGACGCCCTCGGTGGGGCCGTTGCCGTACGGGAGTGTGAGCGCGGCGATCACGGCGTCGCGGTCTCGTTCCAGGCCGCGGGCGAAGGCGCGCAGAGCGTGAAAACCTCCACCGGTGTCCCCGCGGCAGTCAGGGCGTTGACGCGGGGAAGAAGATCGTGGGCCGCAAGCGCAGCATCGTCACCGATACCCTCGGCTTGCTGCTGGCGGTTGTTGTCACGGCCGCGGGTGTGCAGGGCTCAGTGGCCGGCACACACCTGGTCAACGCCCTGGCCACCGCCCATCCCACCATTCGGAAAGTCTGGGTGGACGGCGGCTACCGCCAGCATCTCGTCGAACATGCAGCCCGCCTGGGCATCGACGTGGAAATCGTTCGGCGCACCCCGTGAGCCAGAGGCTTCACCCCATCCCGAAACGATGGGTTGTCGAACGCACCTATGGATGGCCGATGCTCCACCGCCGCCTGGCACGCGACTACGAAGCCCTCCCCGAACGCTCCGAAGCCATGATCCACCTGGCCATGACCGACCTCATGGCCCGCCGCCCCACCGGCGAAGCCACCACCTCCTGGCGCAACCCCATAAACCAGCATCAACCACAGAATCCAGGATGAAACAACGGGAGGCTCTTCCATCTACGCCTTCCAGGAGCGATCGACAAGAGATGTGACCCTGCGGAATCCGAATACAGGAGTGAGCGGCAGCACGGAATGCCCGCACACGGTTCCGGGGCGCCAGGCTGCACGGCCCGGGAAGACTGGTGTCGGGCAGGTCAGGCGACACCATTGCTCCGGAGCCATTCCTTGATCTGGGCGGCGGTGTAGTACCCGATCCGGTAGCTGACGGCCTGCCCGTTCTTGAACAGGTAGAAGGCCGGGATGCCACTCGGGTTGTACTTCTTGAGCGCGGCAGGGTTCTGGTCGTTGTCGAGGTAGGTCACCGTCAGACGGCTGCCCTAGTTCTGGGCGGTGGTCTCCAGTACCCGGGTCCGCCTGATGCGTCCTCACGAGGCCGACCAACCGGCGCAGAACTCGATCAGAGCCGGGACGCCGGACCCCAGCGCATCCCGGTCGAACCTGGCGTCGGCAGTGGCGATCACGCCCCCTGCCGCCGCGGCGGCCCTCGGGGCGGCCCCTGCCGCAGAAGCGTGAACCTCTGTTCTCTTCCCCTCGTTCGGCATCGGGCCAGGAGGGCGGTCGGCGCGAACACGAATCAGCTCATGTACGCAGTCCGGGAGTATCGACGCCTTTCACCCCGTGACGCGACGGTGGGTACTCAAGCGATCACCTTAGGTAAAGAATCATGAAAGTGCCTTGCCGCATGTAAGGAGATTTCGCGCCATAGATAAGCGAATCGCCAGGTCGACGTCGAAGACGCAGGCCAGGGTGGCAATCCGGTTGCGGTGCGGCTTCTCGCCCGGCGCTCGTCGGTAGCGACCACTGCGCCCTCGCCCCTGCCGGCGATCACTGGGCGTGCCCGCGGCGATGGTCGCTCCCGCACCTCAATTCCGGCCGTTGTCGTGAAGCTTCCTGGGGAGTGCTGCGATATCCGCCTCCCCGCCCTCAGCAGCTCCGCGCGGCTGCGCGGCGCATCGCGCTGACAGTCGTCCACGGGGGGGCACACCCTGACTGAACGTCTACCGCTCACCAATGGCCCCGATGATGTCCCAGGTGAGAGGGCGGACAGGTACCGGCTCCCAGCGCCTCCTGCTGTCGATGTGTCGCTGTAGCGCAGCAGCAACGCTCGGAGGAAGTGGCACTTTCCGCACACTTTTACCCTTTGACCATGCGAAACACGGTCGAGTGCCGATGATCTTGACCTGACGCCGAACATGGATCACCTCACGGGTGAAATCGATGTCCTCCAGGGCCAGGCCGAACACTTCTCCTTGACGTAGCCCCAGCCGGGCACCAATTTCGATCAGGATTCGATATCGCTTCGGCAACACCTCCCTGACGGCCAATACACGTTCCCGGGTCCCCGCTCTGCATTGGCCACCAATGCAACTCAACGTAATCCTTGGCCTTGATAGCGCCGTCGCGAGGATCAGTAAAGTCGCCCCCGAGGTCCCATACGAAAGTTCGGGGGCCCTGGCGGCGACGCCGCCAGACGTAGAGTGTTCGAGGCGAAAGGCCGAGCTATTCTCCCGCGCCGCTCACAGTCAGAAATCCCCTCAGCGTCGCGGCACCGTTACCTGAAACAAGGTCACTGACAATCGGGGTAAAAGCTGACGGGCAAGCGGTCATGGAGGTACCTCCGCAGGGATCGAAGAACAGGCCAAGTGGCGTTGCCGCACCGACTGGGTGGCGACCATCTCATCGTCCGAGGAAACGCCGATTTGGCTAACCGGTGTTCGTCGGCTGTCTTTCGCGGCTACCTGCGAGGCGGCGGTCAGTTGCCGCCACGGAGCGAGGGTGTTCGGTGAGCGCAACCTGCTTCTGACATGCCCGATGACTCACCAGCCGGTAGGGCAGTCGTCTATTGCGGCTCTTCAGGAAATGCCGCCAGCGGGGCGTGACCGCAGCCGGCTCCGCAGAACGTTCGCAACGCCTGGCTAAGGCAAACGGCCTGACGGTCTCTCGCCAGCCCCCTGCGGGGCCGCGCTTTGCGCGTAGCGACTCAGCTCCTTGCCTGTGCCATCGGCGGCACGGCGTGGGAGCGCGACGCGCAGGAAGCGGAGGCGGCGCCAGAGCGGCGGGAACCGCACGTCGCGCCCCAAAGTCCCAGAGAAATCCCACGGGCCCTCATCGCCCCCCCGCGAGTCAGCCTTGCGCTGGTCAGCGCTCTGGCGGAGGTGATTGCGCTCACATCATCACCATGTGGCCGGTTGTTCGGCTCTGCGGGCGTATGACACGTGGCACGATCATGCCAATCATTACCTGCGGGTAACCGCCCGGTCGGAGTGCTTCCTCCCTTCGGCCACCCCCACGCCACGCCCCTGAGGAACCAACAGTGCGCAAGAGCATCAGATACGCCGTTTTACCGGCGCTCACCGTCACGTCCCTGCTCGTCGTCAGCGGTTGTGCGAACGGGTCGTCCGGCACCGCGGCAGGGAGGGCCGACGGTGCCGGGCCGGTGACCGCCGTCGAGGACACGGACGCGCAGGCGCCGCTCGCCGTGGCCCCCGCACCGGCCGGCGCCGGGACGCCCAGCGCCGTGGCGAAGCCGGGGACGGGCCACCGTCCGGCGGCCAAGTCCCCGTTGAAGATCGTCGCGTTCGACGCCGCGCGCGGCCGGGCCATCATCGCCGGGCCGGCCGCCGGCGCCCCGCCGAAGGGCACCGGCAAGGACGACCGCGACGGGCAGGGTGAGAGGGGCGGCGATCACGGCGGCGGCCGGGACGAGGAGCACGGGAAGGGGTCTACTCCCCACCGGCCGGCCGCGGTTGCGGTCGGCGACGTGCTCGCCAGCGCTCCGGTACCCGGCGCGCCCCGCGGCGCCCTGGCCAAGGTGACCGAGGTGGTGGGCACCACCGAACGGGGCACCGAGGTCAAGACCGCCCCCGCCACCCTGGGCGCGCTGCTCGGCGGCGCCACGGCGAAGGGCCAGGTCCCGGTCGACCCCGCCGCGATGCAGGTCGAGCCGCTCACCCCGAACGTCAAGGTGTCCTGGGCGAAGAACGGGTCGGTGCGCTTCGGGCCCGAGGGCGCGCAGTTGCCGCTCGGCAGCCTGCGGGTGGACGTGCGCGCCGTGTTGCCCACGGTGAAGACGTCGGCGGGCACCGTCGACGCCTCGGCCACGGGCTTCGTACAGCTCGCACCCGAGGTCGACTTCTCCTACGACGGCAAGGGCACCACCACCGGCACCCCTGGCACCGCGTCGGTGAGCCTGGCCGGTGACTGGGCCTCGCAGTGGGAGCTCAAGGGCCAGGCGGCCACCTCCACACCGGACGGCCAACCGGTGCGGGTGCCGTTCGCCAAGCTGCACGCCGACCCCGTCATCCAGGTCGGCGTGGTGCCGGTCGTGGTCAACCTGGATCTGACCTGCTACCTCCAGGTCGATGCCGACGGCAAGGTCAGCGTCGACGTCAAACAGGACGTGCAGGGCAAGTTCCGGGTCGGCGGCTCCTACAGCCGGGCCAAGGGCTGGACGCCGGTCGCCCGGGCCGACCTGCACGGCACCCCGCTGACGGCGACCGCCACGGCGGCCGGCCGGGTGAAGGCCGCACTGGGCACGGAGGCGAGCGTCGGCCTGTACGGCAGCGTCGGCGTGACCGGCACGCTGGCCCCGTACCTGCGCGCCGAGGTCTCCAGCACGGCCACCGGCTCCTCGGACGGTACGGCTTCGGCCGTCGGGAAGTGGGCGGCGTACGGCGGCGTCGACCTCTCCGGCGCGCTCCGGGCGCACCTGGACGTCTTCGGCACACCGGTCTTCGAACGGAGCATTCCGCTCGGTCCGCTCAACCACGAGTGGGAACTCGCCGGTGGCCAGGGCGCCGTGCGCACCCCCGTGAAGCGCCCCTGACCCCGCCGTGCGCATGCCGGGAGCCCCGCCGGATCACCGGCGGGGCTCCTTCGGCTCCTGGAACAGGGGCAGTTGGTGCGGCTGCCGCGGAGGCGCCGGCCGGTCAGCGGCCGGCGCGGATCACCTTCGCACCGTCCTGGCCGAGCGGCACCGGAACGGTCCGCGGTGCGCTGCGCCGCGTGCGCCCGGCGAGGTCCTGCTGGACGACGTTCACGTTGAGGGACGTGCCCTGGCCGCCGCCGAACTTCCCCCGCGCGAAGCCCTGCACGCCGTTCGCGGTGATCTCGTAGCCTCCGGTGTCGACGATGCCGTGGGCGCGGCAGTCGCGGAACACCTCCTCGACGGGGACGAACCAGAGCCAGTGGTAGTCACCGTCGTGGTTGAGGTCGACCTTCTCCTCGAACCAGATCGCCACACTCCCCACCAGGTCCACGGTGGCCGTCCAGTCGATGTCGTACTGCTGGGTGCCGACCACGAGCGACGCCTCGATGAGCGACTTCGGCGGGATCCGCAGCGGCAGGTCGACGCTCCAGTTCTGCGTCTCCTTGTGCGTGAACTCCTGCGTCGAGGAGAGGTTGGTCTCGATCGAGGTGGTCTCGCTGACCTTGGCCACGGCCGGTATCTCGGCGGAGACCTCCACGGTGACGCCGATCTTCAACGACTCCGTCACCGAGATCCGCAGGTCCTGCTCGGTGGTCTTGCTCTGCTTGTAGGTGACGACCTGTTCGACCGCCGAGCCGTTGCGGTAGTTGGTGGTCACGGAGTTGACCTGGCCCGGTACGGGCGAGGGGGCCTTGGGGTCGTAGGTGATGCCGCGGTACTCCGCGCCGACCTGGTACTGGTGGTAGGCGCCGAGCTCGCTCCGCCTTCCGTAGTCGGTGGAGGCGGTGAACCGGCAGCCGCGGGAGGCGGGGAAGCGCTCCTCGGCCATCCACTTCCCCCACGCGTCCGTGACCTCTTGCAGCGGGCGGGCGGCCGCCGTGCGCTGCGCCGTGCCCGCTGCGGCACGCGGCGCGGCGGCCGGCCGGGCGGGGGCGGCGGCCGCGGTGCCGGCGGTGGCGAGGGCGGCGGGAACGGCCGCGGCGAGTCCGGCGACCGGGGCGACGGCGAGCAGGCGCCGTCGGGAGACATGGCTCATGGAAGTCCCAATCCGAGGGGGCGGAACGACGGAAGCGTCGTGGGCAGCCATGCAACCGACGATCATCCTCGGCGCGTAGGGGCTTTGGTCCCGACTGTGCCGGCTCGCCGTGCCGCGGCACGGCG
>LIQL01000210.1:14603-14744 GCA_001418405.1 Streptomyces diastatochromogenes | reverse complement strand
GCGCTGGTGCTTCAGGCGGCGCGAGAGGCGCATCACGGCCGACCGCAGGGAATTCACGGCGTCAGCGTCGACGCCGTTGGACAGTTCCGGCATGGTCTTTAGCATAGCTCATTAGCCTTTCTAAGGAAAGCGGGGGGGGGG
>LIQL01000210.1:0-14530 GCA_001418405.1 Streptomyces diastatochromogenes | reverse complement strand
GGGGGGGGGGCCGGGGCCCGCGACGGGACACCGCGGGATCACCCATATGAGTGAGGACGTCGCGGAAAGCGACACACCTGACCACACCGTGCGGGGACCGTGTCGGTATGGGATCGAGAGTGCTCAGCCTGCGCGTCGACGGGGAGCTGCTGGAGCGCCTTGGGCAGCATGCCGCAAAACGCGGAATGAGCGTCCAGGACTACGTGGTCCGGACGCTCATCCGCGAGGACTTCGATGAACGGTTGTCGAGCTCGGTCGACGCGACCGAGCGGCTGCACTGCTGGGGACCGGCGGCCCGTCCGTCGTGACGGGGCCCGCCGGAACACCGCCTACTTGACCCCGAGCACCTGCTCGATCGGGTTGAGCAGGAAGTAGACGAGGAAGCAGACCCCGACCGCGTTCAGCAGCCACGGGACCTCCTTGAAGCGGCCGGTCGCCGTCCGCAGCAGGATGAAGGCGAGCACGCCGATGCCGATGCCGTTGGTGATGCTGTAGGTGAACGGCATCGAGATCACGGTCAGGAACGCCGGGATCGCGACGGTGAAGTCGCTCCAGTCGATGTCCCGGACGTTCGAGGCCATGATCAGGAAGCCGACGACCAGCAGGGCGGGCGTGGCCGCCTGCGAGGGGACGACGGTGGCCAGCGGCGTGAAGATCAGCGACAGCAGGAACAGCCCGCCGGTGACCAGGTTGGCCAGTCCGGTGCGGGCGCCCTCGCCGACGCCGGCGGTGGACTCCACGAAGCAGGTGTTGGCGGAGGCCGAGCCGAAGCCGCCGGCGGCGACCGCGATGCCGTCCACCATCAGGATCCGCCCCATGTTGGGCAGGTTGCCGGTCTCGTTGTCCAGCAGCTCGGCCTCCTCGCCGACGCCGATGATGGTGCCCATCGCGTCGAAGAAGCCGGACAGCAGGACGGTGAAGACGAACAGGCAGCCGGTCAGCACGCCGACTTCCTTGAAGCCGCCGAAGAGACTGATCTGTCCGATGAGTCCGAAGTCGGGCGCGCCGATGATCCGGTCCGGGACGTTCGGGACGGCCAGCCCCCAGGACGCGTCCGGAATGGTCGCCACCGCGTTGATGACGATCGCGACGACGGCCATGGTGACCATCCCGATCAGGATCGCGCCCTTGGTCTTGCGGACGGTCAGCACGAACATCAGCGCCAGGCCGAGCACGAACACCAGCACCGGCCAGCCCTTGAGCTGACCACCCTGGCCGAGACTGAGCGGCACGGTGGTGTGCGCGGCGTCCGGGTTGCGGCTGACGAAGCCCGCGTCGACCAGGCCGACCAGCGAGATGAACAGGCCGATGCCGATCGCGATGGCCCGCCGCAGCCCGTTGGGGATGGCGTCCATCACCCGCTGCCGCAGCCCGGAGGCGACCAGGATCATCAGCACCAGGCCGGCGAGCACCACCATGCCCATCGCGTCCGGCCAGCTCATCTTGGGCGCGAGCTGGAGCGAGACCACCGCGTTGATGCCCAGGCCGGCCGCGATGGCGATCGGGACGTTGCCCATCACGCCCATCAGGACGGTGCCCAGACCGGCCATCAGGGCGGTGGCGGTGACCAGCTGCCCGTTGTCGAGGTGGTGGCCGTATTTGTCGACGCCGGCGCCGAGGATGATCGGGTTCAGCACGATGATGTAGGCCATCGCGAAGAACGTGGCGAGTCCGCCGCGCAGCTCGCGGCTGACGGTCGAGCCCCGCTCGGAGATCTTGAAGAAGCGGTCGAGTCCGTTCCTGGGCGGCTGGGGGCCAGGACTCTTCAGGGCGTCGACCGGCGTGGGGGTCGAGGGCGACATGCAGGACCTCAGTCGTACGGGCCGGAGCGGGCGGGAGGGCCCGAGGGCCGGATCCACGCACGGACGGCGGGACAGCAACCAATGAACTGGAACAGTGTGGAGGGATCAGATTGGAGGAATCAACGATCCGAACCAGTCAGTTCCGGAAAGGTTCAGTATGAATAAACAATTCGTTGATCGCTATCTCCGCGCGTAGACCCGTGAACCGTTCCTCGCCCGCCGCCGTAAAGGGCCCGGACCACCACCCCGGCCGGCCCCGTAAGCTGAGCCCCATGTGGAAGAAGTCCGAACTGCGCGCGGCCCCGGCGCCCCTCGAAGGTCCCGTCGTCGGCACGATCACCGGCGGCACCGTCATCTGGTTCGTGCTCTTCCTCGCCCAACTGCCCTTCTACGGCTGGTACGCCGACCACGGCCACGCCTGGTTCGTGTGGACCTGCCTGGCCGGCGGCGGGCTCGGCCTGCTGGGCGTCTGGTACGTGCGCAAGCGGGACGCCGCGATCAAGCGGGACGCCGCGGCCCGACAGACGGCGACCGCCGCCGCGGACGGCGCCTGAGCACGGACCGCCCCGCCGGTCACCCCTCTTCGGGCGCCCGCCCCTCGGGCCGCCATCGGTCCCCGACCATCCGTCACCGGACGCCGTCCGCGCGCCCGGGGTTGCCGCGTAACCGGACAGAACCCCGCACAGTACTTCTGTCGACCGCCAGCGGGTGAGACCGGCATTCCCCCCGTAACGTCGAGGGCATGACGGACCCGGCGCAGACCGAAGTCGAGGAACCGGAGCCCGGCGACGGCCGGCCCGCCGGCGGAAACGGCCGGGAGGTGGCCCGGCGCGGGCTGACCACCGCCGAGGTCGCCGAACGCGTGGCCCGGGGCGAGGTCAACGACGTCCCGGTGCGGTCCTCGCGCTCCACGGCGGACATCGTCCGCAGCAACGTCTTCACCCGCTTCAACGCCATCATCGGCGTGCTCTTCGTGATCATCCTGATCGTCGGTCCGATCCAGGACGGCCTGTTCGGCTTCGTCATCCTCGCCAACACCGGCATCGGCATCTTCCAGGAGCTGCGCGCCAAGAAGACCCTGGACAGCCTGGCCCTGATCGGCGAGACCCGGCCGACCGTCCGCCGCGACGGGGCCGCGGTCCAGGTCCCCACCTCCGAGGTGGTCCTCGACGACGTCCTCGAACTCGGCCCCGGCGACAAGGCCATCGTCGACGGCGAGGTGCTGGAGAGCGACGGCCTGGAGATCGACGAGTCGCTGCTGACCGGCGAGGCGGACCCGGTCGTGAAGAAGCCCGGCGACCCGGTGATGTCCGGCAGTTTCGTGGTCGCCGGCAACGGCGCGTTCACCGCGACCAAGGTGGGCCGGGCCGCGTACGCGGCGCAGCTCGCCGAGGAGGCCAGCCGGTTCACCCTGGTCCACTCCGAACTGCGCACCGGCATCAGCCAGATCCTCAAGTACGTGACCTGGATGATGATCCCGACCGCGCTGGGGCTGATCCTGAGCCACCTGCTGACGCTGGGCCTGCCGGCCGACGCCGCGATCCGGCGGATGGTCGCCGGGATCGTGCCGATGATCCCCGAGGGGCTGGTGCTGCTGACGTCGGTCGCGTTCGCCATCGGCGTCGTCCGGCTCGGCCGGAAGCAGTGCCTGGTGCAGGAGCTGCCGGCCATCGAGGGGCTGGCCCGGGTCGACGTGGTCTGCCTGGACAAGACCGGCACCCTCACCGAGGGCGGCATGGACGTCACCGCACTGCGCCCGCTGGCCGATCAGGACCCGGCCCGCGTCCTGCAGGTGCTCGGTGCCTTCGGCGCCTCCGACCCGCGCCCCAACGCCTCCCTGGCGGCCGTCGTCGACGCCTACCCTGCCCCCGACTCCTGGCGGTGCACCGGCACCCTGCCGTTCTCCTCCGCCCGCAAGTACAGCGGCGCGGCCTTCGACGAGCCCGACGGATCGGCCTCCGCCTGGCTGCTCGGCGCACCCGATGTGCTGCTGCCCGACGACGACCCGCTGCTGCCGGAGATCGACCGGCTCAACGCCGAGGGCCTGCGGGTGCTGCTGCTGGCCCGCGCCGCCCGGCCGCTGGACCACCCCGACGTCGCGCACGAGGGGCAGCCGGCCGCGCTGGTCGTCCTGGAGCAGCGGCTGCGCCCGGACGCCCCCGACACCCTGCGCTACTTCGCCGAGCAGGGCGTCCAGGCCAAGGTGATCTCCGGTGACAACGCGGTGTCGGTGGGCGCGGTCGCCGGCAAGCTGGGGCTGGCCGGCGCGGACTCCCCCGTGGACGCCCGGCGGCTGCCGCACGACGACCCCGAGGCGCTGGCCCGGGCCCTGGAGGACGGCGCCGTCTTCGGCCGGGTCACGCCCCAGCAGAAGCGGGACATGGTCGGTGCGCTCCAGGCCCGCGGCCACCACGTCGCGATGACCGGCGACGGCGTCAACGACGTGCTGGCCCTCAAGGACGCCGACATCGGCGTCGCCATGGGCTCCGGCTCCGAGGCGACCCGGGCGGTGGCCCAGATCGTGCTGCTCAACAACAGCTTCGCGACGCTGCCGTCGGTGGTGGCCGAGGGCCGCCGGGTGATCGGCAACATCACCCGGGTCGCCACCCTCTTCCTCACCAAGACCGTCTACTCGGTGCTGCTGGCCGTCCTGGTGGCCTGCTGCCAGATCCCGTACCCGTACCTGCCCCGGCACCTGACGCTGCTGTCCACGCTGACCATCGGCGTGCCCGCCTTCTTCCTGGCGCTGGCGCCCAACAAGGAACGTGCGCGCCCCCACTTCGTACGGCGGGTGATGCGCTATGCCGTGCCCTCCGGCGTGATCACCGGTCTCGCGGCGTTCGCCACCTATCTGCTGGCCCGCGCCTACTACACCGGCCCGGACGCCCTGAGCGCGCAGACCAGCGCCGCCACCCTGACGCTCTTCCTCACCGCCCTGTACGTCCTCGCGATCATCGCCCGCCCGTACACCTGGTGGCGGATCGGGCTGGTCCTGCTCATGGGGTTGGGCTTCCTCATCGTGCTGGTGACGCCGTGGCTCCAACGCTTCTTCGACCTGCGGCTGGTGGGGACGACGATGCCGTGGACGGCGGTGGCCATCGCGGCGGTGGCGGCGGTGCTGCTGGAGGTGGCCTGGCGGTGGGTGGGGCGCCGGTTCCCGGCGTGAGCGGCACCGGCCGGACCGACCCGGCCGGTGGGCGGCGCCACGGCGCGGCGCGCGGATCGTCGTGGACCGGGTCCCGCTCCGCCCCGCCCGTTCTCCCGACGGCTCCTGCCCGTTCTCCCGGCGTCGTCGAACCGTAGCGTCGGCGGTCTTGATAACGGCCCGCTCCAGCAACGATCTTGGGAGGGACGGACGGCCCGCGCTCGCCGCGGCCCCGTACCGCATCCCGACCGAGGAGAGCAGTGCCCGTGAACCGAGAAGCACCGGACATCCTGTCGCCCGAATTCGCCGCGGATCCGTATTCCGCCTACCGCGTGCTGCGTGACGACTTCCCCCTGCTGCATCACGAGGCCACCCAGAGCTACGTCATCTCGCGGCACGAGGACGTCGAACGGGCCTTCAAGGACCCGGTGTTCACCACGGACAACTACGACTGGCAGCTGGAGCCGGTGCACGGCCGGACCATCTTGCAGATGAGCGGCCGGGAGCACGCGGTGCGGCGGGCCCTGGTAGCCCCGGCCTTCCGCGGCAACACCCTGGAGCAGTCCTTCCTCCCCGTGATCGAGCGCAACGCCCGGGAGTTGATCGACGCGTTCCGCGGGACCGGCAGCGCGGACCTGGTGGCCGACTTCGCCACCCGCTTCCCGGTCAACGTCATCGCCGACATGCTGGGGCTGGACCGGGCCGACCACGACCGCTTCCACCGCTGGTACACCGCGATCATCGGTTTCCTCGGCAACCTCGCCCAGGACCCCGACGTCACCGAGGCCGGGCTGCGCACCCGCGACGAATTCGCCGCCTACCTGCTGCCGATCATCCGCGAACGCCGCACCGCCCCCGGCGACGACCTGCTCTCCACGCTCTGCGCCGCGGAGATCGACGGCACCCGGATGAGCGACGAGGACATCAAGGCGTTCTGCAGCCTGCTGCTGACGGCCGGCGGCGAGACCACCGACAAGGCCATCTCCAGCCTGGTGCACAACCTGCTGCGGCACCCGGAGCAGTTGGCCGCGGTCCGCGCGGACCACGCGCTGATCCCGCGGGCGTTCGCGGAGACGCTGCGCCACACCCCGCCGGTGCACATGATCATGCGGCAGGCCGCCGAGGACGTCACCATCGGCGGCGGCCTGGTGCCCAAGGGCGCCACCCTCACCTGCCTGATCGGGGCGGCCGGCCGCGACGAACGGCGCTACACCGACCCGGACGTGTTCGACATCCACCGCACCGACCTGTCCACCACCACGGCGTTCTCGGCCGCCGCGGACCATCTCGCGTTCGCCCTCGGGCGGCACTTCTGCGTCGGCGCACTGCTGGCCAAGGCCGAAGTGGAGGTGGGCGTGGGCCAGTTGCTGGACGCCCTGCCGGACCTGACGCTGGCACCGGACGCGCACCCCCGGGAGCAGGGGGTCTACACCCGCGGCCTGGCCGCGCTGCCGGTGCGGTTCACCCCGGCCGGTTAGCGGCGTGCGGGCATCGGGTCACGTTTCACGTGAAACGTGACCCGGTGCACGGGAGTTGCCGACGCCTCACACGAACCCGGCCAGCAGCAGAGCGGAGTTGGGGCCGTCAGCTGCGCCGTGCGGATGCCGTCCCCATCGCGGGAATCGGGGTGTAGGCGGGCGTGAACTCCACCGGCAGGCTGACCAGTCCGCGCATCCACAGCGACGGATGCCACACCAGGTCCTCGGTCGGCACCGCCAGCATCACGTCCGGCAGCCGGTCGAGCAGCACCTCCACCGCGGCCTTGGCGATCACCTCGGCGATCTCCGGGGCGGGGTAGGGGCAGGAGTGCTCGCCGTGGCTGAAGGACATGTGGGCCTGGTTGCCGTCGGAGCCGGCGTCGCTGAAGTCCGGGCGCACCTGCGGGTCGGTGTTGGCGGCGGCCAGGCCGAGGATCACCAGGTCCCCGGTGCGGATCCGGCGCCCGCCGAGCTGGGTGTCGCGGACCGCCCAGCGCCCGATGAAGTTCTGCGTCGGGGTGTCGTGCCAGAGCACCTCGTTGAGCGCCTGGCCGACGCTGCGCCGGCCGCCGGAGAGGCTGAGCGCGAACCGGTCGTCGGTCAGCATCAGCCGCAGGGTGTTGCCGATCCAGTTGGCGGTCGGCTGCTGGGCGGCGGCCATCACCACCAGCAGGTCGATCACCACCTCCCCCTCGGCCAACCCGGCCGGATGCGCCAGCAGTCGGGACGGCACGTCGGCGCCGGGCGCGGACCGCTTGGCCTTGACCAGGCGCTGCATCCGCTCGGCGACCCGCTGGTGTGCGGCGATCGCGCCCTCGTCCTCGTTGAGCGACGCGGCGATGTCGGCGGCGAGTTCGGGCACCTCGGTGTGCGGGAAGCCGAACAGCTCGGCGATGACCAGCAGCGGCAGCCGGGCGGCGTAGCGGGCCATCAGGTCCGCCTCGCCGGAGCCGGCGAACGCGTCGATCAGCCCATCCGCCAGCCGCTCGCAGATCTGCCGCAGCTCGAACTGGTCGATCGCGGTGAGCGCGTCGCTGATCGCCCCCGCCCGGCGGCGGTGCTCGGGGCCCTCGGCGAACATCACCGACGGCTGGTGGCCGACGAACGGCAGCAGCGGCCAGTCCGCGGGGATCTGGTCCCAGGCGTGCCAGCGGCGGGAGTCCCGGGCGAACAGCTCCGGGTTGCTGGTGACCTGGTGCAGCTCGCGGTAGCCGAGCACGAACCAGCCCGGGACGTCGCCGTCCAGGAGGATCGGCGCGACCGTCCCGTGCCGGGCGCGCATCTCGCGGTAGAGCCGCGCCGGGTCGCCGCTGAGGCCGGCGCCGTAGAGCGGCACGGCGTCCGTGCCGGAGGCGCCGGCGCGCAGCGGGCAGCCGCCGGTGGTGGAGTGCTGCGGGTCGTTCACGGTGCGGTCTCCGCGGGTTCCTGAACGGGTACGGCGTCCCGGGTGGACAGGGCGTAGAGGTGGTCGACCAGCGCGATCAGCACGGCCTTGCTGGACTCCCGGTCGCGGGCGTCGCAGGCGATCAGCGGCACCTCCTCGGAGAGGTCCAGCGCGTCGCGGATCTGCTGGAGGGTGTGCCGGTCCCCGCCGAAGTCGTTGTGCGCGACGATGAACGGCATCCCGTGCGCCTCCAGCCGGTCGATGGCGTACCAGGAGTCGTCCAGCCGGCGGGTGTCGACGAGCACCACCGCGCCCAGCGTGCCGGAGAACAGCCGGTCCCAAAGGAACCAGAAGCGCTCCTGCCCGGGCGCGCCGAACAGGTACAGCACCGCACTGTCGTTGACGGTGATCCGGCCGAAGTCGAAGGCGACGGTGGTGGTCGTCTTGCCCTCGACGCCGCGCGGGTCGTCGACGCCGACCCCCGCCCGGGTCATCGTCTCCTCGGTGTTCAGCGGTCGGATCTCGCTCACCGAGCGGACCATGGTGGTCTTGCCGACGCCGAAGCCACCGACGACGACGATCTTCAGGCCGTTGTCGGCGGTGGCGCGCAGCGGCACGCGGTCGGTGTCGGTCGCTCCGTCCGGGTGCACGGGCTCAGAGGCGGTGGAGTGCATCGAGCACCTCCTTCAGCAGGTCGGCATCGGGTAGTTGGGCGGTCGCGGGGACCCGCGGGTGCCGGGCGGTGACCTGGCCGCGGTCCAGCAGGTCGGACAGCAGGATCCGGACCACGCTGACCGGCATCCGCAGCTCCGCCGAGATCTCGACCACGGCCGTCGGGCGGCGGCACGTGGTCAGGATCCGGGCGTGCTCGGACTGCATGCCCGCGCTCGGGTCGGACTCGCTGACGATGAGGGTGACCAGGTCGAGCGCGTGGTCGTCGGCGGACCGGCTGCGGCCGCCGGTGACGGTGTAGAGCCGGTCCGGATCGTCGTCAGGACCGAGCCGCTTCATGCCGTCGGCCCGCCCTCGCCGCGCGGGGCGGCCTGGAGGTACTCGCCGATCTGCTCCACCAGTTCGTTCATGTTGAAGCCGATCAGGCCGACGTCGGCGTCCTCGACGGCGATCAGGGCCAGGTGGGCGCCGTTGCCGGCCTCGACGATGAACAGCAGCCCGCCGTGGAACTCCGTCATCGCCTGCCGCACGCCGCCGGTGCCGTCCCCGAACTCCACGGACGCGCCGTGCGACAGGCTCTGGATCCCGGAGGCGATCGCGGCGAGCTGGTCGGCCTGGTCGACGGTCAGGTCCTTGGAGTGGCAGAGCTTGAGCCCGTCCCGCGACAGGACCAGGGCGTGCCGGGCTCCCGGGGTCTTCTGGAGGAGGTTCTCCAGCATCCAGTCGAGGCTGTGGTCAGTGGTGTTCATCGGGTCTCGTCCTCCGGGCGTGCTGGCGAGGGGGCTGGGGGTGACGCGGGCGTGCCGCTCGTTCGGGGGCCGTCGGCACCGTCCGGGGCGGGCTTGCCCTGGACGGCCTGACGGAAGGCGCGGAACCGGGCCGCCGACTCCGCACGGGAACGCGCGGGCCGCGCGTCGTCGCGCACCGGTTCCGTCCCCATGGGGGCGGCGGCCAGGGTCTGGCCACGACGGCGCTTGGGGAGCCCGCTCTCGCCGAACTCGGGCGCCGGGGCGGCGTCCGCTCCGGTCCCGCCGCCGCTGCGGGCGGTGCGTCGCGGCAGCGGCGCCGGGGCGTCGGCCGGCGTCCCGGACCGGTCCGCCGCCCGGGGCGTCTCCCGGGGCGTCTCCCGCGGCGTCTGCCGCGGCTGCGGACGGGCCGCGGGCAGTTCCTCGGGCGCGGCTTCGGGGGTGCGTCGGGGGGCCGGTACGACGGACCGCGGCGCACCCGCGATCGGGGCGGCGACCGGCTGTTCGGCCGCCGACCGGGTCTCGGTGACCAGCTGCTGCGGGATGAGGACGACCACGCCCGTGCCGCCGCGCGCCGACGGCCGGAAGGAGACGTTCAGCCCGTGCTTGCGGGCCAGGCAGCCGACCACGGCGAGCCCCAGTCGCGTCCCGGACAGCGACATCAGGTCCAGGGTGTCCGCGGACACCGTCTCCTGGGCGCGCTGCAACGCGGCCTCGCCCATCACCAGCCCGCTGTCCTCGACGCTGACCACCACGCCGGCCTGCGCCTCCTCGACGTAGACGTGGACCGGCGAGGACGGCGGGGAGAACGAGGCGGCGTTGTCCATGATCTCGGCGAGCGCGTGCATGATGCCCTCGGCCGCGTGGCCGGCGATCGCGACGTCGCTGCTGCTGTGCAGCTGGATCCGGCGGTAGGCGCTGATCCGCCCCATGGCGCCGCGCAGGATGCTCTCCATGGCGATCGGCTTGTTCCACCGGCGTCCGGAGCGGGCACCGGTCAGCACCGCGATGCTGTCCGCCAGCCGCCCGGCCTGCGCCGTCGTGTGGTCCAGCTTCAGCAGGTCGCCCAGCACCTCCTCGCCGTGCCGGTTCTCCATCTCGCGCAGGTCGGCGAGCATCCCGGTGGCGAGCGCCTGCACCCGGCCGGCGGCGTTGGCGCACGCGGACATCGCCGCGGCCCGCATCCGTTCGCCGCGCCCGACCTCCTCGGCCAGCGTGCGCACGATCCGCTGGTGCGCGGCGATCGCCGGCAGGTCGGTGCGGCCCAGCGCGGTGTCCACCGAGGCCCCGTCGCGCAGCTGCGCGACCAGTGCCGGCATCGTGACGTTCGCCAGCCGCTCGGCCTCGGTCTTGATGGTGCCGATCCGCTCCCGGTAGTGCCGGGCCAGCCGTTCCTGGTAGACCGCGGTCGCCACGGCGGCGCTCAGCAGCACCGCGCAGGTCCCCCCGGACCAGGCGAGCGGCGTGCGCACGGACTCCGGGACGAGCAGGACCGCCCCGAGGCACAGCGCGCCGGTCACCACGAGGACGACCGCCAGCGTGCGCAGTGCGGCGCCCAGCGGCGTGGGCGCTGCCCCGGGGCGGGAGGGTATCCGTGCTGGCATCAAACAGGTCCTCGTGAGCGGCGGGACGGCGGGCGGGACGGATGGGCGATCGGCAGGAACGGGGCCCGGGAATCGGGATGCCGATCCGCGGCGGGCACCGACCCATGACGGGTCTCGGTGTGCGACGAGAGAATGATCGAAGATCGCCCTGGCACTCTAGCCTGTTGGCGGCGTCCGGCAAGTTCCGCATCGAGCTCCGTTGTTGACGACCCGTGCGCCCCGCGGACCCCACCGTTCCGGAAATCGCGCGGGCCCTGGGGCGGGGCGCCGGAAGGACCGGAAACCAGGCCGCGACCCGCCGGAAGAACGACGGCGGCCGCCGGACCCGTACGTCCGCCGACCGCCGTCGAATTCGCCTCCGGTCACACCCCGCGGCGCACCGCGCTCAGTCGAACCACCGGGCCCGGGCCAGCTCCTCGACCCGCTCCGGGTCCTCCAGCAGCGCCGCGACCTCGAACCGGCGCGGCCACTGCCCGCTGGCCCAGGCCAGACCGGCCGCCACGCCCTCCAGGGTCGCGGCGTGCAGGGTGCCGTCCGGGGCCCACCGCCAGTCCAGCTCCACGTCCCCGTCGGGGCCCTCGACCAGCAGTTCCTCGTGCTCGACGTACGCCTCGGGGGTGGCCGGGCCGAGCAGGGCGCGGACCGCCTCCGGCACGTCGTGCGTCGCCCCGTCGGAGCGGACCTCGGCGACGACCGCCTCGCTCAGCCGCCGCACCTGGAAGAGTTCGGCCAGCTCCGTGGCGCGGGCCGGCCGCACCGGCAGCAGCGCGCGGTCGCCGGCCAGCGGCATCAGGTCCGGCGCGTCGGCGACCAGCGCGTCGGCGGCGTCCACCACCCGCACCGTCCCGTCGACGACCGCCCGCAGGTCCTCGGGCAGCGTCACCTGGTCCGGGTCGAGGTCGGCCAACATGCCGTACAGGGAGTGCAGTTGCCCGGCGCCCGCCCGGAGGTCCGGGTCGGCGAGCCGGCCCAGCAGTTCGGCCGCGCCGCCCGGTTCGTCGAGCAGCGCACCGACCGAGGTGCGGACCCCGAGGGCGCGCAGCACCTGGGCGTCGACCTGCCCCGCGTCGGCCGCCTCGTACAGTCCGGCCAGCAGCGGATCGCCGCCGGCGGCGCGCAGTCCGGCCGGCCGACGGCCGTCCAGCACCGGGTGGCCGCGCAGCCACCAGGCGGTGTACGGCCGCACCGACTCCGTGGTGCCGTCCGGCAGCAGCACCCGCACCGGCGTGGTCAGGGCGTCCCGCAGCGGCGGCTGGGAGAGCATCTCCAGGACCCGCGGCCAGGCGTCGTCGGCGACCAGGTCGAGGTCGCGGACCGCGACCAGTTCGGTGACGACCGGGGGGACCGGCGCCTCCGGCAGCGTGTCGAGGACGTCCTCGCACCACACGTCGACGGCGTCCAGCAGTCCGGCGTCGTCCGGCTCGGGGAACTCGCTGTCCCGCGGCTCCAGTTCGTCCGGGTCGAGCACCACGTCGGTGGCCCGGACCAGCGCGAAGGTGGCCAGCACCCCCACCGCGGTGAGCGGCTGCTCACCCCACCGCTCCGCCAACTCCGCCTCGCATGCGGCGAGTTCGCCTTCCCTGATGACCTGCTCGAAGTCGCTCCCGGGGAAGACCAGTTCGCCCGCCGGCGCCAGTTCGCCGTCCTCGTCGGGCAGGGCCAGCGCGGCCAGCCACGGCTCGTCCCCGGGCGCCAGGTTGGCGTCCCGGACCAGCCCGAGGACCGCCTCGGCCAGCTCCTCCGCCCCCAGCGGCACCCCGGCGCCCGGCGCCAGCTCGTCCTCGAAGACGTCGTAGGCGTCCTCGTCGGCGTCCAACGAGTGCGCGACCGCCGCCCGCACCTGAGGGGTCGTCAGTACGGCGCGGGGTGCGGCGGGAGTGGCCCCGAGCTTCTCCAGGAGCGGGTGGACCGCGTCCGGGTGGGCGACCTTGAGCCCCAGCCGGGCCAGGGTGCGGTGCCGGTCGGCGGCCTCGCCCTCGACGTCCGGGCCGCCGTCGGGCAGCGGCAGCAGCACCTGGCGCGGCCCGATGGCGGTCCGCCCGGCGCCCGCCAGCGGCACCGGCAGCCCGCTGAGCCGGTCCGGGTCGGTGCCGGCCAGCGCGTCGTAGAGCCGCCACCACCACTGCGGCGACCGGTCCACGCCGGCCAGCCGGTCGATCATCTCGGTGAGCGGCACCCGGGCCACGCCCAGCGCCCGCAGCTCCGGGCGCCGTTCGAGGCCGGCCGGCAGCAGGCTGGGGAAGAGTTCCGCCAGCACCCCGACGGTCGCCGCACCGGCGCCCTCCACCAACTCCGCGTCCACCGGCCGCAGCACGTACCGCTCGGCGTCCTCGGCGTCCTCGTCCCCCGCGGCGGCCCGCTCCGCCCCGGCCGCCGCCGCGCTCGGCAGGAACCGCACCCGCGGCAGCGACTCCACGATCTGCCGACGGAGTTCACCGTCCAACCAGCCCTTGCCCAACGGTCCCGGTACGAGGTCCAGGGTGCCGGCCGACACCGGCTGCCAGTCGCCGAGCAGCCCCGCGTACGCGGTGGCCGCCCGGCCCACCAGGAAGTCGGCGAGCGGGCCCGGGGCGACGTGCCGCCGGGTCGGCTCCAACGGGAACGAGGCGATGAGCAGCGCGGGCAGGCCCAGGGGCTCGTCGGTCGGGGTCGGCGCGTGCAACACCGGTGCGGTGCCCGGCCGCACCGGCGCACCCGTCTCGTCCACCGGCACCGCCCAGGTCACCGACCAGGACGGCCGCAGCCGCTCCTCCACCGGGCGGTCCGCCAGCAGCGCCGCGTCCAACGCACCGCCGTCGCTGGTCACCCGCCACCGGGTCGCCCCCCGCTCGCTGTCCTCGATGCGGACGTACCGCTCGTCCTGACGGCGGGTCAACGTCCGCACGCCCTCCGGCGTCTCCACCACGACCTCGGCCAGCCCGGGCAGGGTCAGCAGCAGCGCCGCGTCGATCCCGGCCACCAGCCGCTCGGCGAGGTCCTGCGCCGCCCCGTCGCGCAGCGGCAGCACCACCGAGGTGTCGTACCCCTCGGGCGCGGTGCCCTCCGCGGGCAACGGCAGCCGCAGCAGCGGTACGTGGCCCTCGCGCCGACGGAGTTCGCCGCCCAGGCCGGGGCTGTGCGCGGCCACCGCCTCGGCCAGCTCCCGGGCCTCGGCGAGCGACCAGCGGACGCCGCCGGTGCGGCCCACCAGCGCCGGTTCGTCGCTGACCGCCAGCACCGCGGCGAACCCCACGCCGAACCGGCCGACCGCGCCGACCGCCACGCTGCTCTCCCGCTTCGCGGAGGCGCGCAACGTGGAGAGCGATTCGACGCCGGTGGCGTCCAGCGGGGCACCGGTGTTGGAGGCGACGAGCACCGCGGGCGCATCACCGTCGGCGGGGTGCAGGGTCAGCCGCAGCCGGCCGGGGACACCGGCCCGGCCCGCCGCGTCCGCCGCGTTCTGCGCCAGCTCCACGGCGAGCCGGTCGCGGTAGCCGCCGAGCGCGAGGTCCTCCTCGGCGTTGGCGTCCTCCCGGAACCGGGCCGGCGAAGCGGCCCAGGCATCCAGCACGCCGCGCCGCAACCGGGCCGTACCGAACGGGTCGGCGCCGTCGTCCGCGCCCCGCACCCACGGCATACCTGCCACGTTTCTCGTCTCCCTCGTCAGACCGTTCTGTCCCGACGGTACCCCCACGTTGTCGGCTTTCCCGCCGTGGGGGT
>LIQL01000021.1 GCA_001418405.1 Streptomyces diastatochromogenes | reverse complement strand
GCTGGAACGCATACGTCGGCAGTTCCACCCACCGCGCGCCAAGTCCAGCGAAGATCGCGGCCCAGTCGACCGGGACGCCCGCTGTGTGGAGTTGGGCGAGCGCGGCGAGTGCCGCATCCTCTTCTGGCCGGTCCTTGCGCAGCAGCGGAACCCTGACGGTGGACTCGGTGAGGGACTGCCCCGCCATGGCAGAGAGGACACCGTCCGGGCCGAGTTCCAGGAACGTGCGGACCCCGGCGGCCTCCAGGACTCCGACGCCGTCGGCGAAGCGCACGGCCTCCCGGACGTGCCGCACCCAGTACTCCGCCGAGCCCAGTTCTTCAGACGAGGCCAGTTCACCCGTCAGGTTCGACACCACGGGGAGGGACGGCGCACCGTAGGAAAGGCCCTCCGCGACGGTACGGAAGTCCTCCAACATCGGGTCCATCAGCGGCGAGTGGAACGCGTGGCTGACCCGCAGGCGGGTGGTGCGACGTCCCTGGTCGGCGAAGTGCTCCGCGACGGCCAACGCCGCATGCTCCACACCCGAGAGGACCACGGAGGTGGGCCCGTTGATCGCGGCGATCGCCAGGTCGTGGGAGAGGTGCGGGAGGACCTCGTCCTCCGTCGCCTGTACGGCGATCATCGCACCACCCGACGGAAGCGCCTGCATCAACCGAGCACGAGCCGCCACCAACCGGCACGCATCCGCCAACGACAACACGCCCGCGACGTGCGCCGCGGCGATCTCACCGATGGAGTGGCCGGCGACGAAGTCCGGCCGCACACCCCAACTCTCCACCAGACGGAACAGGGCGACTTCCACGGCAAACAGCCCCGGCTGCGCCCAACCCGTCTCGTTCAACCGATCGGCGTCATCGCCCCACATCACCTCCCGCAGCCCCATCTCCGACGACAACTCCGCATCCAGGCACCCGAGCACCGCGTCCAGCACCTCGGCGAACACCGGGAACCGGCCGTACAACTCACGCCCCATCCCCAACCGCTGCGAACCCTGGCCCGAGAACAACACCGCGCGGCGACCTGTACGGAGGTGGTCGGTGACTGCCGCGGGGTCCGCCTCGCCGGCCACGATCGCGGTCAAGGCCCGGGCCGCATCAGCACGATCCGCAGCAAGTACCACTGCCCGGTGGTCGAAGGTGGAGCGGCCGGTGGCAAGGGCCATCCCCACGTCCACGAGGCGCAGGTCCATGTCGTCCTCGATCGACAACCGCAACTTCGCTGCCTGGTCGCGCAGGGCATCCTGCGACTTGCCGGACAGCACCCACGGCACCACGGTGGGATCCACAGCGGGGGCCTCCGGCACCGGACGCCGCAGCCCTTCGGGCCGTTCCAGGATCACGTGGGCGTTGGTGCCGCTGATGCCGAACGAGGAGACGCCGGCGCGCCGGGCCCGGCCGGTCTCCGGCCACGCCGTCTCGTCCGTCAGCAGTTCCACCGCGCCCTCGGACCAGTCCACGTGCGAGGACGGCTCATCGACGTGCAGGGTCCGGGGCAGGACGCCGTGCCGCATCGCCAACACCATCTTGATAATGCCCGCGACACCGGCCGCAGCCTGGGTGTGCCCGATGTTGGACTTGATCGAACCGAGCCACAGCGGCTGATCGGCATCGCGGTCACGGCCGTAGGTCGCGAGCAACGCCTGAGCCTCGATCGGGTCACCGAGAGTGGTTCCCGTGCCGTGCGCCTCGACCACGTCAACGTCGGCCGGGGACAGACCACCGCTGGCGAGTGCCTGTCGGATCACCCGCTGCTGAGACGGACCATTAGGCGCCGTCAGGCCGTTGGACGCGCCGTCCTGGTTGACGGCCGAACCGCGCACCACCGCCAGGATCTCGTGACCGTTGCGCACCGCGTCCGACTGCCGCTCCAACACCAGCATGCCCACGCCCTCGGACCAGCCGACACCATCCGCCGCGTCCGCGAACGCCTTGCACCGCCCATCGGACGACAACCCCCGCTGCCGGGCGAAGTCCACGAACACCGCCGGCGTCGACATCACCGTCACCCCACCGGCCAACGCCAACCCGCACTCACCACTGCGCAACGCCTGCATCGCCCAGTGCAACGCCACCAACGACGACGAACACGCCGTATCGACCGTCACCGCCGGGCCCTCCAGACCCAACGTGTACGCCACCCGACCCGACGCCAGACTCGGCGAACTCCCACTCCCCTGAAAACCCTCGAACTCCGGACCCGCCAACATCGCGCTGTAATCGCTGTACATCACGCCCGCGAAAACACCCGTCGCACTGCCCCGCAGGCTCAACGGGTCAATACCGGCCCGCTCCACCGCCTCCCACGACGAC
>LIQL01000209.1 GCA_001418405.1 Streptomyces diastatochromogenes | reverse complement strand
GAGGTTCTTGCGGTGGTTGCCTGCGGAGTTGACGTCGCCCGGCCTGGTCATGGCGTTGTACTTGGTGGCCAGCACGAAGTGGTCGCGGCGGCCGCCGGCCAGGACGGTGCCCAGGCATTCCTCGGAGCGTCCGCCGCCGTAGACGTTGCCGGTGTCGAGGAAGTTGCCGCCGGCCTGGGCGTAGGCGTCGATGAGTTCGGCGGCGACCTCCGTGGAGGCGCCCCAGTCGTCGACGCCGAACGTGCCGGCGCCCAGGGCGAGTTCGGAGACTCGTAGCCCGGTCCGGCCCAGGACGTCGTACTTCATGGGCATCGCGGTCACGCGCCGTAGGGTCGCTCGGCGCGTGCCCGGCGCAGCGCGTGGGCCCACCAGGTGAGCTGGTCCAGCAGGGCCTTGGCGGCGGTCTCGCACCCCTCGGGCTCCTTGGGCTGCCCCTGGTCGTCGAAGGCGGCGACGCCGCCGTGGAAGCTGACCGTGTCGCGGACGGTGACGGCGTGGAGTTCGGCGAAGACCTGGCGGAGCTGTTCGACGGCGCGCAGGCCGCCGGCGATGCCGCCGTAGGAGACGAAGCCGACGGGCTTGGCCTGCCATTCGACCAGGTGCCAGTCGATGGCGTTCTTCAGGGCGGCGGGGAAGCTGTGGTTGTACTCGGGGGTGACGACCACGAAGGCGTCGGCCCGGGCGAGCCGGGGGCGGGTGGTGGCGAGGACCGCGGTCATCTCGGGCGAGGGTTCGCGGGTCGGGCCGGTGGTGCTCAGGGGGACGTCGGCCAGGTCGATGACGTCGACGTCCAGGTCGGGGCGCTGGGCGGCGAGCCGGGTGAACCACTCGGTGACGGTGGGGCCGAACCGGCCGTCGCGGACGCTGCCGATGATGACGGCCAGGCGCAGGGGCTGCTGTGCGGACATGGGGGTCCTCTCGGAGGGCGGGGTGGTGGTGGTTCAGCGGGCGTCGGCGGGGACGCCGTGGGGTTGCGGTTCGTCCTGCCGCGGGCGGCGGTTCTTGGGCCGGGACCAGCGGCGCATGGCCGGGCGTTCGACGCCTGCGTACAGCGCCCAGGCCGCGACGACGGAGACGGCGAAGCAGCCCACGAGGAAGGCGAGGGCGACCGGGGTGCTCCAGGCAGGTCCGGAGGGCTGGCCGAAGATGTTGGGTTGGGAGCCGAAGGCCCGGTGGCCGAACTTCAGGACGAGGTAGTGGACGAGGTAGAAGGCGAACGAGATCTCCCCCAGCCACACTATGGGCCGGGTGCTGACCAGGGTGCGGCGGCCTTGGACGTCGGCTGCGGCGGCGGCCGGTATCAGCAGGGCCAGCGGGACGATGGTGAAGGCCGCGTAGTTGAACAGCGGGTTGTGGTCGACGTAGATCGGGACCAGGTAGGCGACGACCGTGAGGACGGCGGCCGGGACGATCGGCAGGTTGATCCAGCGGCCGGTGAGCAGGATCCGGGCCATGATCATGCCGAGCAGGAACTCCAGGAGGCGGACGGCCGGGAAGACGTAGACGAACCAGATCTGGGTCCAGGACACCGGCAGGAACGAGTAGTGGGGGGTGCCTGGGAGCAGGTGCTGGGCGATCACCGGCATCAGGACGACCAGCAGGGCGCTGATCCCGGCGGCGTACCACAGGCGGCTGGCCCGGATCTTGTTGACCGCCTTGATGAGCAGCGGGAAGGACAGGTAGAAGAGCAGCTCCACCGACAGTGACCAGCTGACGTTGTTGGCGGCCTCGACGTAGGAGCTGTCGGGCATCCAGGCGTGCAGCAGGAACAGGGTGACCACGGTCTGCTTGGTGGCGACCGTGGTGCCGATCAGGGCCAGGAGCACCAGTGCGACGACGAAGGTGACCAGGTGGTTGGGGAAGATCTTCAACAGGCGTCGGCGCCAGAACCCGGTGGTGGTGTCGGTGGGCCGGGCCGACCAGGTCAGCACGAAACCGCTGAGGACGAAGAAGAAGGAGACCCCGAGGGCGCCCGCGTTGCCGAAGAAGCGGAAGTAGTCGGCGGCCGCGCCGATGTCACGGAAGGCGCCGGCGGCGGCGCCGTGCACCGCGAAGACCATGGCGGCGGCCAGGAACCGCATGCCGGTGAGCGAGGGCAGTCTGGAGGGTGGGGCGGGGGGCGTCATGGGCGGGTGCCTTCCTTCGGGAGTTCGGTGCCTGGGCATGCGGTGCCGGGGAAAACCGTTCGGCCGGTGCGTCGGTGGCGGGCGGGTGGTGGGCAACAGTCTGGGGCGGCGGTACCCGCCCGGTCAGCCGGCTGCCGCCTCAACGTGCCGTGCTGCGGGGGGACTTGGCGGCGCGCAACCCCCACAGGGCGAGGGCGAGACCGATGGCTGCGACGGCGCTGATCAGCATCAGGGGCGCCCGGTAGGCGCCCGCGGTGCCGGGAGCGCCGGGTGGCCGGCCGGCCAGCTGTGCCGTCAGCAGTGCGGCGCTGGCCGTGGGCACAAGGACCGCGCCCAGTTGGACGGCGGTCTGGTACAGCGCGGTGGCGGCGGGGCGGTCGGTGGCCGGCAACGCGCTGCCGGCGTGCAGGTTCAAGGCGGTGAAGGACAGCACGAATCCTGCGCCGACCAGCACCAACGTGGGCAGCAGACCGGCGGCGTAGGAGTGCGGCGGGGTGGCGGCGAGGGCGAGGAGGTACCCGGCCAGGGGCGCCAGGGCGCCCAGGGCGATCAGCCGCGGGGCGCCGAAGCGGGCGACCATCGGGCCGGCGAAGAGGGCGGCGACGGCCAGGGGCGTACAGGCGGGCAGGAAGGCCAGTGCGGTCTGCCACGGGGACCAGTGCCAGGCGGTCTGGAGGTAGCAGGCCGCCAGGACCAACAGGGCGAGGTAGGTGCCGTTGAGGGTGGCGGCGCCCAGTGCGCTGCGGAGCAGGCGCCCGTTGGCCAACAGGTGGTACGGGGGCCGGATCGGCGTGCGGGGCAGACCGGGCCCGCGGCGGGGGTCGTGGGGGATGGCGCGGGTGGCCAGGCACAGCAGGAGCAGGGCGGCCGGTGCCGTGCACACGAACGTCAGCCGCCAGTCGAGGGAGGCCAGGGCGCCGGAGAGGAGCAGTCCGGCGGTGAAGCCGATGGCGCCGAAGAAGGTGTACACGGAGACGGCACGCCGACGTTCGGGGCCCTCGCGGTAGGTGGTGGTGATGATGGCCAGGCCGGTGGGTGCGGTCAGGGCGGCGCAGACGCCCTTCAGGACGCGGGTGACGACCAGCAGGGTCGGGTCACTGGTCAGTCCGCCGGCCAGGGAGGCCAGGACGAAGACGGCGAGGGCGCCGAGGTAGAGGGGGCGGCGTCCGAAGCGGGAGACCAGGGCGGCGCCCACGAGGAGGAGCCCGGCGAAGCCGAGTGCGAAGCCGCCCATGACCCACTGCACGGCGAGCGGGGTCAGGCCCAGGCCGGCGCTGATCGGGGGCAGGGCGACGATGACGACGGAGACTTCCAGGGCGTCGATCAGCATGTTGCCGGCGAGCACGAGCAACAGGGCCCAACCACCGCGGGCGCGGGGCGGGTCGTGGGGTGCGGCGGGG
>LIQL01000208.1 GCA_001418405.1 Streptomyces diastatochromogenes | reverse complement strand
GCGGGGCCGTGCCGGGGTGCGGGGCGCGCGGGCGGGGCCGGAGCGGCCTGGCGGCGGGCCAACGAGCTGACGGGGGCGGGCAGATGACGACGGTGAACGATCCGGCTGCGGAGCGGTTGCGCCGCTGGCGACTGGTCCTGGGCGGCGGCGACGCGGACGGCACCGGCTGCGCGCTGCACGGCCAGGACGCCGCGATGGACGGGGCGTTGGAGTCGCTCTACGGACAGCGGCAGCACCCGCGGCAGCACCAGCGATCCGGTCACGGGGGGCGCGACGGCGGCGGCCCGCGGGCGGCCGGGCTCGGCTCCTCGGCACCTCAGGTGGCCCGCTGGTTGGGCGATGTCCGGCGGTACTTCCCGTCCTCCGTGGTGCAGGTGATGCAGCGCGACGCCATCGACCGACTGGGCCTGTCGGCGCTGCTGCTGGAGCCCGAGATGCTGGCGGCCGTCGAGCCCGACGTCCACCTGGTCGGCACGCTGCTGTCGTTGAACAAGGTGCTGCCCGAGACGACCAAGGAGACCGCCCGCCGGGTCGTCCGCGCGGTCGTCGAGGAGTTGGAGGAGCGGCTGACCACCCGCACCCGGGCCGCGTTGACCGGCGCGCTGGACCGCGCCGCCCGCACCAGCCGCCCGCGGCACCGCGCCATCGACTGGAACCGCACCCTCCGCGCCAACCTCCGGCACTACCTCCCGGAGCACGGCACCGTCGTCCCCGAACGGCTGATCGGGTACGGCCGGGCGGCGCGGGCGGCCACGAAGGACGTGGTGCTCTGCGTCGACCAGTCCGGTTCGATGGCCGCGTCCGTGGTGTACGCCTCGGTGTTCGGGGCGGTGCTCGCCTCGATGCGGGCCCTCGACACCCGGCTGGTCGTCTTCGACACCGCCGTGGTGGACCTGACGGACCACCTGGACGACCCGGTGGAGCTGCTGTTCGGCACCCAGCTCGGCGGCGGCACGGACATCAACCGCGCACTGGCCTACTGCCAGTCGCGGATCCGGCGGCCCGCCGACACCGTGGTCGTCCTCATCAGCGACCTCTACGAGGGCGGCATCCGCGACGAGATGCTCCGGCGGGTCGCCGCGATGAAGGCGTCCGGTGTGCAGTTCGTGACCCTCCTCGCGCTCTCCGACGAGGGGGCGCCCGCCTACGACCGGGCGCACGCGGCGGCCCTGGCGGCCCTGGGCGCACCCGCGTTCGCCTGCACGCCCGAGCTGTTCCCGGAGGTGATGGCCGCCGCGCTGGAGAAAAGACCGCTGCCCATACCGGACATGGCGGAGCAACGGTGACAGGAATCCCGGGGGGACTTGCGTGCCACCTGGCGTGTCGTGCAAGGATCAGGGCATCGCTCGATCACCCGTGACGGGTGCGACACCGAGGCGCTGCGCCCGGCTGTCCCCGTCCGTTTGGGAAGGTCCCCTCCTTGTCTGCTGTGTTCGTCACGCCTGCCGCCGTGCGCCTGCCGCGCACCGTGGCCGTGCGGCGCGCACTGCTGGCGGGGCTCTTCCTGATCGGGTTCGTCCTCCTCGGCGTCGCCTACGGTTCCGGCGCACACGCCGCCGACCGCACGCCCGTCGACGGCTCCCCGGCCGCGGCGGCCCTGCCCGGGGCCCCGGCCCCGGACCACGTCACCGCCTCCCGGCGCACCGGCCGACTGCCCGATTCCGGGGCGGCGTTGGCGCACCAGGGCACGGCGGACGGCACCGCGCTCACTCGCCGTACGGACACCGCGACGGCCGAGGTCGAGGGCGCGGTGCGCCCCGCCGAGCAGGCCGCCGCACCGGTCACCGACCGGCTCGACGGCCCGGTGACCGGCGCGGTCGAGGGGATCGGCGGGATCGGGGAGCGGGCCGGCGGTGCGCTGCCCGTCCACCTGCCCGTCGGCAGTGGTCCGGGACGGTCCGGCGACGGCGGTGGCCCCGCGCACGGCGGGGCGCCCGGTGGCGCCGCGACCGGTCAGGGTGCCGCGCACGCCGGCCACGGCCCGTCCGCGCCACACCTGTTCCGCCCGGCGCACTGCGCCTACGCGGCGCCCCACCCGGCCGCCGACCGGTCCCGCCCCGCCGCCTCTGAGCAGCGGGACGCCGGCCACCACGGACTGCCGGGCCAGGGCCAGCAGGGCCCGGCCGCACCGCCCGCACACAGCGCGGGCGACGGCCACGGTCCCCGTGGTGGGGACCAGCACGCCGCCGTTCCGGCGGACTCCCCGCGCTTCCGGCTGCTGCCGGGTGGCGTCCGTACGGCCGACGGCGCCCCGACGCGCCGACGGACCGAAGACATCCTCGAATTCCCCGGCTAGGGCAGACCCGCTCCGCGTCTGAAGAGACCTGCCGCGCGGGGGCGGCACAGGTCTGCCCGTTGAACCCCCTGAATTCGAAGGACATCACCACCATGCGCTCCAACATCCGCCGTTCCATCGCCGTCGCCGCCACCGCCACCGGCCTGTGGGCCCTGGGCACCGTCGCCGCCAACGCCGCCGAACTGCCCGCCACCGGGGACCTGCCGGCCGTCGGTTCGGTCACCGGTGCCGCGGGGCAGCTGCCCACCGGCGCCGTCACCGGCACCGTCCAGAAGGCCGCCGGCACCGCCACCAAGACCGTGCGCGGCGCGGCCGACAAGGCGACCGGGGCCCTCGGCGGCGGCGTGTCCGCCAACGAGCTGCCCACCGGTCGGCTGCCGCAGACCGGCGGCGTGGTGGACGGCGCCCGTCGGCTCGTCGGCGGTGGGCTGCCGGCGCTGAACACCGGTGGCGTCCAGAAGGCCGTCGACGTCCAGCGGGTCGCCGAGGTCGCCGACGCCGGCAAGCAGCTCGGCAAGGTCACCGACGGCGTCAAGGCCGCCGACCTGAGCAAGGCCGGTTCGCTGGTGAACGGCAAGCTGCCGGCCGTTCCGGGCGTGCCCGCCGCCGAGCTGCCGGGCGGCCTGCCCAAGGGCCTCCCCGGCGTGCCGGCGCTGCCCAAGACCCCTGCCCTGCCCAAGGCCCCCGCGCTGCCCAAGGCGCCGGGCTCGGCCGACAACCTGCTGGCCGGCCTCGCGGGCGCCGGGCTGCGTCCCGAGCAGCTGACCAAGCAGGCCCAGGGCGCCCTGGCCACCGCGCGTCCGGTCGTGGACCGCACCTCCGCCGACGTGCTGCCGCCGGTCGCCGGCCGGGCGGTCGCCAAGGTCCTCCCGGTCGCCCAGGGCGCGGTCGGCAACGTCGGTGCGCTCGCCGGTGACGCCGCGGGCCAGGCCACCCCGTTCGCGACCGCCGTCGGCGGCCGCGCCCAGGTCTTCGCGCAGCACGTGCAGGGCGCGGCGGTGCCGTTCGCGCAGGGCGTCGGCGGCGAGGCCACCGTGCTGGCCCAGGGCGTCGGCAGCGACGCCGTGCCGTTCGCGCGGGGCCTGGTGACCGTCGTGGTGACGGACGCCAAGGGCACCGCGACCACCACCGTCGCCGGCGCCAAGGGCCTGACCCCGGCCGTGCCCGCCAACCTGGCCGACCTGACCAACGCCGCCAACGTGCCGGCGCTGCCCGCACTCCCCGTGCAGGGCCTCTGACCGTCCGGCGGACCGCAAGGGGTGCACCGGTGGACCGGCCGCGGCGGCGGTCGGGAAACCGGGGCACCCGGAGCGCCGGATGAGGCGGACGGGGTGATGGCGACATCACCTCGCGCCGCCGTGTGAAAGACGCCGGGTGGCCCTCTGTGGGGGAGGGCCACTCGGCCTTTTTCATGCCGTGAGCTGGGCATTCGTCGGCGACCTGGTGACTCAATCGGGCTTGTCCGCAAGCCAGTTGGGGTCCTCCGGGCGGCTCTTGCGGTTCGCCGCTGCACCGTATTAGTCGTCCGTTAGCGGAACGCCAACTCGCTCTTCGAAGCTTGTTGTCGTCCGGGAGCGAGACGACAGAACCACAGCAACGGGAGTACCGATGAACACCGCCACCGTCACCAACCGACTCCGCGGCCGCGCCGGCCGCCGCGTCGCCGCCGCCCTCGTCGCCGCCGCAGCACTGGGCCTCGGGGCCACGGCCTGCGGGCCGGAGGACGGGGCGACGGGTGCCGCCGGCCCCTCCGCCTCCTCGCCCGCCTCCGACGGCCAGGGCGCCTCGGGCCAGTCCGCGGCCGGCAACTCCGGTGCGCAGGGCCAGAACGGCGGAGCGCCCGCGGGGCACTCCACCGGCGGCGGCGCGGGCACCGGCACGCGCTCCGCGACCGGCGGTTCCGGCTCCACCGGCGGTTCCGGCTCCACCGGCGGTTCCGGCTCCACCGGCGGTTCCGGCTCCACCGGCGGTTCCGAGGCCACCGGGGGCGGCTCCGCCCACGCGGGCAACGAGGAACTGATCGTCGGCAAGATGACGTACGTCGCGCCCGGCAAGCTGATGGTCAAGCCCGAGGGCGGCGGCAAGGGGCAGCAGTTCCTCGTCGCTAACGCCACGAGGATCCTCGGCGCGGCCGCGATCTGCGGCGACGACTCGGGACACGTCACGATCGGCAAGGACGGCTACGGCACCAAGAGGTGCTCCGTGGACCAGCTGGAGCAGGCCGCGAAGACCGGCGCCGTGACCGTCCGCGTCTCCATGGACCGCGTGTCCCAGGGCGCCGACACCGTCGAGGAGAAGTACCACCCGTAAGTCACCGCATCCCGGCGCGCGCCCGGTGGGCTTCCTGCCCCCGGGCGCGCCGGCGTTTTCGGCCGCGGGCCGACTACGCGTCGCCCGCCGCCCGGGTGTTGGGGACGTGGAGGCGGTCCCAGGTCACGCGGCCCGGGACGCCGTCGGCGTCCTTGCCGTGGAATCCGAGCTTGCGCTGCCAGGAGGCGTAGGACTTGCGGTGGGCCTCGTTCCATTCCGGGGCGGGGCCGTGGCGGTAGTGGTCGCAGCCCTCGGCGATGAGTCGTTGCGCCATCGCCGCGAGCACCGGGCTGCGGGCGCCGGAGCGGAAGAACTCGGCGCCGGGGAAGGGCTCGTAGGGCGGGTGCTGCGGCATGGGCGGCACGGGTGGGTTCCGGGCGTCGTCGCCACCGGCACCGCCACCGGCACCGGCACCGCCACCGGCACTGTCGGCCGGCGGGCCCGTCCCGTCTCCGGTGCCGTCGGGCCGCCCCTGGGCGTCCGGGGATGCCGGGCCCTCCGGGGGGTGGGACAGCCGGGCCGCGATGCGGGCGCGCAGCGCGTCCATCGTGAAGCCGCGCGGGTCGATCTTCCCCGGCTGCCACTCCAGGTGCCCGATCACCGACCGCTCGCCCCAGCCGTGCGCCCGGCAGATCGCCGCCGAGGCTCGCTCCACCGCCAGCAACTGCGCTTCCGGCCAGGGGTCTTGGCCGTCGCCGAGGTTGATGCACTCGAAGCCGTAGAAGTGGCGGTTGCCGTCGGTGTCGGCGAGCTCGTCCTTCGGGAGCTCCTCCTCGTCGATGACCGCCTGGAGGACGTTGCGGTCGCCGAGCCCGGCGTGGTTGGCGCGGCCGTTGCCGACCAGGTGCACCTCGCCGGCCTTGTCGATCACGCCGTGGCAGAGCGGCCCCGGCAGGTCCGGGCGTCCGTCGTAGCAGACGTCCACCGAGGCGTCGGTGCCCTCGGTGGCGGTGTGGTGCACGACCACGCCGTGCATCGGGCCCCAGGGGCCCTTGGTGTTGCGGTTGTGCCGGCGCCAGTCGCGGACCTCGTGGACGACCAGCCCCTCCGCGCGCAGCGCCGCCAGCAGCTGGCTACCGGTCAGGGGGGTCGCCATCAGCCCGCCTCCCCGGCCTCGTCCACCTGCGCCTCGGCCTCCGCGGTGGTCTGCGACCGGGACCGCGCCGGGCCGGTGCCGCCGGCGCTCGTGGTCGACAGTGTCCCGGGAGCGTCCGCGCCGGCGGTGTCCGCGGCGCCCGCCGCGTTCGGGGCCGCGTCGCCCGCCGCCGGGATGTCGGCCGCCAGCGGGCGGAACGCCAACCGCAGGTCGGGCACCGCCTGTTCGCCGTGCACCCAGGCCAGCGGCGCGTAGTGCACGACGACGCCCAACGGGTGCTGGAGCAGCGGACGGCGTGCCGGGTCGGTGGGCCACTCGACGCCGCCGGTGGCGGTGCGGGCCGGGACCAGCCAGAAGTCGCCGGTGCGGTAGGTGCCGCCGGCTTCGAAGTACACCTCCACGCCGTCCTCCAGCGGCAGCCAGCCGCCCTCCTCGACCGGCACCGCGCCGTGCCGCAGCCGCCCCGGGCGGTCGCCGCGCCGCACCGTCTTCCGCCCGCCCTCCTGGTGGTCCCAGCGGCGCAGGAAGGGATGGAGCTCGGGCCGCCGGCCCACGCCGGGCGCCGGTTCGTCGGAGAGCCGCACCCGGCGGCCGGGCAGGTCGACCTCCTCCACCCGCAGCAGCGGGGCCGCCTCGCCCCGGCTGGCGTAGCCGGTGTCCACGCACTCGACCAGGTCGCCGACCTGGAGCGACAGCGCGTCGTCGCCGCCCAGGGAGGCCAACTCCGCCCAGGTGCCGTCGAGGTCGTCGATCGCGAAGGTGACCGAGCCGTTCTCCCGGGACCACTTGAACGTGGCGTCCTTCGCGGCGCCGCCCTCGTGCACCTCGACGCGGTACAGCTGGTTCTCGGGGCCGCGGTAGCGGGCCTCGGGGGCGACCAGGCAGGGGTCGTCGTCGGCGTGGTCGGGGCGCTCGCTGCGCGCCGCCAGCCGGCAGGCCGGGGCGGCGGCCTGCTGCGCCCACCGGCCGAACGCGGTGCGGATGTCGTCGGCCGGCGGGTTGTCGCCGTCCAGGCCCAGCGCGGACGCCGGCAGCGGCAGCACCTGCCACACCACCTTCGTGCGGGCCGCGGTGTCCGGCAGCGCGGCGCCCAGCGCCACTTCGCGCAGCGCCGGGTCCTCGGCGGCGGTGACCAGCCGCTCCCACACCTTCAGGTAGACCAGGTAGGGGAACTGGGAGGGCAGCCGGTCGCCGGGGCGTTCCGGGTCGCGGAAGGCGTCCGGCTGGTCCCAGTACGTCCACGTCCCGGCGGCGGGCGCGGCCGGGGCGTCCGCGGCGTCCGGGTCGGCCGGCTCCGCGCCCTCCTTGTGGCCGGCGGCCGGTACCGGTGTGCCGGGTTGCGGGCGGGTGGCGTCGCACCCGATCCCGTCGACGTAGTAGCGGCCGCCGCCGATGACCAGGTCGTCCAACTCGTGCGGACCGCCGCGCAGTTCGATCTTGAATCCGGTGGCGCCGTGCGGTCCGCCGTGCGGCCCGATCAGGTCGGCGGCCAGGGTGCGGGCCTGGAACAGCTGGATCGCGGCCTGCTCGTTGGCGTCGGCGTCCAGCTGGACCCGGCCCTGCTGCGCCACCACGGCGGAGTAGTGGCGCTCCGGCCGGTAGGTGATGCGGGAGAGGTCAGCGTGCATGGAAGGGGTCCCCCTCGTACGGAAGCTCGGGCGGTCGGTGGTGGGCGGTGGTGGTGCGCGACGGGCGCGCCCCGGGCGGGCGGCCGGACGGCGGGCTGGCTGGTCGGCGGCTCACGTCACGCACACGATCCCCGCGTCGGTGCCCGCCGGGGTGTACTCCGCGAGCCGGGCCCGCAGGCTGTCGGTGCGCTGCGGCAGGTAGCGGTCGTGGTACGCGCCCAGTTCCGCGCCGTCCTCCGCGCCGCGGACCAGCTCCGCGGCGCAGCCCGCCGCCAACTGCCCGTACCACGGCGTCCCGTAGCGCTCGCTGCGCAGCAGGGGCCGCACCCGGGAGGCGTCGGCGGGGCCCACCAGGTCCGGTTGGCAGCGGTACCGGCGCGGGGTCCGCGACCCGGGCGGCAGGTAGCTGAACCGCACGCAGCCCACGCCGCGCCGGGCCACCCGCACCCGCCCGGTGAAGAGGCTGTTCTCGGCGAGCCGCACCGCGTGCACGTGCACCTCGCCGAGGACGGTGGTGCGGTGCACGGACAGCTCCGCGTGCGCGTGGCGGCAGTCGGGCGCCGACAGGGCTGCGCGGTCGGGGCCGGTGGCGTCCAGGATGCTGTCGCGCAGGTGGATCGCCAGCGGGTCGGTGCCGACCTCGTCGCCGATCACCTCGATGGTGCCGAGGATCGTCCGGTCGATCTCCACGCAGGCCGTGGTGCGGTCCAGGACCAGGCTGGGTTCCTCGGGGGAGGCCGGGTGGCACTCCGGCTCCAGCGACCAGCCCGGTACGAGGGTGCAGTGCCGCAGCACCAGGGAGCCGAGCGGGCCGCTGACGTTGAGGCCGCGGCCGGCGACCAGCAGCCCGTCCAGCACCATGCGGGGCCGCTCGCCCGGTGCGCACTCCGCCTCCACGGCCCGGACGTTGAGGGCGTCCGGCCGGTTGCTGTACCAGTCGAGCAGCCGGATGACCGGACGGGTGCCCTCGGCGGCGCGCAGTTGGAGCCGGTCGCCCGGCTCCAGGTCGAAGTCCAACTGCTCCTGGTAGGCGCCGCTGTGGACGATCTCGATGATGCCGTCGGGCCCGCACCGGCCGGCCCGCCGGTCGTGCTGCCAGGCCGTGTAGGCGTCCATGATCCGCCGGTACGGGCCGTCGGGGCCGACCCGGTAGACGGCGGCGTCCGGTGGGGTGTCCCGCGCCCCGCCGTCGGCCGGGGGGCGGCCCGGTTCGCTGCGTTCGCGGACGTACTCGCCGCCGCCCAGGTCGTCCCCGAAGCCGTAGTGGTAGTCCACCCACACGCCCTGCCGCGGCGCGGACCGGGCGCCGAACGCGATCCGTCCCCGCTCCGGGTCGACGGCGACCTGCCCGCGCCTGGGCCGGTAGCGCCACTCGCCCAGGTCGGCGACGACGACGTCGGCGAGCGGGACCGGACGGTCCGCGCCGTCCGTGCGGATCACGAAGCTCTTGCCCGGCCCGTAGTAGTCCGCGAGGCGGTCGTGCAGCTGCCGGCGGGTGATCAGTGCCGGGACGTTGTCGACCGTGGCGAGGTGGGTCGCCGACGGCTCCGGCTCCGGGCGGGTCAGCAGCGGGGTGTCGTTGCCCAGGATGGAGAAGGTGTAGAGGTTGCGGGCCCGGTCGATGCAGTACGCCGGCGCCCGGGTCACGGAGTACGGCTTGAGTCGCCAGACGAACAGGCCCACCCCGGCCGGCGCGCAGCCGCCCTGCGCGCGGCGGGAGGCGGCCCGGCGCACGTCGACCGAGCGGGCGAGGGTGCCGAACGGCCCGCCGGCCAGGTCCAGCGCCGCGCCGTCCCGGACGTCCACCAGCCGGCCGCGCCCGCGCCGCACCGCGTCGGCGGCCTCGGTGGCCGCCCCGTAGAGCCGCACCGGCTGGTGGTGCGCGACCAGCCGGGAGAGCTCCACCGCCCGCGCCGGCCAGCCCGCCACGCCCTCCGACAGCTCCTCCAGCAGCGCCAGGGTGCCCTTGCGCCGCCGGTTGGCGACGGTGGCGGCCACGTCGCGGCGCGGCGCCAGCGCCTCGGCCAGCCGCCGCCGCGAGGAGTCCGGCAGTCCGCCGTCGCGCAGGCCGGTGGCGAGCACCCGCTCGTACCCCGGCAGCGGCCGGTAGCCCACCAGGTCGCCCAGGTAGGGCAGGACCCATGCGGCGGCGGTCTCCACGAACCAGTCGTCGTACTGCTGGGCGACGCCGTCCCGGACCCGGTCCACCTGCTCGGCGATCACCGCCAGCAGCGCCCGCAGGGGCTCGCCGCGCGCGGGGTCCTCGGCGTCCCGCAGCCGGTGCCAGTGCGGGAGCAGCTCCGCGAGCCCGTCCGGCTCCCTGTTGGTGGTCATCGGATCTCCTCGGTCAGGATCAGCGTGTCCGCGACCCGCGGCGAGAACAGCGCGAGCTGGGCCGGCCGGATGCCGCGGAAGACGCAGACCGCGCGGCCCTCGGGCAGCGGCCGGGTGTCGGTGAGGTCGGGGTTGAGGCGCAGGAGTTCGGCCAGCGGGATGCCGTACCGGGTGGCGACGGCGGTCAGGGTCTCGCCGCCGTGCGCGGTGACCTCGTGGATCCGCTCGTCGAAGCGGGCGAGCCGGGCCGGCACCGACGTCCGCGGACCGTCGGTCAACTCCTTTGTGACATTGGCGAGTTCGGGGGCGGTGACGGAGGCCGGGACGCCGGTGAAGGCGTCCACGTCCACGTAGTCCACGCCGGGCACCGCCTGCGCGGCGGCCAGCACCTCCGACAACCGGGCCGGCTGGCCCAGTTCCCGCCCGTCGTAGCCGAGGCGGGCCAGCAGCGCCTGCCGGACCCGCGGCTCCACCAGCGACCAGGCGTGGTCAGGGGCGACCTTCACCTTCGCCGCGCACAGCAGCAGCACCGGCTCCCGGACGTCCACCCGCACCGGCAGCCGGCCGTCCCCGTACTCCGCCAGCGACGCCCGCAGCGCCCGCAGCACCTCCGCGTCCGCTGCGAGGGGGATGTCGTCGACGCCGGCGACCGTCACGTGCAGCACCTGCCGCCGCCCGTCGAACACCTCGCGGGCCGCGGCCCGGCCGATGCCCGCCCGGGAGCGAGCGAAGTCCTCGTAGTCGGCCAGGGACACCAGCCGGTCCAGGGCGGAGACCGCCAGCGGGACGGTGCGCCGGGTCAGTGCCGGGCCGTCCGCGTCGGCGCCGCCGGTGGCCGGCTGCGGGTTGGTGACGCCGGTGACGCCGAGCGGGCGGGTGACGGCCTGGGTGATCCGGTCCGCCGCGACGTTGGCGGCCCGGCCGGTCCCGAAGCGGTAGCGGGCCCGCACGTTGTCGTGACCGGTCGGCAGCCGGGCGCCGTGCACCCCGTCGCCGAAGGTCACCGTCGTGCGGCCGGCGCCGGTGCCGGCGCCGCTCGAACCGGTGACGTAGACCCGCTCGTCGGGGCCGCGGCCGGCCAGGCTGTCCACCGGGTGCCAGCGCAGCCCGTCCACCCGGACCTCCAACTGCGCCACGGCCCCCAGGGGGTTGTCGGACGGCAGCCAGGTCAGCGGCGACTGCCAGAGCGCGAACGTCTGGTTGGCGCGCGCCGCGTCGCCGCTGCCGATCGCCTCGTCGCGGCTCTCGCCGTGCGACGCCGGGACGACGTTGCCCTGCACCCGCACCGCGTCCCGCCGGTAGCGGTGCGTCAGTGCGCGGGTCAGGGTCAGCGTGGTGTGCACCCGGTCGCCGGGCAGCGCCGGGTCCAACGTCTGCTCCACGCCCGCGATGACGGCCAGTTCGGTGCCCCGCACCCCCTCCACCCCGGGGATGTCGGTGCGTTCGCCGGAGACGATCAGGTAGCGGCCCGGCCGCAACCCGTCGTACAGCGCGGCGAGTTCCAGCCGGTCGCCGTGCACGTCCTCGCCGACCGGGTCGTCCGCCTGCACCAGGTCCTGGCCGGCGGCGTGCACGGTGGTGTCCCGGATCGCGTCCAGGGTGACGTCGTGCTCGTCCAGCCACGGGTCGGCGAGGGTGAGGACGGTGCCCCGGCCGGTGATGCCGTACTGGGTGTGCACCGCGGTACGGACCGCGGTGACCCGGGTGGTGACGAACGCCAGCTTCTTGTCGCCGGGGATGCCGTCCGGGCCGTCCGCGCCCTTGCGGGGCCGCTCGACGGCGACCCAACTGCCCACCGTGATCCCGTCGTACACCGCGTCCAGCGCCAGTACCCGCCGGTCGGCCGGCTTCGGGACCGTCGCGATCCCGATCTCCACGCCCGGCGGTTCGCCGCCGGCCGCCACCCGCACCCGCACCTCGTAGCCGTCCTGCGTGACCTGCCGGTGCTCGCCGGGCGCCAACTGCCAGGACTGCGCGTTGCCGTCGTCGACCGAGACGTGGACCCGGCCGTCCTCCGCCGGACGCGAGACGAACACCGTCCGCTCCGGCAGTCCGGCCAGGAGCCGGGCGGTGACCCCCGGCTCCTGCGAGTCCACCGGGCGGCGACCCAGCCAGCTCAGGTCGTGGTCCTGGCCGGTGCGGGTGTGCAGTTCGACCCGGCCGGGGCCGAGCGCGAAGGCGGTGTCGGCGGGCAGGTTCTCCGCCCGCTGGTCCGTGCTGCCGGTCTCGGCGTGCTGGAACTCCGCCCGCACCGGGGCCTTCCCCGCGGTGTCGAACACCACCCGCACCGTGGTCAGCGCGGCCCCCGTCAGCGGCCAGTCCGCGGTCCGGATGACCCGCCCCCGGTCGTCCTGCACCGACTTCAGCGGCGCCGTCGCACCGAACGGGGTGGCGGTGACCCGCATGGTGAGGACGGCGCGCAGCACCGGCTGGGCGGGAACGGCGGCGCCGCCGCCGCCGTCGCCGGCCGGGGCGGCCGCCCGCCGCCACGCCGGGTAGAGGCCGTCGCCGACCCGCGGGTCCAGCGCGGCCAGCAGCCGCGCGCCCAGGTCCGCACCGGCACCGAACGCCCGCTGCGGGTCGCCGGCCGCGTCCCGGTCGGCGGTCGGCGGGCGGACCACCCGGGTGCGCAGCGCCGGCAGCACGGCGGCGAGGGCCGAGAGGGCGGTGGGCACCGCGGTGCCCTGGCCGGTGGCCGCCGGGTCCTCGGCGGCGGCCGGTGGCGCGGCGGGCGCCGGCTCTCCCGGCGGCGGCTCCTCGGGCGACTCCCCTCCCAACTGGTCTGCCCGCCGGGCCAGTTCAGCGACGACCGCCTGGAGCTCCTCGAACCACGCGACGACCTCCGGATAGCCGGCCGCCACCGCCTGCGCCTCCGCCAGCCGCTCGTGCGGGCCGGCCAGCCGCGCGGTGAACGCGGCCGGGTCGGCGATGCCGTCCAGGTCCTTGCGCAGCGGCGCCAGCACCTGCGCGTCGAAGTCGGCGACGAACCGGCTCACCGGGCGGGGGTTGGGAGCCTGCGGGGTGGCCGGCGGCGGGTAGTCCGGATCGTCCGGGTCCACCGACGCGGGGGGTTCGGTGATCCACGCCCGCAGTTCGGTGACCAGCTCCGGCAGCGACGCCGGTGCCGCCTTGGGCAGCCCCAGCGCGGTGACGTCCTGGGTGCGGTCCGGCCGCACCGACGCCACCGGCAGCAGCACCCGCTGCGCACCGAAGTCGAACAGCAGCCGGTCGCCGACGGCCACCCCGGTGGACGTGCCCGCGACCAGCAGTTCCGGGCGGGTCCGCAGGGCGTCCGCGGTCAGCAGTGCCGGCCGGCGGTGCCGCACCGCGAGTTCGTTCCACGCCGACCGCGCGGTCAGGTCCTCGTCGGTCTCGAAGGTCTGCGACTCCTCGTCCGAGCCGGCCGGCACGCTGTGGCTGCGCGCCCCGCGCGGGATGACCACCGGCAGGTCGCCGGCGCGCGGGTCGCGGTCCAGGGTGTAGGCGAGGTGGGTGTCGGCGGCGACCCCGGGCCGCGGCTGGTGCCCCACCAGCCGGCCCAGCAGCGCCAGCGAACGGTGCTCGTTGGCGGTTCGCAGGTACCCCTCGTCGGCGATCCGCTCGCCGTGGAACGTCAGCAGGTCGCCGAGGACCGCCCAGGCGTCCAGCAGCCCGACGGACGGGTCGTCGGGGGTGCGGACGGTCAGCCCGCGCAGCGCCGGGTAGGCCGGTGAGGCCAGCCGGTCCAGCATCGCCGCCAGGAACGAACCGTGGTCGCCGACCCGGTAGTCGAGGGCGCGGCGGCCCGGCGGGTTGTAGGGCGCGGGGTCGGCGCGGCGCTCGTCGTGCCCGCCGCCCGCCGCGTCCGTCCCCGTGCAGCCGCAGCCGCAGCCCGTCGTCTGGTGCTCCGTCATCGCCCACCCCCGAGCTCGATGACCAGCCGGCCGTTCTCGGGCCGGTCCGGGTCGTTGTCGCAGCGGGCGATCTCCAGCGGCCCCAGCCGCAGCACCCCCGCCTGTCGTTCCCCCCGGTCCGCGTGGAACATCCGCTGCAACCGGGTCACCGCCACGCTGCGGACGCCCGGCACCGCCGCGGCCAGGGCCACCAGCCGGCTCAGCCGGACCGGCTCCCCGAACGTCAGCGCGTCCGAGTGGAAGAAGCCCAGCCGGCCGCCGGACAGCGCCCGGTCGCCCAGCACCCGGTACAACTCGGCCAGGATCTGCCCGTGTTGGTGACCGGGCTCGGCGCAGACCTCCAGCGCCACGTCCAGCGGCACCCAGCGCGCCGGCCGCACCACCAGGTCGTGCCCGATCCGGCGGTAGACCTCCAGCGCGTGGCCGACCGCGTCCAGCAGGGCCGGCGACGGATCCTCGGTGCCGTACGCGTCGACGGCGACGTGCGCCTCCTGGACACTGCCGGTCCACCGGATCTCCGCCGCCGCCCGCTGCACGCCCGGCAGCCCGCCGGCCAGCGCCGCGTAGTCCTCCGCGGTGACCGCCCGCAGCCGGCTCCGCCGCAGGTCCAACGGCGCCAACTGCCGTACCTGCTCCAGCGGTTCGGGCTCCACGCCGCCCACCGCGGGCAGCGGGTTGCGGACCCCGGCCACCGGCAGCGGCGCCCCGGCCTCCGACTCCTGCGGGTCGCGCCGCAGCACCAGGTGGCCGATCGCCTCGGCACCGACGTTCCCGGCCGTGCCGCCGCCGATCCGGTAGTGGACGGCGAGCCGGCTACCCGGCGTCGGCCGGGCCCCGTGGTGCCCGTCGCCGAACCGCAGCGCCAGCCGCCCGTCGTCCTCCAGCTCCCCCACGACGTGCCGGTCGCGGGCGCCGCTGCCCAACAGGTCGCGGCGCGGGCGCCAGAGGGCGCCGGACTCCGCGCCGGCGCCGTCGGGGCCGCCGTCGGCGTCCGTGAGCTCCCGGAGGCGGAGCGCCGGCAGGGCCTCGCGCGGGTCCTGGAGGACGGCGGCGGCCGGGCCGTGCAGCACCGGCTCGTCCGGGTGCAGCCCGGTCGCGTACGCCGGCCCCCAGGTCTGCGCGACCTCCCACGCCGTCCGCCCGTCCAGCACCGTCCCCGCCCGGGCGCGCGCCGTGAGCACCGCCAGCCGGCGCAGCTTGCCGTCCAGCAGGCGCGGGCTGCGGTGCAGCAGCTCCCGCAGCGCCCGCACCGGATGCCGGGCCAGCTCCAGCCGTTCCAGCACGTCGAGTCCGAACAGCACGGTCAGTTCGGCGGTCTCCGCCTCACTCAGCCCGTCCCGGTCCCGGGCGCTGCGCCACAGCTCCACCAGTCGCTCCCGCACCCGCTCCGGGATCGCCGCGAGCCGCGCCGCCTGCCCGGCCGCGACGTGCCGCGGCTGCGGGAACGGCACCGCCTGGACGACCGGCGCGCGGCCCACCACCGGCCGGAAGCGCGGCACGATCCCCGGGTACACCGACTGCGTGAGCAGCGTCCGCAACGCCGCGGCCTGCGCGTACGCGGTCCCCGGCAGCACCCTTTCGGCGCGCAGCCCGGCGGACTCCAGCCCGATGCCGGCCCGCTCGGCGGCCTCCGCGCCGACCGCGGTGCACAGCCGCCGGACGTCGTCGGGGGACAGCTCCCGGCCGCCCTGGGCCCGGTCGATCAGGTCGTCGAGGAGCTGCGCGACCTCGTTGCCGCCGTGTCCGCCGTCCCAGCAGCCGAACGCCGGCGGGTCGCAGGACGCCAGCACGGCGGGCACGGGCGGCACGCTGACGGTCTCCGGCACGTGCCCGTCACCCCCCGCCCCGTCACCGTTCCCGTCGCCGTTCCCGTCGCCGTTCCCGTCGCCGTTCCCGTCGCCGTTCCCGTCCAAGGTTTGCCCGTGGTCCACCAGCACCACGTTGCCGCGCGCCACGCTCACGTCCGCCACGGGCGCGCAGTGGCGCCCGCCCCGCGTCGTCAGCCGCAACGGGAACGCCAGCGCGTCCTCATCGGCCCAGGTGACCTCCAGGACCGGTTGCCCGACGAGCTCGTCGACGGCCGGGGTGACGGACGTCAGCCGCACCACCTGCCGGTGCGTGGGGTCCTGGTCGCCGGGCGTCCCGGTCCGCGGCCCCTTGACCTCTTCGAGGAGCAGCAGGTCACCGGGGGCGAGCGCCAACTCCCGCCGTCCGCACTCCTCGTCGGCCCAGGCATCGGTGAGGGTGGCGGCGGTGGCCCCCGCCGGCAGCCCGCAGACCTCCCCGCCCCACGTCCACAGCCGGATGACGTGGTGCTGGGGGAGCAGTTCCAGCGGCGCCCGGCGCACCACCGGCTCGAACACCTCCAGCGACCCGCGCTCGGCCAGCACCGCCAGCTCCCGGTCGTCGATCACCGACCCGAGCTCCGGCCGTTCCCGCGGCCCGTACGAGCGGTAGTCCACGGCGGCGAACCGGAAGGTCCCCGGCAGCAGCGTCAGCGGCGCCACCACCTGGACCGTCACGAACGCCCGGGCCGTGCAGCCGTCGTGCATCGGGTAGTCGATCAGCCGCACGTGGCGCCGGACCGACACCCGGCGCCGCGCGGTGTCCAGGTACGCCTCGGTGGCCACCGCGTCCTGCTGGTAGCTGATCTGGTCGGCGGTGTGGGCGAGCAACTCGACCAGCGTCGTGCCGAGGTCCGCCGGGTTGCGCTCCACCCACTGGGGCGTCGTCAGCCGCAACCGGTCCAGGACGACCTGCCGCAGGGTGTCGTAGTCCCGGGCGGTGTAGTCGATGACGGGCGCGGCGGCGCGGAAGGCGTCCGGCAGCCGCCCCCCTGCGCCCGCCCCCGCACCGTCGTCGTCCACGCAGTCGAACGGCGTCGGGCAGTTCGGCCGGAACGAGAACTCCGCCGAGAAGTACCGCTGGTCGAACCCGGGGAACGGCTCGGTGCCCGGCCGCCCGTAGGGATCGGTCTCCACCACCGACAACCGGTAGGACGAGAAGTCACCGGCCCGGTCCAGCAGCACCACCAGCCGGTCGTCCAGCTCGGGGTCCTCCTCCCGCTCGACCGTGGTCTCCAGCGCCTCGATGCCGGTGATCCGCCGCCCGCCGTCGATCCGGACGTTCTCCGGACGCAGCCCGTGCGGCGCCTTCCCCAGGAAGGTGACGGTCAGCGTCCGCCCGTCGTCGCCGACCTCCACCGCGTCCACGCCGTTGCGCCGCGCCTGCCGGATCCGCTCCCGCCGTCCGGTCCCGAACGTGCCGCCGACCGTCATTCCGCCCCCCGCCCCTCGAACACCTCGTCGCGGCGGCTGGCGGTGGCGCGCACCACGTACTGCAGCGACACCCGCACCACGTTCTCCTCGCTCGTCACGTCCAGCGACTCCACCTCGATCAACTCGCCCAGCCAGCGCTGCAACGCCGCCTGCACGGAGAGCTCGACGGCGGAGGCCAACTCCGGGCTGTTCGGCGTGAAGACCAGGTCCAGCAGCCCGCAGCCGAAGTCGGGCCGCATCACCCGCTCGCCGGGACTGGTGAACAGCAACTGCTCGACCAGGTCCCGCACGTGCGCGTCGTACCGGGCGTGCGCGGTCCGCCCGCGCCGGTCCGCGCGGTACGGAAAGGCGAGGTCCGTGCGCGACACGTGCCCGGTCCGCCCCGGTTGCGCCCTCATCGGCTCGTCACCCCCTCGGAACCGCCCGGCCGACCCCCGCCGGCGGACGTCACCACCGGCGGCCCCTGCGGCACCACCGCGGCGCTGAAGCACAGCGCCGCGGTGGTGTCCAGCAGCACCGGCACCCCGTCGACGCACACGCCGCCGCCCCCGCCGTCCGGCGTCCACCGCACGCTGGTGCACGGCTGCGGGCGGCCCGCCACGACGTGCGCGCACCCGCTCACCACGAACAGGTCCGCGGCCGTCGCCACCGGCGCGCCGTCGATCAGCACGCCCGCCCCGCCGCCGGCCACGGCCGGCACCACCCGCCCGCCGTGCGGACAGCCGATGGTCATGCCTCCGTGCACGAGATTCCCGCTCGCCATCTGCCCTGCCTCCCCCGCTCTCGTCAGCGCTTCTTCTGCACGGTCAACCGACCGTCGTTCAGGTCGACTTGCTCCCCGGTGAGGGAGACGGACGCCCCGAGCCCGTTGTTGAGGTGGACCCCCGTGGCGTCGATCCGCACGTACGCCCCGCCCGGGGCCTGGAGGAGGATGCCCTCGGTCGGCACGTCGGACAGCACGATCTTGTGCTTGCCCGGCGTCTGGATCACCACCGGATGCGCGATCGCCGGATCCCGCTGGGCGTCCTCCGGCAGTTCCTCCCGCCGCCCGTACCAACACCCCACCCACACCGGGAAACTGGGGTCCCCCTGCTCGAACTCCACCCACACGCCGGCCCCGACCGACGGCACCACCACCTGCCCCGCCTGCTCGCCGCTGAACGGGAAGCACGGCAGGGCCCAGGTCGACACCTCGTCGCCCAGCACGTCCGGGACCTGGACGCGCAACCGGCCCACTCCCATCGGGTCGTCGTTCGCCGCCACCCGGCCCCGGAACTTGCCGAGGAAGCGGTTGTTCGGTGCAGCAGCCATGTGCGGCTTCTCTCCTTACGGTCCCCACGTACGGGCATCGGGTGCTGGTGCTGGTGCTGGTGATCGGGTGCCGGTGCGGCTAGGGCCGCACGGTGCCGCTGCGGGCGATCAGCCCCTCCCGCGACAGCGTGAAGTTCTGCAGGTACGAGCCGATCCGCAGGTTGTGCGTCACGGACTTCACGTAGTAGTCGCCGTCATAGGTGACCCCGGCACCGCGCACGCCCACCAACTCCCGCGGACGCAGCAGATATCCGTGCCGGGTGACGTCCAACGACCCCGATCCCGAGATCGCGTCGGCACTGGTCGCGGCCCGCCCCAACGCCTCCGCCTTGGCCAGGCCCTCATCCATCTTCGCCGTCCCGCTCAACGTCTTCCGCTTGAGCGCCGGCGACCCCCGCAGCCCCAACGGCGGCCGCAACGGGCTGATGTCCGGCTGCGCCAACAACGGCGCCCGCCGCGTCACCGGGTCCTGCACCCGGGCCTGCGGCTCCTCCCGCGCGGTCCCGTCGTACGCGAACGTCAACTGGTCCACGGTGGAATTGGCGTCCATGTTCACGTTCAGGGCGTGCTGCCGCTGCCCGAGGCGCTGCTCCGGACCCCAGAACGCCGTCGACCGCCCCGGCACCGGCCCCGGCTCCAGATAGAACGTGTACCCGTTGGCCCGCGCCAGGTCGTTGACGTAACTCAGGTCCGTGCCCGTCTGGTAGTCGACCCGCACCTGCTCCCGCGGCGGCTGCGGAATCTGCTCCCGGATGATCCGCGCGTCGATCCCGTAATCGGCGTACTGGGACAGGATCCGCTCGACGCGCTGCGAGGGCGCCAGATTCGGATAGCGGTCGGTCCGCTCCTCCAGATCCATCAACAGCGTCAGGTCCTCGCCCGTCACCGTCAGAGTGCTCTGCCCGGGGTGGTTGCTGCTGCCCACCTCCTGCCGCACGATCACGCCGTCCAGCAGCACCACCGGCGTCCCCTTGACCGTCACGGTGACGATCACCCGCGTCTTCGGATCGAAGAACCCCTCCGGCAGCAACCGCTGGACGATCGCGCCCTTCTTGGTCAGGTCGAACGCCAACTGGAAGCCGCTGCGCTCGCCCGCCGTACTGGTGATCTGCGCCGAGAGCAGTGCTTCCACCACCTCCTGCGGGACCAGCCGCGCCAACTTCGGCCCCATGTACAGCGACACGTGCAGGGGACCCCGCCCGATCGGCTCGTCCCCGTCAGCCATGCCGCACCCCCGGCCCGCCCAGCCCGCCGCTGAACCCGCCGGGCAACGGCACGGCGATCTCCACCCCCGGCTCCGCCGTCAACTCCCGTGGCTCCAGCACCGGATTGGCGTCCGCGATCCGCCACCACTGCCCCGGATCCCCGAAATACCGCTGTCCGAGCTGATCGACCCGCTCCCCACTGCCCACGACGTGCGGCACGGCATCGTCGGCCGCCTCCGCGAGCGACGGCAACAACCGCCGCTTCGCATACCGCACTTCGCTCCCGTCGGCCCGCACGTGCACCCCGATCTCGGCCCCCGCGTACCGACTGCTCCGCGGATACGGATGCGCCCCCGGCACGTCGTCCAACGCACTCTCATACGGCTCGATGCCCACGCCTCAGACCCCCCTCCCCAACCCCAAC